>NZ_JAAFYZ010000147.1 GCF_018274385.1 Catenulispora pinistramenti | reverse complement strand
GCCCCACAGCCCCTCAGCCCCCAGCCGGGACCGAAGCCGCCGCGCCACCATCCGCACTCGGGCTCGGCTCGGGCCGGTCCCCGTTCTCAAAGCTCTGCCTCTGCAACCGATAGGCCTGCGCGTACCACCCATCGCCCGCGACCAACTCCGCGTGCGTGCCCTCCTCGGCGACCACGCCGTCGGCGAACACGTAGATGTAGTCCGCGCACTCCGCCACGTTGCCGAGGCGGTGGGTGATCATCACTATCGTGCCGCCGTACTCGCGCAGCTGCCGGTAGAACGAGGCCTCCGCTGCGGCGTCGAGGCTTGACGTCGGTTCGTCGGCGATCACCAGAGCCGCGCGGCGGAAGAAGCCGCGCGCCAGCGCCAGGCGCTGCCACTGGCCGCCGGACACTGATAGGCCGCCGGTGAGGCTGCGCTCCAGCAGGGTGTTGTAGCCGCGTGGCAGGGCGCTGATGAAGGTGTGGGCGCCGGCGTGCTGGGCCGCCTGCTCGACGCGGTCGGGTTCGGGCGGGGCCGTCCACTCGCCGATGCGGATGTTCTCCCCGGCCGTGAATGGGAAGCGGGTGTGGTCCTGGTCGATGAAGGCGATCCGGGAGCGGAGTGTCTCGACGTCCATCTCCGCGCTGTCGACGCCGTCCCAGCTGATCCGTCCGGTGTCGGGCAGATACAGGCGCGCCAGTAGCTTGGCCATCGTGGTCTTCGCCGCGCCGTTCTCCCCCACGAACGCGACCACCTGTCCGCGCCGCACGCGTAGCGAGACGCCCGCGACCGCCGGTTTCGCGGCCCCCTGATACGTGAAGCCCACGTCCTCGGCGACGATCTCCGCGAAGTCCGCCGGCGCGGTTTCGCGGCCGATCGGCGGCAGGTGCCCGGCGGCGTCGGCGCAGAATGAGCGGTAGTCCTCCAGGTACAGGCCCTCGGCATACAGATCGTTGATATCCATCGCCAGGCTGAGCAGGGCCTGCTGCACCCGGCTCACCGCCAGGTATGCCGTCCCGCCGACCGCCAGCGGGATTGCCTGCCGCCACAGCAGCAGTGCCAGCACCGCGTAGACGACGCCGGTGAAGAACCCTGCGATGGCGTTGCCCGCCACCATGCTCATCGTCTCGGCGCGGACCAGTTGCAGCCGCTCGGTCAAATAGGCGTTGGTGAGCTTGCGATACCGCTCGACCAGGTACCCGGACAACGACAGCGCTCGCACGGCCGCGGCCGAACCCGTCGTCGTGGACATCTGGATCAGCAGGTTCTGCCGACGCCGCCCCTCCACCCAGCGCACGAAGACCTTGTAGTCCAGGCGCGCCACCCGCACCGCCGCCCACCAGCGCGGCACCACCGACAACAAGAGCAGCGGCACCAGCACCGGGTGCAGGACCGCGAGCACGCCGGCCACGCCGGCCAGCGTCGCAAGGCTCTGCAACACCTGCTGGGTGACCGTCACCATGACGCGCGCCGAGATGGAGCCGCGCTCGGCCCGCTGCGAGGCGTCCACCCAGTCCGCCTTGTCGAACGCGACCAGCTCGGCGCGGGTGGACAGCTCCTGCAACCGGATCGTCGCCCGGGCGTCCATCATCGGCCCCAGCTGCTGCGCGAACGCCTTGGCCATCGAGTCGCACAGTGACCGCGACGCGGTCAGGACCAGCACCAGGACCATCGACGGCAGCGCCGCTCGGATCCGGTCCGGCGTGGCCCCGGCGCCGAACAGCGGGGCGAGGACGTCGGTGGTGGCGTAGAGGCTGAAGGCCCCGGCCACCGCCGAGGCGGTCTGCACCACCAGCAACGCCACGGTGCGGGCCTTGGACGCCTCGGCCGCCAGCCGGATCGATGTCACGATCAACAGCGGCAGCCGGCGCGCCACGGTGCGGTACTTGGTCCCCGCGGTGTCGATGTACCCGGCTTCCCAGCCGTCCGGGTCCCCCGCCATGTCGTCGACCGCGGTCACCGCCACCGCGTCGACGTCGAACGCCTTGGTCATCCGCCGCCAGAGCCGAGCCCATCGCGCCATCTGACCAGTCTCGCCGCCCCACGGTGAAACGTCGAACCCTTAGACGGTGCGCGATCGGCTCGATCGGCGCGGTGGCGACCTCCGCGGCAGCTCCTGCACGAACTCTGCGCGGAACTGATTGAAACTGAGCCTTCCCAAACACTTGCGCACGGCGCTCGCGCTTCTTACGGTGACTCCGCGAGATCAGTCCTCTCCCTCGGAGGTGAAATGTCCCGTACCGTCCCCCACCGGCGGCTGTTCGGCGCCGTCACCGCGGCCGTGATGGTGTTCGGCGTGCTGAGCGCCGCCGCACCCGCGGTCTCGGCGAACGCCGGCGCCCCAGCGCCGGCCGCCGTCGCCACGCCGGCGATCAACACCCACCCCTCCTACAACGGCCTGTCGCTGACCCCGCCGATGGGCTTCAACGACTGGGCCGGCTTCGAGTGCAACAGCGACATGAACGAGGCGCTGTTCACCAAGACCGCCGACGAGATCGTGTCCCTGGGCCTGAACAAGCTCGGCTACGACTACGTCAACATCGACGACTGCTGGATGCAGAAGACCCGCGACGCCAACGGCAACCTGCAGGTCGACGCCACCCGCTTCCCGCACGGCCTGAAGTGGCTCGGCGACTACATCCACAGCAAGGGCCTGAAGTTCGGCATCTATGAGGACGCCGGCTACAACACCTGCCAGGGCGCGGCCGGCAGCTACGGCCACTTCCAGCAGGACGCGAACCTCTACGCCTCCTGGGGCGTGGACTACCTCAAGCTCGACTACTGCTACGAGCCGATGGACCAGTTCCCCGGCAAGACCGAGAGCCAGGTCGCGCAGATCGTCTACACCGAGGCCAGCCAGGCGCTGCTGAACACCCACCGCCCGATGCAGTTCTCCGAGTCGGCCCCGGCCTACGTCTGCTGCTCCGGCCCGGACTTCACCAACGAGCTGACGTGGCTCTATCAGCACGGCAACCTGTGGCGCTTCGGCTCGGACATCTACGACGCCTGGCCGAGCGTGCTGGAGAACTACAGCGAGGACAACACGCCGGGCCTGGCGCAGTGGGCCGGTCCCGGGCACTGGAACGACGCGGACATGCTGGAAGTCGGCAACGGCGGCCTGACGCCGACCGAGGAACAGACCCAGATGACGCTCTGGTCGGAGATGGCCTCGCCGATCCTGTTGTCGACCGATCTGTCGAAGCTGACGCCGACGGAAGTCGGGATCGTCTCGAACCGCGACGTCGTGGCCGTGGACCAGGACAAGCTCGGCGCGCAGGGCACGATCGTGCAGTCCGGCACCGGCTATGACGTCCTGGCCAAGCCGCTGGCGAACGGTGACGTCTCGGTCGTGTTGTTCAACAAGGGCGACACCGCGCAGACCGTCACGACCAACGCCTCGACCATCGGACTGCCGGCCCGCGACACGCCGTTCCGGCTGACCGATCTGGTCAGCAAGGCCGTGAGCGCCAGCGACGGCACGATATCCGCGGCCCTGGCGCCGCACGCGACCGTCATCTACCGCGTCCACCCCGGGGCCGACAAGCACCTGCCGATCCACACGGCGGCCACGATCAGCTCCTCGCCGCTCGTCGCCGGTGTCCCGACTCCGGTGACCGTCTCGCTGGGTGACTACGGGTACTTCGACGCCCAGCAGCCTTCGGTCACGCTGAAGCTGCCGACCGGCTGGACCGCCACACCGAAGTCGGTACGGTTGAAGAACATCAAGCCGGGCACGTCCGCGACCGCGACGTTCACCGTCACCGCGAGCGCACCCCCGCCGGGCAAGGTGACGACGACGCTGACCGCGTCCGTCGGCTACCGCGACCGCGGGTCACCGGCGACCGACCGGGCGGACCTGTCCAACGTCACCAACACCCCGTTCCCGACGCTGGCCGGCGCGTTCAACAACATCGCGATCAGTGACGAGAGCAATCCGGCGCCGGGCAACTTCGACGGGAACGGAGACAGCTACTCCGCTCAGGCGCTCGCTGTGGCCGGGGCCACGCCGGGAGCCACGATCACGGCCCAAGGCGCGACGTTCACCTGGCCGTCCTCGGCTGCCGGGACGAACGACAACGTCGCGGGCAGCGGGGTCATGGTGGACGTCAGCGGGCAGGGCTCCAAGCTCGGCTTCCTCGGTTCGGAAGCCGGCTTCGACACCGACACAGTCACCGTGACCTACACAGACAGCACGTCGACCAGCGGCAGCCTCGGATTCCCGAACTGGTGCTGTGACACGCCGACCGATCACGGCGCCACCACCGCGATCGTCACCGACCATCGGAACACGCCGAGCGGTCCGGCGAACTTCGGGACCGACTACGACGTGTTCTACAACTCGGTCCAGATCGACGCCTCGAAGACGGTGAAGACCGTGACCGTGCCGAACGACGCGGCGATTCACATCTTCGCGATGGCTGTTCAACCCTGACCGGTTGGGGGCGGCGCCGCTCACCTTCGCACAGCCAGGTTTTGAGATTTCCTCACACCCCGGCGGCGCCGCCCTTAACCTTAAGCCTCATGACCACTGCCTTTCACCGCAGACGACTCACCTACTGGGGCGCGGCCGCCGCCGCGTTGGTATTGACCGGCGGGGCGATCGCCGTGGCCGAGCAGGCTTCGGCCACCGGCACGTCCGCCGCCGGGAAGGTGCTCTGGAAGCCGAACACCACGGTCGGGCCCACGTCGTTCGCCTCGGTACAGTGCGCGACCGGGAACTTCTCCGTCGTCAGCAGCGGGAAGGGCAAGGTCTGGCAGGCCTACCAGGCGGCCGGCCAGGAGCGCTGCGAGGCACTGGGCCCGGTGCTCACCGACGGGCAGACCTTCTACGTCGGCTGGTCGTCCAAGGTCGCCATCGACGACAGCAACGACCGCTACATCTTCCAGCTCAAGTGCGACCCCAGCACCGGCACCGCCAACCACCCGATCGAGATCGACGCGACCAACGGCCGGGTGCGGTTGCAGGAGTGGGACACCAACCACGCGGCGCACCCGATCTGGACCGCGCCGATCTCGAACAACCAGTGGCACTCCTACGCGCTGAAGATCCACCTGGGGCGCACCGACGGGACCATCGACCTCTGGTACGACGGCAAGAAGCAGACGTTCAGCACCGGGTCCGGGACGTTCACCGGGACCACGTACGACGGCACCAGCGACTACCTGAAGTGGGGCTCGTACCACCCCTCCTCCGGGGCCGCGTACAACACCTTCACCAGCCCGACGATGGCGACGACGTTGCAGTTGGCCACCGCGGGGTCCTAGGGCCGACCCGCAGTAGCGCGCCGGACAGGGGTGTCGGCGGCGGGCGGACGGAGGTACTAGCCGCGCGCTCGCCGACGCTCCCGCCCCTGTTCAGGGCGGATACGTTTCCGTCCGACCATCTGATGATCTATCGCAGCAGACTGTCTTCCGCTATGGTCACTTCATGGTGGACATCCGCGAGCTGGCCCGTCTCAGCGGCGTCTCCCCCGCGACCGTCTCGCGCGCGCTCAACGACCGTGCCGAGGTGAGCCCGGAGACCCGGCGGCGGATCCTGGAGATGGCCGATCGACTGGGCTACTCCCCCAACCAGCCTGCGCGGACCCTGGTGCGGCGCCGGTCGGACATGATCGGGCTGATCTGGGACACCGGCTACTCCAACCAGGACCGGCGGCACCCCTTCCTGCTGGACCTGTTCGTCGGGATCAAGCAGACGCTCGCCGAGTCCGGCTACCACCTGATGGTCCTGTCCACCGCGGACGCCGCCAGCCCCGAGGACGTCGGCCTCTACCTGCGGGCCGCCCAGCAGCACAGCCTGGCCGGCGTCATCATGATGGGGGTGGAGGCCACCCACCCGGCCATCACGGCCATGGTCGACTCGGGCACCCCGTGCGTCGCCATCGACCTGCCGCTCTACCGCAACCGCACGACCTACGTCACCTCCGACAACCCGGCCGGCGCCGCGACCGCCGTCCGCCACCTGCACTCCCTCGGCCACACCGCGATAGCCACCATCACCGGCCCCCTGACCCTGATGCCGGCCGCCGAACGCCTGGCCGGCTACCACGCCGAAATGGCCCGCCTGGGCCTCACCCCGGACCCGCGGCACATCGTCGCCGGCGACTTCTTCCTCACCAGCGGCTACGAAGCGGCCCGCCAACTGCTCAGCCTGCCCAACCCGCCCACCGCCATCTTCGCCGCCGGCGACGAGATGGCCATCGGCGCCCTGCACGCCCTCGCCGACGCCGGCCTGCGCGCCCCGCACGACATCGCCGTGGTCGGCTTCGACGACATCGAAGCGGCGGCCCTGGTACGCCCGACACTGACGACGGTCGCGCAGGATCGGGTGGCGCTCGGCGCGGGCGCTGTCGAGGCGCTGGTGGACGCGCTGGACGGGGAGGTCGCTTCGGCACATGCGCCGCTGCATGTGGCGACGCGGTTGGTGGTACGGGGGTCTTGTGGGGCGAAAGTGCTGGCGGGGTAAGAGCCTGCGCGGATTGGTAGCCGGTCGGGCCCACCCAGCAGATCGGCGCGCGGCGAGCCGCTGCGCACCTTTTCCTTTAACCGGCTTGGTACTCCGCTTCCTTTAGCCGGCTCGGTGCTCCGCCTCGAGTTCCCAGACCAGGTCGGACGCCGCGACCGAGGTGATCGGGTGGTCCCAGTGGAAGGCGGTCCGCTTCGCGACCAGCTCCTCGGGGATCGCCATGTGGACGGCGACCCTTTTGCCCACCGTGAGGAGATGGCGGTGACAGTAGGTTGAGTGGGGTAGGTCACGATGCAGCGTCCTGAGCCATTTACGGATCCAAGCAGAACCCGCCGACTGCCGGGAGCATCAGTCGCCCAGATTCGCGCCCGGAATCGGCAAGCCCATCAGAGCCCCCACCGTTCGATCGTCTACTGCCTGGAACAGGGCGTCGGTGTGGGCCGGGTCAGGCTTCGCGGTCAGCCGCACCAGGTGCTCGGGACCGCCCACGACCGTCGCGCTGGGGGCGGTCAGGAATCGTGACCACGGCAGGCCGGTCTTCGGCTGGGTGCCGGTCTGGATCGTCGACGTCATCGTGGTCGCGTACTTCTGCGCGGTCGTGTCATCCGGGGCGGCGACGCAGAGTACGTCGGTGGCGTCGGTGGCGGAGGTGACCCGGTCGCCGGCCGCGAGTCCAGAGTAGCCCGGCGAGCCGATCATGACGGCGTTCTCCAGCACCGCCGCGGTGGGATCGCCCAGGCAGCCGGCGAGCGCCGAGTCCAGCTTGTCGGCCGACAGTGCCGGGGACGTCGGGTCCAGGGCGGCGTCCAAGTCGGCGTTGTCGCGCCCGTAGATGATCTTCGTGGTGGTGACCCGCAGCACATCGAGGGAATCGTCGACGCCGGCCTTCTGCAACGCGTAATGGGCCGCCGAATCGACCGGCACGTCCCACTCGGTCTGGCCGCCGCCGAGATCCTTCTGCGTCAGGCCGGCAGCTGCCAGCTTCGCCCCGATCGCCGCTGGATCGAAGTGCCCTTCCAGAACCCCCACCGCGTGCTGCGGATCGCCGACGTCGATCGCCTGGGCGGCTTGGCTCGGATCGAATCCGACCAACGGCGTCAGGGAACTGAGGACCGCGGCGTTGTAAGCGTCCAGACCGCGGGCTTGCAGCGAGGGGAAGAGGTACTGCTCGGAGTCGGCGGGGGGCGAGGAGGTTCCCTTCCAGAGCGCGGTCAGCTGCGCGGTCTGGCCGAAGTCGACGTACGCGCGGGCCGCCCCGGTGTCATGGAACTGCTTCATCTCCTCGATCAGCGCCGCGGAAGGGGAGGCCGCCTGACCGTCCGCCCCGTCCGGACCGATCGACCCGCTGCTGGAGCATCCGGCTCCGGCGACTGAGACCGCGACTGTGACCGCGACCACGGCAGCCATCGCCGCGTATCGGTTCCCGCGCATCCACGCCCCTTTACAAATTCTGTATGTGCGGAACATAGGAATCCGCGCAGTTCATGGCCGTGCTCAGCGCTCCGAGTCGTCATGGTGAGCGTTGGCCACACCGTATCAACGGGGTTCGAGGAGGGGTCCTCCGCACGTGTCAGTAACCTGCGAAACGCTCGAACAACTGAGCACTCATCCACCCGCAAGGAGAGGGATCTTGATGCGAACCACTGTGAAGTCCGCGGCCGCATCCGTCGCGGCGGTTGCTGTCTTCTCGGCCATCGGGGCCGGTACGGCGCGCGCCGACGTCACGAGTTCCGCCAGCATCATGCAGGCGGGGCTCAATCAGGGCGTGGCCGACGGCTATCCCGGAATGATCGCCCTGATCCGCGACGGGGGCAGCACGCAGAGCCTGTCGGCCGGCTATGGCGACGCCGCCACGAAGACCGCCGCGGATCCGAACGCGCAATTCCGCATCGGCAGCCTGACCAAGGCTTTCACCTCCACCGTCGTGCTTCAGCTGGAGGCGGAGGGCAAGTTGTCCCTGGATGACACTGTGGAGCACTGGCTGCCGGGCGTGGTCGACTCCAACGGCTACGACGGCTCGAAGATCACCCTTCGAGAGCTGCTGAACCACACCTCGGGCCTGCCTGACTACTTCAGCGATCTGACCGCGGCCGCGTACTACGCCAACCTCGCGCCCAACGCCGCCTACACCCCGCAAGCACTGGTCGCCGACGCGCTCGCCACCCGAGCCCCGGCCTCCGCGCCGGGCACGACATGGGGCTACGCCAACACCAACTACGTCCTTGCCGGCATGGTGATCCAGGCGGTCACCGGCAACAGCCCCGCCACGGAGATCACCAACCGCGTCATCACTCCGCTCGGTCTGAGCCGCACGACGTTCCCCACGACCAATCAGCTGACCGGTGACTACCTGCACGGCTACAACGCCGCCTACGGATTCGACGGGACCGCCTCCAACATCGACATGTTCGGCGCGGCCGGCGCGCTGGTCTCGACGGTCAACGACCTGTCGACGTTCGTCCATGCCCTGATGTCCGGCCAGTTGCTGCCCGCGCAGCAGATGGCCGAGTTGGAAACCGTCGTGCCGGAATCCGGCAGCGACTCCATCGCTTCCTACGGACTCGGCATCGTCGAGGAGAAACTGCCCTGCGGCAAGACCGCCTGGTTGCACGACGGCGGGGTCTTGGGCTACCGCAGCTATTGGTTCTCCAGCGCGGACGGGAGCCAGCAGGTGATCCTCGCGGGCAATGAGTTCCACGGGGTCGAGAATGACACCAAGGGCCAGAATGACACGCAGGAAGCCCTCGTCAACGCGTACTGCGCGCTCTGACAACCTCGGCGGCGGGTCATGTGTGATTGACAGCCGCGATGCCGGCCAGAATGAGGTCGATCCCGGCGAGGAACTGCTCGCGATCGTCGTGCTCCCGCAGATGTCTCCCCGCTTTATGCATGGCCGGGTACCTGACCGGATCCAGTTGCGCCCATCGAGCGGCGACATTGGCCAGGAACGTCTCCCGATCCAGTTTGCTGGCCGCGAGCGCCCGGGCGTTGGCCGCGTTCTGGCCGGCGACGCCGAGGATGTAGTTCACTAGCGCCCCCGCCGAGTCGGGGACGGCTCGTTCCGGGACGTCGAGCGCGTGGAGGTTCGCGCTCACGCTCTCGTAGACGTCCAGCAGCGCCGGACGCCACGGCTCTCGCGTGAGCTGCGCCCCGACCCACGGGTGCGCAGCGATCGCGTCGAACAGCCCCATCGCGACGGCCCGCAGCGCCTCGCGCGGATCCGCGACACCCCCGATGTCCGCCACGACGCGTCCGATCACGTGGTCGGCGGCCGCTCCGAGCAGGTCATCGCGGTCGGCGACGTGGTGGTAGATCGCCCCGTAGCCGGTGGCCAGCCGCACGGTGAGCGCCCGGAGGGTCAGTGCCTCCTCGCCCTCGGCGTCGAGGATCGCCACGGCGGCCTGCACGATCACGTCCCTGGACAGGGCCTCGGTACGTCGCGGTGCCCGCTGGGCCTTGTTCGCCATGGCCGCCATTCTGCCAGGTTTGGAGCGCCACTCCAAACCCGTGTTAGCATGATTGGAGCGACGATCCAAAGTTCTCGGAGGAATCGATGAGCAGCCCCGTCACCATCGTGGGAGCAGGCCTCGGCGGCCTGGTCCTGGCCCGCGTCCTGCACCTGAACGGCATTCCGGTCACCGTCTACGAAGCGGAAGCGTCGGCCGCCGCGCGCACTCAAGGCGGCCTGCTCGACATCCACCCCTGGAACGGCCAGCCCGCGCTCGAAGCGGCCGGGCTGATCGAGGAGTTCCGCAAGCTGGTGCTGCCGGGGCGCGAGGCCTACCGGGTTGTGGACCGGGCCGGAACGGTTCTGCTCGACTTGCCCGACGACGGGACCGGCGTGCGCCCCGAAGTCCCTCGTGGCGAGCTGAGGCAGCTGCTGTTGGACTCGCTTCCGGACGGGGTCGTGCGGTGGGGGCACAAGGTCGGCGGCGCGCGGCCACTCGGCGATGGCCGTCACGAGCTGCGCTTCGCTGACGGTACGAACGTCCGCGCGGACCTGCTGATCGGGGCCGACGGCGCGTGGTCGCGTATACGGCCCCTGCTATCCGATGCCGAACCGCAGTACGTCGGCTACACGTCCATCGAGTACTTCCTGTTCGACGCGGAGACCCGCCATCCCGCCACCGCACAGGCGGTCGGCGCCGGATCGCTGTTCGCCCTCGCGCCGGGCAAGGGGTTCCTCGCGCATCGGGAGGGTGGAGGCGCTGTGCACGCTTATGTGCAGCTCAAAGCCCCCGAGGACTGGCTGGCCCATGTCGGTTCCGCCGCCACATCAGCCGCATCCACCACATCCGCTGTATCCGCACGCCTCGCCGCCGAATTCGAAGGCTGGGCACCCGAACTCACCGCGCTCTTCAGCGCCGGCGACACCGCGCCAGTGGTGCGCCCCCTCCACACCCTGCCCCTCGGCCATCGCTGGACGCGCACCCCCGGCGTGACGCTGATCGGCGACGCCGCCCACCTCGCCGCGCCGAACGGCGAAGGCGCGAACCTCGCCATGCTGGACGGCGCCGAGCTCGGGCGGGCTATCGCCGCTCACCCCGGCGACGCCGAGGCCGCGCTGGCGGAATACGAACAGGCCATGTTCCCGCGCGCCGCCGCGGCAGCCGGGGAGGAAGACGTCTACGAGCTCATGCTCGGCGCCGACGCCCCGCACAGCTGGATCGCCATGATGACCGGCGGCGACGAAGCCTGAGATAGGCCGGGCCGCCATGACCGAACCCTGATTCACCCGACGGGGCGGCGCATCACCCCGGCTGCCCGGCACGCTCCCGCAGCACCGCGTCCAGATGCGCCGCCCATGCCCGCACCACCTCCGCGCGCCGTGCCGAGTCGTCCGTCAACACGTCCGCGAGGCCGAGCCCCCGTGCCAAGTCGAGCGTCGCCTGCACCAGGCGGTGCACGCTCTCGTCCTCGTCGGCGACGCCCAGCGCCTCGCTCGCCATCCGATGCGCCACGCGCCCGAACTTCTGCTCCAGCGGCACCACGCGCTCGCGCAGCGCCTCGTCCGCCGCGGCAGCCGTCCAGACTTGCAACGCCGCCTTGAACAGGGTGCCGGTGAAGTGCTCCACCAGCCGCGCCACCACCGCTTCGGTCGTGACGATGACGTCAGGAGCGGCCAGCTCGGCGCGCGCCGACTCGATCCGCTCGTCGAACATGTGCTCAAGCGCGGCGGTGATCAGGTCCTCGCGGGTCGGGAAGTGGTGCTGGGCGGCCCCGCGCGAGACGCCGGCGCGCTCGGCGACCACCGCCACGGTCGTCGCGCTCCAGCCCACATCGGCCAGGCAGTCCACGCACGCCCCGAGCAGGCGGCGGCGGGTGGCCCGGCTTCGGTCCTGCTGTGGTTCGCGCATCGGGGGTGGTCGCCTGTCGTTCGCTCTGGTGGATGGCTGAAGCCGGGGCGGCGTCGGGGCACTGTCGGGGCGCTGTCGGGGCGCTGTCGGAGGGTCATTCCGCCCAGCTCGGGGGCCGCTTCTGCAAGAACGCCGTCATCCCCTCCCGGGCCTCCTCCGAGGCGAACAGCCGGGCCGAGGCCGTGGCCAGCTCGTCGGCACGGGCGTCGAACGCGGCCAGGACCGGCGCCGTCACCAGCTTCTTCGACTCGGCCAGGCCCTGCGGCGACCCGAGGCGCAGCGCCGCGACCAGCTCGCCGACAGCAGCCCGCACGTCCTGCGCCGCCACCGTGATCAGACCGATCGCCTCGGCCTGCGCGGCGTCGAACTTCTCGCCGGTCAAGAAGTAGCGCGTGGCGGCCCTGGAGCTCAGCCGGGGCAGCACCGTCAGCGAGATGATCGACGGCGCGACGCCCAGGCGTGCCTCGGTCAGCGCGAATGTCGCCGCCGGACCGGCCACAGCCAGATCGCAGGCCGCGACCAGTCCCATGCCACCGGCGCGCACGTGCCCGTCCACCGCCGCGACCACCGGCTTCGGCAGCTCGACGAGCGCGCGCAGCAGCCCGGCCAACGCGCGCGCCCGACCCGCCACCGGCCCTTCGGGATCCACCGGCTCCCCGGTCGCCTCGGACAAGTCGGCACCGGCGCAGAAGGTGTTGCCGGTGTGGCCGAGCACCACCGCCCGCACGCCCGGATCCGCCGCGGCCTCCCGCAACCCGGCGTGCAGCTGCGCGACCAGCCTCGATGACAGGGCATTGCGATTGCGCGGCGAGTCCAGGGTCAGGGTCGCGACGCCGGCCTGCGCCTCATACCGCACCAGGGTCTGCTGCTCGCTCACGCCGCTCCGCCTTTCTTGACGACTGCCGACATACCCCTCGGGCAGCGGCAGCGTGTTCATGACCGGAAGCCCAGCACGCGGGCCGCCAAGCCGTTCATCACCTCGGTCGCGCCGCCGCCGATGCCCAGGATCCGGACGTCGCGGTAGTGCCGTTCGACCTCTGATTCCCGCATGTAGCCCAGGCCGCCGAACAGCTGAAGTGCTTGCGTGGCAACCCATTCGGCGGTCTCGACCGCCGTGTTCTTGGCAAAACAGACCTCGGCGATCAGGTCCTTGTCCCCCGCTACCGACCGGTCGATCAGCGCATGGGTGTAGGTGCGCGACACGTCGATCTTCCGCGCCATCTCCGTCAGCGTGTTCTGGACCAACTGCCGATCGATGAGCGGCTTGCCGAACGTCTCCCGGTTCCGGGTCCACTCCACGGCCAGGTCCAGGCAACGCTGAGCGTGCGAGTACGCCTGCGCCGCCAACGCCACCCGCTCGGACAGGAAGTGCTCGGCCAGCTGGGAGAACCCGCTGTTCTCGGCACCGACCAGGTTCTCGACCGGCACCCGGACGTCCTGGAACGCCAGTTCGGCGGTATCAGAGCACAGCCATCCCAGCTTCTCCAGCCGCCGACTGACGGTGAAGCCCGGCGTGCCCTTCTCGATCACCAACAATGAGATCCCGTCGGCGCCCGGAGCGCCGGTGCGCACCGTGGTCACCACGAAGTCGGCCCGCACGCCGGACGTGATGAAGGTCTTGGCCCCGTTCACCACGTAGTGGTCACCGTCGCGCCGCGCCGTCGTCTGGATACGCGCCACATCGCTGCCGCCGCCGGGCTCGGTGACGGCGAGCGCCCCGATCTTCGCCCCGGCCAGCGCCGGCCCGACCCAGCGTTCGATCTGCGCGGGATCGTCGGCGGCCACCAGGTGCGGCGCGGCTATGCCGCAGGTGAACAAGGATGCGAACAAGCCGCCGGAACCACCGGCGTAGTGCATCTCCTCGTTGACCGTGATGGCGTCGATCAGGTCGCCGCCCCCGCCACCGGCCTGGACCGGATGGGCGACGCCGAGCAGGCCCAGCGCACCGGCCTTCTTGGACAGCTCGCGCGGCAGTTCGCCGGCCCGCTCCCACGCGTCGAGGTTCGGCAGCACCTCCTGCTCGGTGAACCTGCGGACAGTGTCCCGCAGAGCTCTGCGTTCCTCGGTCGACCAGGCGGGACTGGACAGGCGATTCACCGCTCAGCTCCCTTCAGCACCGAGACGGGGAGCTCGGCGGTACGGGACCGCAGCCATTCGCCGAGCCCCTTGGCCTGCGGATCGAACCGGGCTTGGGCGGCCACCCCGGCGCCGAGGATGCCCTCGACGACGAAGTTGACGGCGCGCAAGTTCGGGAAGACGTGGCGTGTGACCGCCAGCTCAACCGTCTCGGGAAGGAGAGTCTTGAGCCGTTCGACAGTCAGTTCGTGGGCGAGCCAGCGCCAGGCCTCGTCGCTGCGGGCCCAGACTCCGACGTTCGCATCGCCGCCCTTGTCACCGCTGCGCGCGCCGAAGACCAGGCCGAGCGGGGCCAGGTGGGTCTCCTCAGTGGGAAGTGCTTGTGGGAGAACAGGATTCGGCGCTGGCTCTAGCTCCAGCGTGAGGTCCGGGTGCGCGATGTCGACCCGCTCGCCGTCGGGCAGGACCGCGATGTGCGGCACTTCGGCCGCGTCGACGTAGGCGGCGGTGTAGACGCCGTAGGGCGAAGCCGCGCCGGGAGGCGCCGTCATGTTGAAGCCGGGGTAGCCGGACAGCGCGAGCTCCACCGCCGCGCCGCTGAAGGCCCGCCCGATCGTATCCGCGTTCTGATCCCGGACGACGCAGCGCAGCAAGGCGCTGGCGGTCTCCTCGGTGTCGGCGTCGGGCCGGTCGGTACGGACCAGCGTCCACTGGACCGACTCCGGCGCGCTCGTCAGCCCGTCGAGCAGCTGCGCCTTGGCCAGGTCCGCCTTGGCCTCGATCGCCAGTCCGGTCAGGACGAACTCGACCTCGTTACGGAACCCGCCGAGCCGGTTCAACGCCACCTTGAGCCGCGGCGGCGGCGCTTCGCCGACGACGCCGCTGATCCGGACCCGGTCCGGACCCTCCTGCGTCAGCGTCACGGTGTCCAGCCGCGTGGTGACATCAGGGTTCGCATACCGGTGGCCGGTGATCTCGTACAGCAGCTGCGCGGTGACCGTCCCGACGCTGACGGCGCCGCCGGTCCCGGGGTGCTTGGTGATGACGCTGGACCCGTCGGCATGCACCTCGGCGATCGGGAAGCCGGGGCGGCGCAGGTCGGCGATCTCGGCGAAGAAGGCGTAGTTGCCGCCGGTGGCCTGCGCGCCGCATTCGATGACGTGACCGGCCGCCACGGCTCCGGCCAGCCGATCGTGATCAGTGTGCTGCCAGCCGAAGTGCGCGACGGCCGGGCCGACGACCAGCGAGGCGTCGGTGACGCGGCCGGTGACCACGATGTCCGCGCCGGCTTCCAGGCAGCGCGCGATGCCGAAGCCGCCGAGGTAGGCGTTGGCCGTCAGCGCCCCGGCGAATCCGAGCTCTGATGAGCGGGCCAGCAGGTTGTCGCCCTCGACGTGGGCGACCTTCGCCGCCAGCCCCAGCTTCGCGGCCACCTCCCGCAGCTTGTCGGCCAGCCCCGCCGGGTTCAGCCCGCCGGCGTTCGTCACGATCTTGACGCCGCGCTCCAGGGCCGGCCCGAGCGCGTCCTCCATCTGGCGCAGGAAGGTCTTGGCGTATCCGGCATCAGGGTTCTTCATCCGGTCGCGGCCGAGGATCAGCATGGTCAGCTCGGCGAGGTAGTCCCCGGTGAGGACGTCCAGCTCACCGCCTTCCAGCAGCTCGCGGACCGCGCTGAACCGGTCGCCGTAGAAGCCGGAGGCGTTGCCGATCCGGAGGATGTCGTGGTTCTGCGAAACACCCTCCGAAGTCCCGTCCGCGACCGGCCCCGAAATCCCGTTCGAAACCCCGCTCATGCGAACTGCCCCTTGCTCCGGCCGGGCCCGCTCGGGCCGGCGAACACCTGCGCGATGTCGAGCCACGCGTCCGCGGCGGCGCCGTCGGCGCGCACCGCGAGGTCGCCTCGGTGCCGACGCTGGGCCACGAGCAGGCAGAAGTCGAGCGCCGGGCCGGTCACGCGCTCGGCGGCGTCCTGCGGACCCCAGGTCCACACGCTGCCGTCCGGCGCGGTGAGCTCGATGCGGAACTCCGCAGTCGGCGGTTGCAGGCCGCGCTGGATGAAGGCGAAGTCCCGGGTGCGGACGCCGAGGTGGGCGACGTTGCGCAGCCGCGCGGTCGGCTCGCGTTTCACGTCGAGGGCGTCGGCGACGTCCTGGCCGTGGGCCCAGGTCTCCATGAGGCGCGCGGTGGCCATGGTCGCGGCGCCCATCGGCGGGCCGAACCAGGGCAGCTTCTGACCGGGGGGAACCGCCGCGAGGGCGGTCACCAGCTCGTGCCGGTCGGCGCGCCAGGCCGCCAGCAACTCGGCCGGCGCCAGCCGCGCGCCGCGCTCAGCCTCCTGATCGACGAACCCGGCGCCGCCTTCCTGGAGGGCCCGGGTCAGCATCGCGTTGAACTCGGCCGGGTCCCGGGCGGCGAGCCCGGCGACCCGGTCGGTCCAGGCCAGGTGCGCGATCTGGTGCCCGATCGTCCAGCCCGGCGCCGGGGTCTGGGCGCGCCAGGCATCCGGATCCAGCGGCGTGACCAGGGCGTCGAGCACTGCGCTCTCCGCGGCCAGGTCTTCGAGCAGGTCGTCGAGCACTGCCATGGCGCCTCCCGGTGGGCGTTCGCTGCTGCGTCCTGCAGCGAGCCTCGCAGCCCGGATAGAAAAAATCAATCTTGCACGCTTGATTCCTTCGCCGGGCAGCGCGACGGCGCGGCGCGTACCGTGGCTTGCGTGGCAAACGACCTGCACCACCTGCTCCAGTCCGCGGTTGACAGTGGCGAGACACCCGGGGTCGTGGCCCTGGTGGCGCGCGGCGATGACGTCGAGCTGGCGACGGCCGGCACGACCGAGCTGGGCGGATCGAAGCCGATGGCTCGCGACACCCTGTTCCGCATCGCCTCGCTGACGAAAGCGGTCACCGCCGCGCTGGCCATGCAGCTGGTCGAGGAAGGGCTCATCGGCCAGGACGACCCGATCAGCCGGTGGCTGCCGGAACTGGCCGGCCCGATGGTCGTGCGCACCCCTGACGGACCGCTGGACGACCTGGTCCCGGCGAACCGCCCGATCACCGTCGCGGACCTGCTCACATCGCGCGCCGGCTGGGGCTTCCCGGACGACTTCACCTGGCCGGCCGTCGGCGCGCTGTTCGTGCGGGGCTGGCAGCAGTACGGCCTCCAGCCGCAGCTGATCCCGGCACCGGACCAGTGGGTGAAGGACCTCAGCGGGGTGCCGCTGCTCTACCAGCCCGGCGAGCGCTGGCTGTACAACACGTCCAGCGACCTGCTCGGCGTGCTGATGGCCCGCGCCACCGGCATGACGCTCCCGGACCTGATGGCCGAGCGCGTCTTCGACCCGTTGGGCATGACCGACACCGGCTTCGCGGCCCGGCCCGACCAGCTCGACCGCTTCACTCCCTACTACCGCCCCGGCCCCGACGGCATGGTCCTGGCCGACCCGCCCTCCGGGCAGTGGAGCAGCGTGCCGGCGTTCCCGTCCGGCGCCGGCGGCCTGGTCGGCACGATCGAGGACTACCACGCCTTCGCCCGCACGCTGCTGCCCGGCCGGTCCGACCGGCTGTCACCGCGGTCGCTCCAGATGATCCTCACCGACCACCTCACCGCCGAGCAGCGCGCGGCCGCGACCCGGTTCCTGGACGGCCAGGGCTGGGGCTCCGGCGGCGCGGTGGACGTCGCCGAGACCGAGCCGTGGAACGTCGTCGGCCGCTACGGCTGGACCGGCGGCACCGGTATGACCGCGCACGTCATCCCGGCCACCGACACCGTCGCGATCCTGCTGTCCACGACCGCCATGCCGGATCCGGCGGCGACCCCGGTGCAGAAGGCTTTCTGGACGTACGCGGCACGCGGCTAGCCGACAGGCCGACCGCCTCACCAACCCAGTTCGCGCAGCCGCTCGTCATCGATGCCGAAGTGATGCCCCACCTCGTGGATGACGGTGGCCCGCACCTCGCGCACGACGTCCTCGTAGCTGTGGCAGATCTTCAGGATCTCGTTGCGGTAGATGGTGATCCGGTCCGGCAGCACCCCCGAGTACCACTCCCCGCGCCCGGTCAACGGAATGCCCTGATACAGACCCAGCAGCCCCGGATACGGAGCCTCGGCCTCGACGACCACCGCGACGTTCCGGATCTGCCGTCCCAGCGCCTCCGGGATGGAGTCCAGCCCTTGGCCGACCAGTTCCTCGAACTGCTCGGGCGAGACCTCGATCACGTGCCCATTGTCGCACCAAAAGTCCTGGGGGACTGAAGCCGCGCTGCAATAGGGTGCGGCCATGAGCGACAGGCTGGTGTGGATCGACTGCGAGATGACCGGGCTCGACCTGGACAAGGAGGCCCTGATCGAGGTGGCCGTGCTGGTCACGGACGGCGAGCTGAACGTCCTCGGCGACGGGGTCCAGGTGGTGATCGCGCCGCCGGCCGAGAAGCTGCCGGGCCTGCTGGCCGGGATGGACGAGGTGGTGCGGAAGATGCACACCACCTCGGGCCTGCTGGAGGCGTTGCCGAACGGGATCCCGCTGGCCGAGGCGCAGGAGCGGATCCTGGCCTACGTGCGCGAACACGTGCCGGAGGCCAGAACCGCGCAGCTGGCCGGGAACTCGGTCGGCTTCGACCGGCGCTTCCTGGCCCGGGACATGCCAGAGCTCGAACAGTACCTGCACTACCGCATCGTGGACGTCACCTCGATCGGCGAGCTGGCCCGCCGCTGGTACCCGAAGGCCTACGCGAGGACCCCGCGACGGACCGGCAACCACCGCGCGCTTGGTGACATCCGCGACTCGATCGCCGAACTGCGCTACTACCGCGGCGCGATCTTCGTCCCGCAGGCGACCTGAGACACCGAACCGGGGATGCCGAATCGGCGATGCCGAATCGGCGATGCCGAATCGGCGATGCCGAATCGACATACCAACTCCGCGCCGCGCTACCCCACCACCTGCGGATTGCTCGCCTCGCTCTCATGATGCAGGCGGTCCACGGCCGTCACGTGATACGTGTACTGATTCCTCGCCACCGCGCTCGCGTCGGTCCAGCCGTTGAACAGCCCTGATACGGCGCGGACCGTGCCCAGCAGGTTCCTCGCGTCCGCGAAGTCGCACGCGCTGTGCGGCGGGTGGCCGTCGAAGCGGTAGACGGCATAGTACGCGGCCTCGACGCCGTGCGGGCGGCGGAGGTTCAGCCACTGGAGTCGGGTCCCGGCGGCGCTCGGTCGGGCCTCGGTCAGGGCCGTGCGATCCGGCGCGGGGCCGGGATGGCGCGGCATTTCGGGGACGAGGGCCGGGTATTCGTAGAGATCGGTGATGAGGCGGGTCTGGAAGCCGAGGGGGTCGGTCAGGAGTTTCGTGATGTTGAAGTAGATGTCACCGGCCACCTCAGGGTACTTACGGTCGAGGATCAGGTGGTTCGGCATCTCGTTCGGGTCCAGCCAGGCCGGCGGGTTGGAGATGCCGATCTTGGAGATGGTCTGGCCGATCAGGAGCTGGGTGCCGGTGCCGTCCACGGCCTTGGACCACCAGTCGACCAGGACGTCGTAGGCGGCCGGCGGGAAGCCGATGTTCCAATACAGCTGCGGGGCGACGTAGTCCAGCCAGCCCTTCTGCACCCAGCCGCGGGTGTCGGCGGACAGCGCGTCGTAGGACTGCAGGCCGTTGGTCGCCGAGCCGAGCGGATCGGTGGCCTGGTTGCGCCAGATGCCGAAGGGGCTGATCCCCCACTTCATCCACGGCTTCACCGCACGCAGCTCGCGCTGCAGGGTGCTGACAAGCTTGTCGACGTTGGCCCGGCGCCAGGTCGCCTTGTCGGGGAAGCCGGCACCGTAGGCGGCGAATGTCGCGTCGTCCGGGAAGTCCGTCGTGCCGACCGGGTAGGGATAGAAGTAGTCGTCGAAGTGGATGCCGTCGATGTCGTAGCGGCTCGCGACGTCGGTGATCACCTGTACGTCGAAGTCCAGCACCGCCGGGACCCCGGGGTTGTAGTAGAGCTCGCCGCCGTACTCCACGCACCAGTCCGGGTGCACCCGCGCCGGGTGCGTGGGTACCAACTGGTTCGGATCCGGTTGTGTGGACACGCGATAGGGGTTCATCCACGCGTGCAGCTCCAGGTTCCGCTTGTGGGCCTCGGCCACGGCGAAGGCCAGCGGGTCGTACCCGGGATCCTGTCCCTGCGTCCCGGTCAGGTACTGCGACCACGGCTCGTAGCGCGAGTCATAGAGCGCATCCGCAGCGGGCCGGATCTGTAGATACACCGCGTTCATCCGCATCCGGACCGCCGCATCCAGCAACGCGACCAACTCGGCCTGCTGCTGTGCCGCGCTCAGCCCCGGCGCCGACGGCCAGTCGATGTTGGACACGCTGGCGATCCACACGCCCCGCAGCTGCCGCTTGGGATGCGCGGGGTCGGGGTCGCTAGAGCAGGAGCCGGGCAGACGACTCAGGTCCCCAGCCGGAACGGCCGCCGCAGCCGGCGAACCGCCGGTCAGCAGCCCGCCACCGGCCAACGCCGCCGTGACACCCGCCGACGCCGCCAGGAAGCCCCGCCGGCTGGGAACCTTCGTCATCTTCTACCTCGCCTAGTCGTCTACTGCACAGTGATCGTTTACTTCACGGTGATGGAAGCGGATCCGGTCACGCCGCCCGCCGTCACGGACACCGTCACGCTGCCCGGGCAGTGCGCCGTCACCACGCCGGTGCCCGGGTCCACCGAGGCGACCCGCGGGTCGGAGGAGGCCCAGTGCCGCGACACCGGGTCGGCGATCGGCACCTGCAACGCCTGCGCGTCGGTCCCGGTCAGCGACGTACCCACGGCGGCCAGCTGCTCCTTCGCACCGCGCGCCAAAGCCGGCGTCGGGGCCGTGACCGCGACCGAGGTCAGGAGCGGCTGCACCGCGAACTGCACCCGGCCGTCCGGCAGGACGTTGAAGAGCCCGTAGTTGTAGAAGCCGCCCTGGTCCACCGGCGCGTACGGCGTCGCGCCGAGGTCGGCGACCACGAAGTTCGGGATGCCGTTCGGGGACTCGGTCCCGTCCGGCAGCCGGACGTCCTCGGCCCAGCCGCGGGCATGGCCGAAGAGCATCAGCACGTGGACGCCTGGATGGGTCTGCTGGTACTTCTGCACCAGCCGCTCGTACATCTCGGCCTCGAACCGGTCGGAGAACTGGCTGTCGTCCCGGGGATGCGGGTCGTAGGCCGGGACGTGGGTGGTGACGATCGCTACCTTCTGCGTGTTCTGCGTCAGCTGCTGCGCCAGCCACAGGTACTGCGACTCGTCTGTGTCGACGTTCTGATACGGATCGGAGGCGGTGATCCCGATGTGGCCGCTGTCGGTGACGATGACCCGCGCCGCGCCCTGGTCGTAGGCGTAGTGCGTGGCGCCGAAGACGCTGGCGAAGTTGCCGTTCTCCGGCGTCGCGCCCTGCGTGATCTCGTGGTTGCCGACCGCGTCGCGGTAGGGCACCCCGAGGCCGTCGAACAGGGTCTTGAGATTCGTCAGATCCGGCAGCTGGCCGTCGTCGGCCATGTCGCCGAGCGCCTGCGCCATCGACGGCTTCGCGGCCGTCGGGAGGTTCGCCAGCAGCCCCGGCATCGCCTTCATCGCCACGGTTCCGGTGTTGGTCGGGCTGGCCGCGGTGGTGTGCGCGTCGTCGAACGCCGCGATCGTCGAGCCGCCGGGCTTGAACGAGTCGACGTCGGTGAACGACAGCCACGACGGGTTCTTCGGGATCGCCGTGTAGGTCGGCGGGACCGGCGGCCGCGGCGAGTACACCGCCTGCAGATCGGCCAGGTGGACCTCGCCGCTCAGGTTCGGGCCGGGCTTGATGACGACCAGGCCCAGGTAGTTGATCCGCAGCGGGTACTGCAAACCCGGCGGCAGCTGCGCCACCACGTACTGCCAGCCGTCGAAGGTGATGCCGGTCGGGTAGAAGCTGGTCGGCTGCTCCGTGGACTGCCAGATGCCGACGTTCAGCGTCACGATGCCCGGCGCCAGCCCGGCCCCGGGGCGCGAGGCCAGATCGGGGTTGCCCTTGACCCACACCCCGATCCCGATCGGCGCCTGGGTGCCGTTCAGCAGCGGGATCTGCTCGCTGTCCGGGTCGTTCAGGTAGACGCTCAGGTCGAAGGTCTTGCTGACGTCCGGGTAGTCGTAGTGGATGTCGAAGGACCCTGCGTCACCGGGCTGCGCCTTGGTCGCCGGGTCGAAGCTCATCGAGCCGTCGGACGTGCTGTGCGAGCCGGGGCTGGGCACCTTGCGCGGGTAGACGTTCATGTACGCGTCGGTGATCGACCACTTCGAGGCGTCGGTGAGCGGATCGACGTCGGTCGTCGAGCGGCCCACCGCGATGCTGACCGTGGCGGTCCGGCCGCCGGCGCTCGCGGTCACGGTGACCATGCCGGAGCCGTTCGCCGCGGCGGTGAACGTCCCGTCGGCGGCGACCGAACCCAGCGACGGCTGGTCGACGCTCCACTTCACAGCCGAGGCGGGCAGATCGACTGCGCTGCCGTCCGGCGCGGTGGCCGAGGCGGTGATGAGCTGGGTCGCGCCGCTATCGAGGTCGACCTGACTCGGGGACACCTTCAAGGCGCCGAGGCTGGGGACCACCGTCACGGGGATAGTCGAGTGCGCGTGCCCGGAGGTGGCGTGCAGGATCGCGTGGCCGGGGCGGGAGAACGTCAGGGTGCTGCCGTCGACCGAGGCCATCTTCGGTGGCGAGATCTTCAGTGCCGTCCCGTCGCGCGCCGGGTTGTCGGCGGCGTCCAGGCCGTAGGCGGACAGCGGAACCTTGGTCCCGGCCAACACGGTCAGCGGCTTGTTGTCGTTGACGACGGCCCGCACCGCCGGGGCGGGGGCCTTCTCGGTGCTGTAGATGAACAGCCCGTTGGCGACCGGGCGCTCGTGGCCGTCGGAGGGGACGTTCAGGACAGAGGCCTGAGTCTGTCCGGGCAGCCGGCCGACCATCTGCGTGGAGCCGCCGCTGTCGAACAGGATCGCGTTGTAGGCGCCGTGCCGCATCATCCAGCCGGCGATCTGCGGGCGGGTCAGGCCCTGCGCGACGTCCTCGCTCTGGTGGCCGTCGAACGCGGCGAAGACGGCGTGCTTGCCGTCCTTGGTGGTGCCGACCGCGGTCACCGGGTTGTCGACGTTGTTCTCCCCGGGCCCCTGGAGCGGCACGGCGCGCTGGCCGTTCTGCACCAGGATCGCGCCGCCGGACAGGCCCTGGACGACGTCGGGGTCGGGGCCGATCTTCTCACTGACCGCGACCCGGTCGCCGGTGTGAATACTCTGCGACAACCACTGCGCCTGGGTCCCGGACCCGACCAGGTCCTCGGTGCCCTTGGCCAGCTGCGGCAGCGAGGTCACGCCGGCGGTGACGGAGTCCACGACCAGCGTGGTCCCGTCCAGGTGGCCGGCGACGACGGTCGAGGCCGGGATCGGCGAGGGGGTGCCCAGGTCGGGGGTGACGCGCACGACGGCGTTGCCGGACAACGAGTTCACGGCGTTGACCGAGGTGATCGCGGTGCTCGCGGCGCCGTCGGTCAGGGTGCCGGTGTAGGTCTCGGTGCCGATGCCGATGGTGCCGTCGTGCCGGACCCACAGGTCGGCGTTCCAGCTCGGATCAGGGCTCTTCACCAGTCGGCCGTCGATGACGACCATGCCCAGCGGCCGCCCGCTGCCGTAGATCTCGAAGAAGTCGCCGTTGACCCCGGCCACCGCGCCGGTCCGGTGCGCCATCGAGGACGGGACCTCGTCGACCGGGTCGGTGAGATGGTCATGGGACTCCACAACACCCAACCGCACGTTGGGGTCGGCCAGGTTGACGTCCATCACCTGTGCGCGCTGCGCGCCGCCGACGGTCTGGAGCTGATCAGAGTACTGCTGCACCCCGCGGGTCAGCGTCACCTTCGGCGAGACCGTCTCATCGACCACCAACGGCCACTGGTCCGGTGTCTTGGGAAGCCAGGACGCTGACGCGCCGCCGCTGTTCCCGGCCTTGGCCGGCGGCGGCGCCGAGTGCGCGGGCGCCGCCACGGCGGCACAGCTCGCCACGGCGAGAACGAGCGCCGCTGCGGCCCTGCCCCGTCCTGATCCCCGTGGACTCCTTCGAGTCGACTGCGTCGACACCATGCCCTCCCCTGGCCGGCACCCCGAGGCACCGCTTGGTATTTTGTGGATTCTACGCGAGCTTAGCCAAGATTCAAGGCGCAGAATCCACGTAAATCCAACGGCGAGGTGACGGGGATCCGTCGTCTCGGGGTGTCGGGCACTCGTGCGCAGCCCACCGCATCCGGTCGCAAACAAGGCGTTCATCTCAGAGTTCGTAAATACGGGCGTCGGCCTCTATTGTGGTACGGAGCCGTTTCGTATTGGGGAAGGTGGTGCGGATGTACGCGTTTCAGATTCGCGCCCCGCACCGGCTGCACCGCAATGCGCGAATAAGCCGCTGAGCCTGGCTCGCTTCCCTCCTTCTTCTGGCTATCCCAGACATTTCCGGTACATGTTGCCTGTTAGGTGTAATCCCCCATGTCCTTAACCAATCCCGCCGCGCCGGCAGTGGACCCGCGGCGCTGGAAGGCGCTGGCCTTCGTCGGCCTCGCCCAGCTGATGGTGGTGCTCGACGGCACCGTGGTGAACATCGCGCTGCCCTCGGCCCAGCACGATCTGGGCTTCTCCGACGCGGACCGGCAGTGGGTGGTCACCGCGTACGCGCTGCCGTTCGGCGCGCTGCTGTTGTTCGGGGGCCGGCTGGCCGACCGGCTCGGGCGCCGGCGGACGTTCCAGGTCGGCGTGGTCGGTTTCGCGCTGGCCTCGGCGCTCGGCGGGGCCTCGGCCAACCTCGGGATGCTGCTCGGCGCCCGCGCGCTCCAGGGCTGTTTCGGCGCGATGCTCGCGCCGTCCGCGCTGTCGCTGGTGACCGTGATGTTCACCAAGCCCGCCGAGCGCGCCAAAGCCTTCGGCATCTGGGGTTCCATCTCCGGCAGCGGGGCCGCGGTCGGGCTGATGCTCGGCGGGCTGCTGACCCAGTACCTCAGCTGGCGCTGGACGATGTTCGTGAACGTCTTCATCGCCGTCATCGCGTTCACCGGCTCGGTGATCACGGTGCGCGAACCGGACCGGCACCGCGACCACGGCCGGCTGGACTTCCTCGGCATCTTCCTGGTCACCGGCGGGCTGGCCAGCCTGGTCTACGGCCTGTCCCGGGCCGAGTCCGACGGCTGGAGCTCCCGGGTGACCATCGGCCTGCTGGCCGCCGCCGGGGTCGCGCTGGTGCTGTTCGTCATCGTCGAGGCGATCTCCAAGGCCCCGCTGCTTCCGCTGCGCGTGGTCTGGAACCGGGACCGGGGCGGTGCGTACCTGTCGCTGGCGCTGGCGATCATCGGCATGTTCGGCGCGTTCCTGTTCCTGACCTACTACTTGCAGATCGTGCGCGGGATGTCGCCGGTGCGCAGCGGTGCGGCGTTCCTGCCGATGGTCGCCGGCATGCTGATCGGCGCGACCCAGATCAGCGCCCGGCTGATGACCCGGGTGCGGCCGCGCTACCTGATGCCGCCCGGTTTCCTGCTCGGCTCGGCCGGCATGCTGGCCCTGACCCGGATCACCCCGGACAGCGACTACCGGAACTGGGTGCTGCCCGGCACGATCGCGCTGGGGCTGGGCATGGGCTGCGCGTTCATGCCCGCGATGAACGTGGCCACCGGCGGCGTCAGCCCGCGCGACGCCGGCGTCGCCTCGGCGATGGTCAACACCTCGCAGCAGGTCGGCGGCGCGGTAGGCACCGCACTGCTCAGCACCATGGCACTGAGCGCCACCCACACCTACGCCGCCGAGCACGCCGTCGCGGGCGCCTCGGCACAGCAGGCCGCCACCGCGCAGACCCAGGCGATGGTGCACGGCTACATCACCGCGTTCTGGTGGGCGGCCTGCCTGCTGCTGGCCGCCGCGGTGGTCTCGTTCGCCCTCATCAGCTTCCGGGTCGGCCAACCGTTCGCCGCGGCGACCGCCGCCCCGGTCGGCACCGAATCCGTCTTCCAGGAAGCGGCCGCCGACGCGGTCGCCGACGCCGAACCGAAGGAGTTCGTGCTCCCCTTGCACGATGCCATCCCCGCCGCCGAGCCGGAACCGAGACCGGACCGGGCCAACGGCGCATTCGACCGCGCTCCCATCGGCCACCAGACCCACACTCCCCCGCCGTTCAACGGCGACGGCATCCTGATCCGCGGCCGGGTCCGGGACCGCGACGGCGCGCCGATGGCGATGGCCGTGATCACCGCGGTGTCCCCACAGGGGCGGCAGGTGGGCCGGGCCCGCAGCGGCGCCGACGGCGGCTACCAGCTCGGCGTCCCGCGCACCGGCACCTACGTGCTGATCGTCGCCACCGACGGCCGCGAGCCGGAGGCATCGACCATCACCGTCCGGGACCGCGGCGTCAGCCACGACATCCTGCTGGCCGAGCGCGGCCGGCTGTCGGTCACGGTCCGCTCCACCGACGGCAGCCGCCTCGGCGGGGCCACCCTGATGCTCACCGACACCGGCGGCAACCTCCTCACCAGCCGGCGCACCGGCGAGGACGGCACGCACACCTTCCGCGACCTGCCGGTCGGCGCGCTCACCCTGGCGGTGAACGCCGTCGGACACCGGCCCGGCGCGCAGGCCATCGCCATCGACAGCCACGGCACCACCCGCGCCGAGGTGGAACTACACCCGGCAGTGCGCCTGATCGGCACCGTCCGGGCCTGGTCCACGGACTCCCCGCTGGCCGACGCCCGCGTGATGCTGATGGACGGCGCCGGGAACGTGGTGGCCACCGCCGACAGCGACCCGGAGGGCTCGTTCGCGTTCGCCGACTTGGACGCCGGCGAGTACACGCTGATCGCCAGCGGGTACCCGCCGGTGGCCAGCGCGGTGCAGGTGGACGGGCGGCGGGACAGCCGGTATGACGTGCAGCTCGGGTTTCCGGAGTAGGCGGAGTGGCGGAGTAGGCGGAGTGGCAGAGTGGCGGAGTAGGCGGGCACGAGCCACGGAAGTCGGTCTGCGGGGCGGTTCGGGCGGCCGTCCCGCAGACTAGTGCCAGTGCCGTATCAGGCAACGTTTGCCTTGGTGATGATTTGGCGTGAGCGGGCGGGCGCTGGCGGCCTTCGCGGGGATCTCGGCTCTACGTGGGGGCTGCGTGG
>NZ_JAAFYZ010000146.1 GCF_018274385.1 Catenulispora pinistramenti | reverse complement strand
CGGCTGGTTTTCGGTTCGTTCCCCTCGGTCGCGTCGGCAGGGCTTCGCCTACAGTGCCGGTGGCCGGGGGTCAAGTTCGCGCTGCACAAAACCGCAGCTCACACACCCAACCGCAGCGCGCGGACTTTACCCCCGGACACCGGTGCTGTACCCCCCGGGCTGACGACGCGACCGAGGGGAACGAACCGCACCACCCCACAAACCACAGCCGCTGAGACCGACCCGGCCACCCGAGGGAACCGCGCTAGTTTCCCTGAGGTTGCCGAGGCCCGCCGGAGGCCCGGCCCTTCACCACAGCCTTTGATCTTGATCTTGCTTGTGTCTTGGATCTTGCCTGTGATCTTGCCCTTGCTCTGACTTGCTGGAGTTGAAGAGGCCTGAGGTGCGGCGGGGTTGTGAACGCGGAAACCGGCAGCCAAGTCGCATACCTGCCGATTCGAACCCCGAACCGGCACAACTATGACCGAAGGCCGTAAAAATCGCCTTTCAAGCCCACAACCCAACCGCAACTCGGCCCGCAAACTCGGCCCGCAAACTCAGCCAAAAGAAGACCCGAAAAGCCGACCCCCAAAAGAGGACCCGAATCCCGAACCGAATCCCGACCCGAATCCCGACCCGAATCCCCACCCCCACCCCTACAAAAACCGCCACAAATGATCCGCAGTCCCATTGTCCTCGAACTGCACCACATTGGCCGAGTCGGCCGTGGACATGCCGTCCACGCCGAGAATCAGCCCGCTGTTCTGGTTCTGGATCCGGAACCAGGGGCCGCCGCCGGGTCGCAGCCGCCACAGGTGGTCGGCAGTGCCGTTGTCGTCGAACTGCACCACCTGGGCCGAGTCGGTGGTGGACATGTTGGATACGCCCATCACCTTGCCTGAGTTGAGGTTCTGGATCTTCCACCAGCCGCTGGGGTCGCTGAGGAAGGTCCAGAGGTGGTCGGCGGTGCCGTTGTCGTCGAACTGGACGCAGTTCACTGAGTCGGCCGTGGACATGTTCGCCACGCCGATCACCATGCCGCTGTTCTTGTTCAGGATCCGTACCGGGCCGTCCGGGATCAGGGTCCAGAGGTGGTCGGCGGTGCCGTTGTCGTCGAACTGGACGCAGTTCACTGAGTCGGCGGTGGACATGTTGGCCACGCCGATCACCATGCCGCTGTTGGCGTTGCGGATGCGCATCCGGCCGTCGCCGTTGTCGATCAGGGCCCAGACGTGGTCCAGGGTGCCGTTGTCCTCGAACTGGACGACGTTGGCCGAGTCGGCCGTGGACATCTGGTCCACGCCCAGGAGCAGACCGCTGTTCGCGTTGCGGATCCGGACGTTCCCGTCGCCGTTGTCGATCAGCTGCCAGAGGTGGTCGGCGGTGCCGTTGTCGTCGTACTGGACCACTTGCGCGCTGTCGTCCCAGGACATGTTCGACACGCCCATGACCTTGTTGCTGTTGGCGTTCAGCAGCCGGACGTAGCCGCTGCGCGGGGACCAGGTGCTGCCGGATGATGCCACGGCCGGAAACGCGGTGATCCGCAGACGCGCCGCGCCCATCGGGATGAGCGTGACGTTCGTGGTGCCGGAGGCCTGGAAGGGGCCGGAGTTCAGTTCGGTGACGATGTTCTGGTCGTCGGCGGTCCAGCCGGTGAGTTGGGCGGCCGGGGCGGTGATGCTCACCGGCACGCTCTGCTGGGTGAAGGCGTTCGTCGGGACCGTGCCGTTGGCCCCGTTGAAGGTCAGTGCGCTCGCCGGGTTCGAGGAGGGCAGGTCGAGGCCGTAGTTCCAGGGCGTCGTGGCGTGCACCTCGTACTCGGGGAACTCGCTGTCCCCGGCGAACTGGACGTAGTTCTCGCCGATCTGCAGCGAGTAGTCCAGGGCGCCGTTCGACACCGACAATGCGCCGCCCTGCGAGGCCCACATGCTGACCACCGGAGTGGACGGCAGCTGGATCGTCACCTTGTCCCCGTTGTTCCAGGTGCGGGAGACCGAGGTGAAGGCCGGGCCGGCCGGCGCGCTGACGCCGTGGCCGTTGACCGCGATCGCCGGGTTCGAGCACCAGCCCGGGACCCGCAGATACAGCGGGAACGTCGCCGGGGCGGACATGGTCAGGGTCAGGGTGACGGTGTCGGTGAACGGATACCCGGTGTCCTCGGTGACGGTGACCGAGCCGCCGCCGGATACGTTTGCGGTGACCGAGCAGGGTGCGTACATCACCGCGCACAGGCCGTTGTCCGGGGTGGCGGCCCACAGTTCCTCGGTGAAGTAGGGCCAGCCCTGGCCGTAGTTGTGCGGGCAGCAGCGGTACTGGTCCACACCGGGCATGAAGGCCTGCATCGGCTTGGCGTTGCTGAACTGGCCGTGGCTCGGGGTGTTGTTCGACAGGTCGACGCTGTTCATCGAGGTGATGTAGTGCGTGCCCTTGCCCTGCGGGTCCAGGGCCGCCGGCAGCATGTTGAACGCCAACTGCTCGCAGCGGTCGGCCCACACCGGGTCGCCGGTGAGCCGGCCCATCAGCTCGTGGCTGGCCATGAACTCCACGATGCCGCAGGTCTCGAAGCCCTGCCGGGGGTCCTTGTAGCCGATCCGGGCGTTCTCGTCGCCGGCGAAGCCGCCGCCGGGGAACTGGCCCCAGGCGCCCATGATCGAGGCATAGTTCTGATACGCGTTCTGGGTCATGCCGTTCTGGCCGGACCGCTGGGCGTAGACGGCCGGTTCGCGGTAGCCCTGGGCCAGGTTCACGTTGTGCGGCGTGGGCAGGTTGTTCAGCCAGTTCGCACTGTTGCTGTGGATGGTGTCGGCCAGGGTGAGCAGGAACGCCTCGCCGGTCTTGTTGTAGAGCCAGAAGATGACGTCCAGGCAGTCCGCGACCCGGTAGGAGAGCCAGGAGATACCGAAGACCGAACCGGGCTGCGCGTTCATGTACTGGAAGAACGCGGTCAGGGCGGTCAGGATCTGCTGGTCGCCGGTGTATTCCTGGCGGCTGCGCAGGGCCTGGAGCAGCGGCACGAACGGCCAGAAGTCCGCTCCGCCGTCGGGGAGGTTGGTGCGCAGGTACGTCGGGCCGAAGAAGCCGTCGGAGACCTGGGTGGCCAAGATGCCGTCGATCCAGGTCGCGGTGTCGGCCAGGACGGTGGCGTCGCCGGTGAGGTAGCCGAGGTCGCCGTAGCCGCGCAGCCAGTACGGCACCTCCTCCCAGCCGCCCTGGGACGGGTTCAGCCACCCGGTCGTGGACTTGTCCAGGAAGTGCGAGGTGTCCTGGTAGTTCCCGCACAGGCCGGTCAGCTGGAGCTGGAGTTCGCCGGCCAGCCAGCCGGAGGCGCGCACGCTGCCCGGCGGCAGCTTGAGCAGCGCGGTCGGCGCCAGCGGCGCGGCGTTCGGGGTGTAGAGGCCGCCGCCGGCCGGGGCTATTCGGGCCTTCTTGCTGGTGACGGCGGTGGCGGCCGAGGCCGCCGTGGTCAGGTCGAGAGTTGTTCCGAGGGCGGCGGCCGTGAGGGCGCCGGTGCGCAGCAGCGCACGACGGGACAGGGGCATGATTCGGCTCCGGTGGGTAGAGCAGCCCTGATTCAACGATGTAATGCCTCATTCAGGCACCGGCGGGCTGAGTCGTCAAGACCCTGCCTTGAGCAGCCGATGGCCGACGACATGGGAAAGGCGCAGCTCCAGGCCATCATCGAGAGCTGAGAAGGATCTTGCGCCTGGCAACCAGAGGGTTGACACACCTCCGCCGGACATGCATGACTAGCGTTACATCGTTGGAATACGGCTCGACGGAATACGGCTCGACCGATAGCGCACAGGCACCATCGACGATTCCCCCCCCGTGACGAGGATGTGAAGACTCTCATGCGCCCGCGTGTAAGCACTCTGACCCGCCCGGCGATGGCCGCGGCCCTCGTCGCGGCCTGCCTGGCCGGCACCGCCGGCTGCGCCAAGTCGGCGTCCAAGGCCGCCGCGGCCGGCCCGACCTCGACCGGCACCGCGGCCCAGCAGGTGGTCGCCACCTCGGCCTCCGGCCCGGGCTGCACGTATCAGACCTACGGCGGCGGGGTGCCCAAGCTGAACCTCACCGACCCCTCGACGGTCATCGGCTTCTCGCAGTCGGAGTCCACCAGCAACCCGTTCCGCTCCACCGAGACCGACTCGATCACCAACCAGGCCAAGTCGTTGGGGATCAAGCTGATCCAGCGCAACGCCAACGCCGACGTGAACGCCCAGAACTCGCAGATCGAGGACATGATCGCGCAGGGTGCCAAGATCCTGATCGTGGCCCCGGAGAACTCCGACGGCCTGGGTCCGGCGCTGGCCGAGGCCAAGGCCAAGAAGATCCCGGTGCTGACCATCGACCGCACCGCCACCGGCACCGCGTGCGGCGACTTCATCGCCTTCATCGGGTCGAACTTCTACGGCCAGGCCCAGATCGCCGCCGACGACCTGGCGACGGCCACCAACAGCCAGGCCAAGGTCGCGATCCTGTCCGGCACCCCGGGCAACGACGTCACCACCGACCGCACCAACGGGTTCCAGGACGAGCTCAAGGCCAAGTACCCGAACATGGCGGTGGTCAGCTCGCAGACCGGCAAGTTCGACCAGACCGACGGCCAGTCGGTGATGGCCCAGATGCTCCAGGCCAACCCCGGCATCAACGCGGTCTACGCCGAGAACGACGAGATGGCCCTCGGCGCGATCCAGGCGATCACCGCCGCCGGCAAGACCCCGGGCAAGGACATCAAGATCGTCTCGATCGACGGCACCCAGCAGTGCGTGCAGGACGTCGCCAGCGGCTCGATCTACGCCGACGTCGAGACCAACCCGCGCTTCGGCCCGCTGGCCTTCCAGTCCCTGCAGGCCTTCTACGGCGGCTCCGGGGTGTCCAGCAAGGTGATCATCAAGGACAGCCACTTCACCCAGGACAACGCCAAGCAGGCTCTGGCCAACGGCCAGGTCTACTGAGAATGGCGGCGCAGTAAGGAGGAACAGTGCCGACGAGTCCGGATGAACCGGACCCCTCCGCGCCGTCAGCAGTGGGAGCGCCCGCGGGCGCTCCCGCCGCGTTGGAGGCGCGCCGGGTGGTCAAGAGTTTCGGCGGTGTGCACGCCCTGCGCGCGGCGGACCTGCTGGTGCGCCCCGGCGAGGTGCACGCGCTGATGGGGGAGAACGGGGCCGGGAAGTCCACGCTGATCAAGCTGCTCACCGGCGTCTATCGGCCGGACGACGGCGTGATCGCCTTGCACGGGACCGAACGTGCCTTCCGCACCCCGCTGGAGGCGCAGACCGCCGGGATCTCCACGATCTACCAGGAAGTGAACCTGGTGCCGATGATGTCGGTGGCCCGGAACCTGTTCCTGGGCCGCGAGCCGCGCCGGTACGGTCTGGTCGACCTGCGCACGATGAACCGGCTGGCCTCGGAGATCCTGGAACGCTACGGCGTGCGCGTGGACGTCACCGCCCCGGTGCACACCCTGGGCCTGGGCGCGCGGCAGATGGTCGCGCTGGCCCGGGCGGTCCGCACCGACGCCCGCGTGGTGATCATGGACGAACCGACTTCCAGCCTGGAACCGCGCGAGGTCCAAACCCTGTTCGACGTCATCAGGACCCTGCGAGATCAGGGTTCCGCGGTGGTCTTCGTGAGCCACCGGCTCGATGAGTTGTACGAGATCTGCGACCGGGTCACCGTCCTGCGCGACGGCCGGACCGTGCACAGCGGCGCGATGGCCGCCCTGCCGCGGATGGAACTGATCTCGCTGATGCTGGGCCGGGACCTGGTCGCGGCGCAGGACGGCCGGGTGACGGCGTTCGCACCGGACCGGTCGCAACGCCGGCCGGCGCCGGACGACGCGGCTCTGGCGGAACTGCTGCCGGCCGGGCGCCGAGGACGGTGGGCCCGGCAGGCCATCCCGGGTGATTCGGATTCCAACGCAACGGATTCCGGCCGCGCGGCGCTGAGCGTCAGTGGCCTGACAGACCGGCACCGGCTGCGGGACGTCAGCCTGGACGTCGCCCCCGGCGAGGTCGTCGGCCTCGGCGGACTGCTCGGTGCCGGACGCAGCGAGACCGCGCAAGCCGTGCTCGGCGCGCATCCGGCGGCCGGCACGGTTTCCGTGGACGGCAAACGGATCCGGCGCCGCAATCCCCAGGCCGCGGTGCGGGCCGGGATCGCGATGCTGGCCGAGGACCGCAAGGCTGAAGGCGTCATCCCGGGTCTGTCGGTGCGGGAGAACATCGTGTTGGCGGCGCTGCCGCGCTTGTCGCGCGCCGGGATCGTCTCCACCGCGCGGCAGGACCGGATTGTCGAGTTCTTCATGAATCGCCTGCGGATCAAGGCTTCCGGCCCCGAGCAGAAGGTCCAGGACCTGTCCGGCGGCAACCAGCAGAAGGTGTTGCTGGCGCGCTGGATGTGTCTGAACCCTCGCGTGCTGCTGCTGGACGAGCCGACGCGCGGCATCGACGTCGGTGCCAAGGCCGAGGTGCAGGGGATCATCGACCAGCTCGCGGCCGAGGGGGTCGGCGTGCTGCTGATCTCCTCCGAACTCGATGAGCTGATCGAGGGCTCGGATCGGGTCGTGGTGTTGCGGACCGGCTCCGTCGCTGCCCGGCTGGACGGGGACGAGGTCACGGCGCCGAATCTGCTGGCGGCGTTGGCCGGCGACGGATCCGGACTCGGCGAACCCGAAACCGGCGAGCCCGAACTTGGCGAATCCGAATCCGAATCCGCCGGACCCGAATCCGGGGGAGCGGACGAGGGGGAGGGGAACGCATCGTGACCGCGACCGTGATCGAACCCGTGGACGGGGCCGGCACCCGCGAGCGGATCCTCGACCTCTCGCAGCGCTACGGCGTCTACGTGGCGCTGGCCGTACTGATAGCCGTGGCGACCGCGCTGAACACGGACTTCATGTCGGTGTCCAACTGGCGGGTGCAGATGTTCGAGGCCGCGCCGACGGTGCTCGTCGCGCTCGGCATGGCGTTGGTGATCGGCACCGAGGGCGTGGACCTGTCGGTCGGCGCGACCATCGCGCTGGCCGCCTCGATCGTCCCGCTTTACATCGGCTACGGCCCGGCGCCGGCGATCGTGCTGGCCCTGCTGCTCGGTGCGGCGTCCGGCCTGGTCGGCGGGTCGATGGTGGCCTTCGCCGGGGTGCAGCCGATCGTGGCCACGCTGTCGCTGATGATCGGCGTGCGCGGGCTGGCCGAACTGCTCAACGGCTCCTCCGCCAAGCCGGTGGCCGACGCCACGATCGGCGATCTGGGCGAGCACACGCTGGCCGGGATCCCGCTGATGGCCTGGATCGCGCTGGCCGCCACCGCGATCGTCGCCTACACCGTGCGCCGCACCACCTTCGGCCGCCAGTTGGTGGCGATCGGCGACAACAAGCGGGCCAGTCTGCTGGCCGGGCTGCCGGTGCGCCGCGTGCTGGTGACCGTGTACGTCCTGTCCGGGATCCTGGCCGCGCTGGCCGGCGTGCTGATCGTCGGGCACGGCGCCGAGGCCGACCCGGCGAATCAGGGGTTGAACATGGAACTGAGCGCGATCACCGCGGTGGTGGTCGGCGGCACGCCGCTGTCCGGCGGCCGGGTCCGGGTAGTCGGGACGGTGGCCGGCGCGATGTTCATGCAGCTGATCTCGGCGGTGCTGATCCAGCACAACGTGCCGACCTCCACCACGCAGATCGTCGAGGCCGTGCTGATCTGCCTGGCCGTCTACGTGTCCAGGGAACGGGGGACGCGATGAGCGTTCGGACGTCACAGGTTCCGGCCGCGCCGCGGGTCTCGCCCGAGGGGCTGCTGGAGACGCCGCGCGAGCGGTGGATCCGGCGCGCGGAGCGGCGCGGGCCGCTGGTGGTGCTGGTGGCGGTGTGCGCGGCGGCCACGATCGCCTCGCCTTCGGACGCGTCGTGGTCGGACGTCAGCACCATCTTGGGCAACAACGCCTTCGTCTGGCTGCTGGCGCTCGGGATGACGTTCGTCATCACCACCGGCGGCATCGATCTTTCGGTGGGCTCGCTGTACGCGCTCGGCGGAGTACTGGCCGCGCGAGGCTCCTCCAGCGGGCCGTGGCTGGCGATCCTGTTACCGCTGGTGGTGTGCGCGGCGTGGGGCGCGGTGCAGGGGATCCTGGTCGCGTACGGGGGAATGGCACCATTCATCGTGACGCTGGCCGGACTGCTCGGCGCCCGAGGGCTGCTCCAGGCCCTGACGAATCAGGGCTCGACGACGTACCTGGTCCCGGCCCACTCCTGGTTCCGCCACCTGGGCGCCGGGACGTGGGTGCCGGTCGGCATCGTGGCGGCCCTGTTCGCGATCGGCTGGGTCCTGATGGAACGCACCGGCTACGGCGCGACCCTGACCGCGATCGGCGGCAATCAGGACTCTGCCGTCCTGCTCGGCCTGCCGGTCGCGCGGGCGAAGGTCCTGGTCTACCTGCTGTCCGGCACCCTGGCCGGGGCGGCGGGCGCTTTGGGCGGCGCGCGGCTGGGCTCCGGGGTGACGACGATCGGCGTCGGCTACGAGCTGACGGCGATCGCGGCCGTGGTGATCGGCGGCACGCTGCTGACCGGCGGCTACGGCACGGTCGGCGGGACGGTGTGCGGGGTGCTGCTGCTGGCGGTGATCCACCACCTGATCGACAGGTACCTGTCGCAGTACGGCTCGGCGATGACGGACGCGGTGAACGGGGCGTTCCTGGCCGTGGTGGTGCTGGCGCAGGCGCTGCTCGAGCGCTCGCGGCGGCGATGAGGCGGCGCCGAGTCGGTCGAGCGGACGGATCGCGACCGTCTCGCGGTGGCGATGAGGCGGCGATGGAGCGGCGCGGAGCCGGTCGAGCGGACGGACCGCGACCGGCTCGCGAGCCGGGGTCAGCCCCCGCTGCTCTCCCGCACCACCAACCGGTGCCCCGGCTGGATCAGCCGCCCGGGCTCGGCGTAGCCGTCCGCGATCCGCTGCAACAGCGCGTCCACCGCCGCCTCCGCGATCCCGGTCTTGTCCGGCGCCACGGTCGTCAGCGACGGGATCGCGTACTCGGCCTCCTCCACGTCGTCGAACCCGACCAGCGCGATGTCCCGCGGGACCCGCAGCCCGGCCTCGTGGATCGCCCGCAGCGCGCCCAGGGCCATCAGGTCGTTGAAGCAGAACACTGCGTCGGGCCGCTCCGGCAGCTTCAGGAGCCTGCGCATCGCGGCCGCGCCGTCGGGGCGGAAGTAGGCGCGGACCGGCGGGCACAGCGCCGGTTCGGCCGGCAGCCCGGCCGCCGCCAGCGCCTGCCGGTAGCCGGCCATGCGCTGTTGGGCGGTGGCGCGGGGGCTCGGGTCCTGCCAGCCGATCGCGGCTATCCGTCTGCGGCCGGCGGCTATCAGGTGGTCCACCGCCTCGCGGGCCGCGCTCACGTTGTCGATGTGGACGTGGTCGCAGACCAGGCCGAGGTCCGCCTCGCCGAGCAGGACCAGCGGGATCTGGCGTTCGCGCGCGGCCAGCTCGTGCTGGTCCAGACCCAGGGGGCTGAGGATGACGCCGTCGATCATCGGGTCGCCCAGGCCGCTGGCGATGCGCAGTTCGGCGCGCGGGTCGCCGGCGGTGTCGTCCATCAGGACCGTGCAGCCGTGGCGGCGGGCCGCCGCGATGACCTCGACCGCCAGCTCCGCGAAGTACGGGGAGGGCAGTTCGGGGAACGCCAGGGCGATCACGCCGCTGCGGCCGGTGCGCAGCTTGCGGGCCGCCACGTTGGGGTGGTAGCCCAGGGCGTCGATCGCGGCCTGGACCTTGGCCCGGGTCTCGGCGGCCACGTGCACCGTGCCGTTGACCACGTTGGACACCGTCTTCATCGAGACGCCCGCGGCCTCGGCGACGTCCTTCAGCCGCGGCGCGGACCCGGCGCCGTACATCCCGCCGGCCGTCCCGCCCGGCGCTTCCCCGGTCGCCCCACCCATCGTCGCCTCAGCGCTCCGTCCGTCGTGCGGGATCTGATGTGATCTGATGTCAGTGTTCCAACGTTAGAATAGCTCATTTCCTGACAATCGTCACAAGATTCTGATTCCGTACCGAGGAGCACCACCTTGCGATCTGACAGTTGGCGGCTGAACGACACCTCCGGCACCCAGGCCACGATCCTCGCCTACGGAGCGACCCTGCAGGAACTCAGCACCGCCGACCGAGACGGCCGGATGGCCAACGTCGTCCTCGGCTTCGACAACCTGGCCGCCTACCAGGAGCACGGCTACTTCGGCTGCGTCGTCGGCCGCTACGCCAACCGCATCGCCGGCGGCGCCTTCACCCTGGACGGCCGCGACCACCGGCTGCCGCTCAACGACGGCCCGAGGCCCAACACCCTGCACGGCGGCGACCCGGGCTTCGGCGCGCGCCTGTGGACGGCGCCGGACGGCGTGACCGAAGTGGACGGCGGCACCTCGCTCACCCTGACCCGGGTCAGCCCCGACGGCGAGGAGGGCTTCCCCGGCGAGGTCGCCGTCAGCATCCGCTACACCCTGGCCGCCGGCCGGCTCAGGCTCGACTACCGCGCCCAGACCACCGCGCCGACCGTGCTGAACCTGTCCAACCACGCCCGCTTCAACCTCGCCGGGGAGGGCGCGGGCACGGTCCTCGACCACGAACTCGGCATCGCCGCCGACGGCTATCTACCGGTCGACGCCGCGCTGATCCCGCTCGACGGCGCGGCCCCGGTCGACGGCACGCCCTTCGACTTCCGCAAGCCGGCGGCCGTCGGCGCGCGCCTGGCCGACCCGCACCCGCAGCTCGCCCTGGTCGGCGGCTACGACCACTGTTTCGTCCTGCGCGGCGGCCGCACCGCCGAGCCCCGCCCCGTCGTCGAACTGCACGACCCGGGCAGCGGCCGCACGATGCGCATCGCCACGACCGAGCCGGGGTTGCAGCTCTACCTGTCCTCCGAACTCGACGGCACGCTGACCGGCTCCGGCGGGCGCCGGTACCAGCGGTACGCGGGCATCGTGCTGGAGACCCAGCACTTCCCCGACTCGCCCCACCGGCCCGACTACCCCTCGACCGTGCTGGTGCCGGGGCAGGTGTTCGCCTCGACCACGATCCTCGAGTTTGACGACCCCCGGTAGCGCGAAGCGGCGGAATATCCCCGGCCGTCAGGCGTTGAGTCAGTACGGCCCGATCGTTCGTCGCCACATCGACTCCCGCGAAGAGCGCTAGGAGGGACACCATGAAGCCCGGAATCCACCCCGACTACCGGCCCGTCGTCTTCCGCGACCAGGCCGCGGGATACACGTTCCTGGGCCGGTCCACCGCGACCAGCTCGCACACCATCGAGTGGGAGGACGGCAAGACCTACCCGGTCATCGACGTCGAGGTCTCCTCGGCGAGCCACCCCTTCTACACCGGCAACAGCCGGGTGGTGGACACTGCCGGTCGCGTCGAGCGGTTCAACCGGCGCTACCAGCGTCCGAGCAAGGGCGAGTGAGATAGCCCGGCGCTCTTGTCAGGCGTCTGCTTGAGGACGCGCAGCGCAAGCACACCACACGCACCACGCACCACACACCATCGCGATCGCCGCGGGGACCGTCGTCCCCGCGGCGATCGCCATTTACGCAGCTATAGAAGTCCCTCAGTCGTCCAGCCGCAGCAGCTCGCGCCCGGCCCGGATCACCGTCTCCCGCACCTGCTGCGGATCGTCGAGCTCGGCGGCTGACAACGCGCCGTCGTGCAGCAGTACCAGGACGCGTCCCGCGTACTCCGGATCCGGGTGTCCGGCCTGCCCGGCGAGCTGCGTCACCGTGTCCTGGAACCAGGCGCGGTGCTCGGCCACGGCCATCCGGATCGGGTCCTCGGGGTCCGGGTACTCGGCGGAGGCGTTGATGAAGTGGCAGCCGCGGAAGCCGGCGGAGCAGGTGACCTGGCCGATCAGTTCCAGCAGTGCGGTGGCGGCCTGCTGCGGGCTGCCCTTGTCGAGGGCGACGGCCACCGCGGCGCGCAGGTCGGCGTCGGTGGCCCGCAGGTAGGCCTCGACCAGGTTCTCCTTGGCCGGGAAGTGCCGGTAGAAGGTCGCCCGGGTGACGTTGGCCTCGGTGACGAGGCGGTCGACCGGGACCGTGTGGATGCCCTCGGTGTAGAAGAGCGTGCGCGCGGTCTCCAGCAGGCGGTCCCGGGGGCTCGGTGCGGAGTTCGGCATGTCCAGATCTTAGTGGAAAGAACGTTCTGTTGACGGGGTCCCGGCGGCCTGCGTAGAGTCTCGCAGCGGGGAAGAACGAACGTTCTTTCCGCTGAGTGTGGCCATCGAGAGGAACCCGACCTCATGCCTTCCCGTTTCAGCACCTACCTGCAGCGCAACGAGACCTTCGCCGGCACCGACGCGAAGCTCCGCATCCCCGAGATCCCCTTCATCCCCTTCAAGCAGGTCTACCTGATCACCTGTGTCGATCCCCGGGTCGAGCCGGCGGCGATCGCGGGGGTGGAGCTCGGCGAGGCGATCGTGGCCCGCAACATCGGCGGCCGGGTCACCGAGTCGGTGGTCGGCGACCTGGCCTGGGTCTGCCATCTGCACGAGAACAAGACCCCGGACGCGGACTGGTTCGAGGTCGCGATCATCCACCACACCGACTGCGGCTCCGCGCTGTTCGCCGACCCGGAGCTGCGGCGGACGTTCGCCGAGCGCGGCGGGTACGACGAGCAGACCGCCTCGGCGATGGCGGTGCTCGACCCGGCGGCGACCGTGCGCCACGACATCGAGCTGCTGCGCCGGGCGCCGGTGCTGGCCGGGACCATCGACAAGCTCAAGATCGGCGGTTACGCCTACGACCTCAAGACCGGCGTGATCAGCACGGTCGTGGCCCCGGAGTGAGCCGGCGCGGGGGCGGTTGAACCGGCGACGCGCTCGAACCAGTGACTCCGTCGGCAGCTCTCGGTAAGGTTCAGTCATCGACAGCGCTTATTACAGCGCTTGTGACAGTGCCTATTGCCGGGAGGGGCCGCATGACTGCCGAGCTGATACACCGCTGGGCCGAGGGCTGGACCGTGTCACGCCGGACCGCCGCTCCGGTCGCGACGCGGTGGGGGCTGCGGATCGAGGTGGGGGCCGAGAACCAGCTGCGCCGCCACGTCCTGCTGGATCCGCGGGAGCAGGAGGTGCGGGAGCTGGCCGCCTCGATCGCGGAGCCGCTGACGTGGATCAAGACCCACGTGGAGCCGGCCGAGCTGGCGCCGTGGCTGCCGGCCGGCTGGACCGAGGACGACCCGGGCTGGCTGATGGCGATCGACGTGGCGCCGGCGGAGGTCGCCGTGCCGGACGGGTACCGGCTGACGTCGGAGTCGCAGGACGGCGTGACGTATGTCCGGATCCTGACGTCGGACGGGGACCTCGCGGCGCGCGGCCAGTACGGGCACATCGGGGACTATGGGACGGTGGACAAGATCTCGACCGAGCCCGCGCATCGCCGCCGGGGTCTGGGCTCGGTGGTGATGGGCTCGCTGGCCGCCGCGGCGTATGACTCGGGTGCATCGACGAGCGTGCTCGGCGCGACCGTGGAGGGGCGCGCGCTGTACGAGGCGTTGGGCTGGAAGGTGCACGCGCCGCTGGCGGGGTTCATCTTCAACGGGTAGCCGGACCAGGTGACTTCCCCACCTGCGGCGACAATGGAAACCGATGTCGTTGCCATCTTTGCGTTCTCACGCAAATGTACGGTTCACTTCGGGTGTCAGCTTGTAGATTCCGGCCCAGGCGGAGGCGCAGTGCCTGAGCACGACCCGCACGACCCGCACGACCACGGTGACCGCGGTGACCATGGCGAGCACAGCGAGCACGGCCACGACCAGGCCGGCGCCCCCGGCCACGCCGGCCACAGCCACGGCGTGGCCGTCGACGCCGACCGGCGCTGGCTGCTGATCGGCCTGGCGCTGATCCTCGGCTTCATGGCGGTCGAGGTCTCCATCGGCTTCCTGGCGCACTCGCTGGCCTTGATCTCCGACGCGGCCCACATGCTCACCGACGCCGCGTCGATCCTGTTGGCGCTGTTTGCGATGCGGCTGGCCGCCCGGCCGGCCCGCGGCGGCTACACCTTCGGCCTCAAGCGGGCCGAGATCCTGTCCGCGCAGGCCAACGGCGTCACGCTGCTGGTGCTGTCCGCGGTGCTGGCGTTCGAGGCGGTGCGGCGGCTGGTCAGCCCGCCGGAGGTGACCGGCGGGCTGGTCCTGGCCACGGCGCTGGTCGGGGTGGCCGTGAACATCGTCGCGGCCTGGTCGATCTCCAAGGCGAACCGGACCTCGCTGAACGTCGAGGGCGCCTTCCAGCACATCCTGACCGACCTGTACGGCTTCATCGCCACCGCCATCGCCGGCCTGGTGGTCCTGCTCACCGGCTTCGCCCGGGCCGACGCGATCGCCACCCTGGTGGTCGTGGCGCTGATGCTCAAGGCCGGCCTGGGCCTGGTGACCGCCGCCGGCCGGATCTTCCTGGAAGCCGCCCCGGCCGGCGTCGACCCGGACGCGGTGGGCGATGAGATGGCGGCGGTCGAGCAGGTGATAGAGGTCCACGACCTGCACATCTGGGAGATCACCTCGGGCCAGGCGGCGCTGAGCGCCCACGTGCTGGTGGTGCCCGGCGGGGACTGCCACAAGGTGCGGCGGGTGCTGCAACGCAGCCTGCTCGCCGAGCACGGGATCAGCCACGCCACGCTCCAGGTCGACCACCTCGGCGAGGAGGACGACCACCAGCTGCTGCAGATCGCGCACAGCGCGCCGGAGCGGGAGCAGGGGCACTGCGAGGACGCGCACGGGCCGGTGCACCGGACGGGGCCGCACGATCACTGAGGGGCTGGGGCGCTGAGGCGCTGCGGCACTGGGGCGCTGCGATGCTGCGGTGCTGCGGTGCTGCGGTGCTGGGGCGCTGCGGCGCTGAGGCCAGGAGTGTTTCCCGCCTAGGCGTGTTTCGCGAGCGCCGAGCGCAGCGGCTGCGAGTGCCTGGCGGTGCTGCTCGCGCCGGCTGAACTCGGCTCGGCCGACTCGCACACAGCTTTGCCGCCGCGAGCGCCGAACGCAGCGGCCTCGGCCCGGAATCCGTCAGCCGGCCTCGGCGCCGACCAGATCGCCGACGGCCGCGGCCAGTTCGGCACGCCGCGGCGGCCCGGAAACCCGATGCGTGATCCGGCCCGCGCCGTCGAGCACCAGCACCGTCGGGGTCCGTAGCACCGACAGGCGGCGCGCCAGGTCCAGCCGGTCCTCGGCGTCGATGTCCACGAAGGCGACCGCGTGCCGGTCGGCGAGTTCGGCGAGGATCCGGCGGGTCGGGCCGCAGTACTGGCACACCTTCGAGGAGAACTGGACCAGCGTCGCGCGCGGGTCGAGCTCGATGCCCAGGTCCGCGGCGTCCAACCGGTCGCTACCGGCCGCACCGGTACCCGCGCCGCCCGCGGCACCCACTTCGCGCACCGCGCCGTCGGTCCGCTTGCGCCACACCCCGAAGGCGGACGCCGCCGCCAGCACGCCCACCGCGGCCAGCACGCCGGTGATATCCATGCAGGACACAGTGCCGCCGTCTCGCGGGTTATTCCGCCCTTGTCCATTCGGCGAGACACAGTTTTGCCGCCGGGACCGCCGACCTACCTTTGCCGTATGACGGAAACGCAGGTCACGCCGCCCGCCCGGGGCATCGACGTCCGCGGGCCGCGGTTCGGCGCGACGGTGACCACCGTCGTGCTGGTGGTGGTGCTGGCGACCGGGAGCGGCTGGCTGCTGGCGGCCCAGGCGCTGGTCTTCGCGATCGGCGCCGGTGCGGGCCTGCGCCGCGCCCCCTACGGCCTGCTGTTCGCGCACCTGGTCCGGCCCCGTCTCGGCCCGCCGACCGCGTTCGAGGACGAGGCGCCGCCGCGGTTCGCGCAGGGCGTGGGCCTGGTGTTCGCGGTGGTCGGGGCCGTCGGCTATCTCGCCGGGGTGTCGGCTCTGGGCATCGCCGCGACCGCGCTGGCGCTGGCCGCCGCCTTCCTCAACGCGGCCTTCGGATACTGCCTGGGATGCGAGATGTATCTGGTGCTGGCCCGCCTGCGCAGACGCCCGGTCTGAACCCGCGATCCCCTTGCCCACGTTTGCAATGCGGCGACGGCTTCCCTAAGGTCCTGATCAAAGTCAGCGGCCTGCTGTTCTATACGGCTGTTGATTCGCGGGTCTCGTGCGGAACGAGCCGGTTTTGACCAAGGGGGGTTGATTCATGTCCACTCGTCCTCGCATCACGGTGCTGGTCGGTGCCGCGTGCGCCGCGATGCTCCTCGCCGGTTGCTCGAGTTCGGGCTCCATCGGCGGCGGCGGGTCGCAGGGGTCTGCCGGCGGCACGGGCGGCGCGGTGGGCAGTACTTCGGGCAGTACTTCGGGCAGTGCGCCGGCTGGCACCTCGGGCGGTACTTCGGGGGGCAACGGGAGCGCCGACAAGGGCTGCGTCCAGGCGATGACGGCGATTCAGGACGCTGAGAAGGCCCAGAACAACCCCAACCCGCAGGACGCCCTCCAGGAAGCCACCACCGACATCGGGCAGCTCCGTGGCGCGGCCGCCACGACCAAGAAGCCCGGCGGCCAGGCGGCGATGAACAAGGTCGCCGACGACCTGCAGGCCATCGTGAACCAGGTCGCGGCCGGGCAGAAGCCGGACACGTCGCAGGCGCTGAACGACGGCCAGGCGGTCGTCCAGATCTGCGGGCTCTGAACCCGGCCGAAGCCGCTGACTGCCCGACCAGCCGCCTGACTGCCCGACCGCCGGGCAGCCAGATCGCTCGCCGGGTCGCCGGACCCCTCCGCCCAGCCGCTGGATTGCCCGCCTGCGCGACCGCCGGACCCTCCGACCGCTCTCCTAACCTCCCGACCCCCGCTCCAGACCTCGCGCAACGCACACGCGATGCAAACAGCCGAACTCCCCGAACCGGGGTATTCGTTATGTATGAGGATCTTCGACCGGGTGCACCGCGACCGCTGGGCCGGGACGGCCGCGCTGCTGGTGCCGCCGGCCGTGGCGGCGGTCTTCCTGCCGTGGCGGCCGTCGCTGGCGAACACCGACGTGGCGTTGCTGCTCGTGGTGGTGGTCGTGGCGATCGCCGCCAACGGGCACCGGGTGGCCGGGATCGTGGCGGCGGCGTCGGCCGCGGTGTGGTTCGACTTCTTCTGGACCGCGCCGTATGAGCGGTTCAGCGTCACGCGCGGCACCGACATCCAGACCATCGTCCTGCTGCTGGCGGTCGGCGCGGCGGTGAGCGAACTGGCGGCGCGCGCCCGCCGGGCCCGGCGCACGGTGGTCTACGACACCGCCTACCTGGCCGAGCTGCGCTCCACGGCCCGCCTCGTCGCCGACCAGCGCGATCCGCAGGAGGTCGTGGCGCACGTGCGGGCCCAACTCATGATGCTGCTGGGCCTGCGGGACGCCCGCTTCGAACCGGGCCGGTTCCTCGGCCATCCGCCGCGCCTCGCCGACGACGGCACCCTGTCCTGGGACGGCCGGTGCTGGAACGTCGAGCAGTACGGCTTCCCGGACACCGACTTCGAACTCCCGGCCCGCTCCGGCGGCCGGACGGTCGGGCGCTTCATGCTCACCCCGATGCCCGGCGCGGTGCCCTCGGTGGCCGCCCGCCAAGTGGCGGCGATGCTCGCGGCCCAAGTCGGCGCGGTCTTGGTGCGTGACGTGGCGCGTCCGCCTGTGGCCGCCTGAGACGGACCGCCGGAACGAGCCGGTTGTCGCGCGTGCGTCCAGCGGTCGCTTTTAATCCGAGGCCGTGATGGACCGCGTTGGCTAGAGTGACGCCGTGACCGAGCTTCCTGAGCACTTGCGCCCCTTCTTGTTGGATGTTCCCGAGGTGCGGCGTGAGCGGGTCGGGAGGGTCGACTTGTACTGGCCGGACCCAGTCGCAGGCGGCGAGCAGGCTGCCGATCGGCTCCCGGCGATCGTGTTCGTACACGGTGGTCCGATCCCGCCGGACATGACGCCGACACCCCGCGACTGGCCGACATACGTCGGATACGCCGGCTATGTGGCCGGCCGGGGGGTCGTGGGTGTCACGGTCGACCACCGACTGCACGACCTCGAGGACTACTCGCAATCCGCCGCGGACGTCACAGAGGCGATCGAGCTCGTTCGCAACGATCCCCGCGTGGATGGCGACCGGATCGCGGTCTGGGTCTTCTCCGGCGGCGGAATGCTGACGGCCGAGTGGCTGTCGAACCCGCCGTCCTGGTTGCGCTGTCTGGCGGCGACATACCCGGTCCTCGCCGAACGGCCGGGACGGGACGCGGATCCGCGTTACCGGCCCGCCGAGGCCGTGCGTTCAGCCGGAGAGCTGCCGATCGTCCTGACGCGGGTCGGGCTTGAGCGTCCTGACATCGCGCCGACTGTCGAGGCGTTCCTGGCCGCCGCCGATGATTGCGGCGCCAAGGTAGAGGTGATCGACATCCCGGATGCGCATCACGGCTTCGAGTCGATCGACCACACCGAGTCGACGCGGCAGGGTGTGGTCAGGGCCGTCGAGTCAGTACTCGGGCAGCTGCGGGGTTAGGGCGGTACCCCGAACCCCGTCCAGGAACAGCGACACCATCTGCTCGCCCAACTCCCGCCGGGTCAACGGCCCCTGTGACCGGAACCACCGGTGGATCTGCACCACGCTGCTCAGGAACGTGTTGGTGATGACGCTGGCCGGCACATCGGGCCGGAACGCCCCGGCCTTCTGCCCCTCCTCGACCAGGTCCTGGAACAGGTGCTGGTACCGCCGCCGCTCGGCGCGCACCGCGGCCGCGTGCTCGCCGGCCACCAGGTGCATCGAGCGGGCCCAGACCGTCAGCGGCTCGGCGTGCTCGTCCATGTGCGCGAACAGGTCGGACACCGCGCGGTGCAGCCGGACGTCGGCCGGGCCGTCGGCGGCCGCGATCGTCTCCAACCGCGCGGTCTGCTCGGCCAGCAGCTCGCGGTAGATGCTGGTCAGCAGCTCCTCCTTGGAGCTGAACCAGTGGTACAGCGCGCCCTTGGTGACCTGTGCCGCCTCCACGATCTGCCGGGTCGTGGTGGCCTCGTAACCCAAGCGGGCGAACAGATCGGTGGCCGCGGCCACGATCCGGTCCCGGGCCTGGCCGCGCGGCACCCGCGGCCGGTCCTGCTCTGTCATGTCGCTCCTCGTCAGGGCCCTGATCCCATCCGATCCGGCCCATTGACACCCGGGGATTACCGACGATACTAAGCGCCAACATACCGGGCGGTCGGTCGGTGACCGGGAAGCGGAGTCGTCCATGACGTTCAACCTCGCCTCGATCCTCCGCGAGTCGCGGTACGCCTCGCCGGGCAAGCCGCTGTGCCACAGCCAGGACGCGACCCTCACCTACGAGCAGGTCGACCAGGACTCGGGCCGGGTGGCGGCCACGCTGCTCGCCCTCGGTCTGGAACGCGGGGACCGGGTGGCCGTGCAGCTGCCGAACCTCCCGGAGTTCCTGCTGTGCTACTTCGGGATCCTCAAGGCGGGACTGGTCATGGTGCCGTTGAACCCGTTGTTGAAGGGCCGCGAGATCGGCTATCAGCTAAGGGATTCAGGCGCGAAGCTGCTTGTGGCGTATGGTCCCTTGGCCGCCGAGGCGATCGCGGGAGCCGCGGAGGCCGGCGGGACAGAGGTCTACGTCGTGAACCCGCCGGGGAACGACCAAGTCCCGGCCGGCACGCATCCCTTCGCAGAGCTGCTGAGCAGCACCGACACCGGCGACATCGCGCCGACCGAAGCCGACGACACCGCGGTCGTCCTCTACACCAGCGGCACCACCGGCAAGCCCAAGGGTGCCGAGCTGACCCACTTCCAGCTCTACATGAACTGCACCGTGTCCGGAGCGCTGTTCGGGGTGCTGCCGGACGACGTCTCCCTCGCGGTCCTCCCGCTGTTCCACGTCTTCGGCCTGTCCAGCGTCCTGAACGTCATCGTCCGCTTCGGCGGCACGTTGGCCCTGGTCCCGCGCTTCGAGATCACGCCGGTGTTGGACGCGATGGAGAAGCACCGCTGCACGATCTTCTCCGGCGTCCCGACGATGTACTTCGCGTTGCTGCACGCGGACACCGCCGAGCGCGATCTCAGCACCCTGCGGGTCGGCTGCTCCGGCGGCGCCGCGATGCCCGGCGAGGTGATCCGGGCCTTCGAGGCCAAGTTCCCCGGGGTGGTGATCCTGGAGGGCTACGGGCTGTCGGAGACGGCCAGCACGGTCACTTTCAACATCAGCGCCGACCAGCGCCGGGTCGGCTCCGTCGGCAAAGCCGTGTGGGGCGTCGAGGTCCGGGTCATCGACGACGCGGGGCAGAGGCTGCCGCCCGGGCCGGAGCACGTCGGCGAGTTCGTGATCCGCGGCCACACCATGATGGCGGGCTACTGGCGCAACCCCGAGGCGACGGCCGAAGTGGTCCGCGACGGCTGGTTCCACACCGGCGACCTCGGCTACGCGGACGAGGACGGCTACTTCTACATCGTGGACCGCAAGAAGGACCTGGTGATCCGCGGCGGGTTCAACGTCTACCCGCGCGAGATCGAGGAAGTCCTCTACGCCCACCCGGCGATCGCGGAGGCCGCGGTCATCGGACGCGCCGACGAACGGCTGGGGGAGGAGGTGGTGGCTTACATCGCGCTCAAGGCCGGAGCGCACGCTGACGAGCGCGAGGTCATCGAGTTCTGCCGCGACCGGCTGGCGCCCTACAAGTACCCGCGGGAAGTGCGGATCCTCAGTGCCCTGCCGATCGGACCGACCGGGAAGATCCTGAAGAAGGAGCTGCGGACGTGAGTATCGCCGTGGACACCGCGCCCGGTGTCCTGCACCGCTTCTGGCGCCGAGACCTGGCCGCCTATCCCGAATCCGCACGCCGCTACGCCTATCTGGCGATCGTCGTGCTGACCACGATCGTCCTGTACTACCTGCTCTACATCCAGTACGCGGTGGCGACGTCGATCATCACCCACTACCACATGACCTTCACCTACTTCGTCTGGATGTCGGTGATCGGCAACGCGATCGGCGCCGGGTCCTCGCTGCTGGCCGGACTCGCCGACCGCTGGGGCCGGGCCAATCTGGTCGTCTACGGACTGTTGGTCGCCGGGATCCTGGTGCTCATCTTGCCGAGCACGTCGAGCAAGGGCATGTTCCTGACCCTGTTCGCCGCGCTGTTCTTCGTCGAGGGCATCATCCTGGTCGCCACCCCGGCGCTGATCCGGGACTTCTCGCCACAGCTGGGCCGGGCCACCGCGATGGGCTTCTGGGCGATCGGGCCGGTGGCCGGCTCCCTGGTGGTGACCACCGTCACCAGCCACACCCTGGACAGCTCGACGTGGCAGGACGAGCTGCACTACTCCGGGATCAGTTCCCTGATCGTGTTCGTGATCGCGCTGTTCGCGCTGCGCGAGCTCTCGCCGCGGCTGCGGGACCAGATCATGGTCAGCATGCGCGACCGGGCGCTGGTCGAGGCGCGCGCCCGCGGCATCGATCCGGAGCAGGAGCTGGCCGGGCACTGGCGGCAGATGCTGCGGCCGGGCATCGCCGGTCCGGCGTTCGCGGTCAGCGTGTATCTGCTGCTGTACTACGCGCTGGTCGGCAACCTGGTCATCTACTTCTCGTCGGTCTACGGCTACAGCGAGCAGCGTGCCAACTCGGTGGCCAACTGGTACTGGGCCGCCAACGCGGTGTCGTTGGTGGTGGCCGGGCTGGTGTCCGACCGGCTCAAGGTTCGCAAACCCCTGATGATCGTGGGCTGCGTCGGCACCATCACCACCACGGCCATCTTCGCGGTGCTGGCCACGCATGCCCACACCGGCTACTACACCTTCGCCGTGGTGTTCCTGATCGGCGGCGCGCTGGCCGGCGTCACCTACGCACCGTGGATGGCGGCCTTCACCGAGACCGTCGAGGCGCGGAACCCGGCGGCGACCGCGACCGGGCTGGCGGTGTGGGGCTGGATCCTGCGGATCGTGGTCGCGGTGTCGGCGGCGTTCGTGCCGGTGGTGGTGACGTCGGTGACGCCGGTGGTCGACCACGGCGCGGAGGTGGCCGCCGCCCAGGCGAAGGCTGGTCCGGCGCTGGCGATCGTGGGCGCGCATCCGGCGCTGTTCGCCGAGTTGGCGAAGTATCCGCCGAACCCGGCCGCGATCCCGCCGAACCTGCTGGCGCAAGCGGTGGCCCAGGTCGGGGTGTCCGGGTTGCAGACGGTGCAGCAGGCGCAGCCGGAGATCGCGATCCTGCAGGCGCACGGGCCCGCGGTCGCCAAGGCGGTCAAGGACGGCCCGCACCAGTGGCAGACGTGGTGGTGGGTGACGCTGGCCGGGCAGATCGTGTTCCTGCCGTTCGCGGCCGCCATGCGCGGGCGGTGGAGTCCGCGCCGGGCCCGCGAGGACGCCGAGGCGCATGAGCGGGCGGTCGCGGTCGAGTTGGCCAAGCTGCGGGAGGGGGAGGCTCCGGGCCGTATGAGCTGATCGCGCGCCGGTACCGGCTGTTGATCGTGCACTGATATGCGACGGCCCGCCGTCACGCGATGCGTGAGGGCGGGCCGCTTGCTGCCGAGCGGCGAGCGGCGAGCGGCGGGTCAGACGTCGGACCGCGTCAGACTGCGAACAGCCAGAACCACTGGCTCTGGTCCCCGGTGTTGCAAGGGGCCATCGTGAGCCACTGCGCAGAACCCTTACTGGCCAGGCAGGTGTTGGTGTGCTTGTTCTTCAGCACGCCATAGGTGGCGTTGCCGGGGATGCTGGTCAGCGTCCACTGCTGGAAGTCGGCCGTCAGATGCCCCTGCAGGCCGGGTACCCCGTTGAAATCGTCCGAGATGTCGACGTCGTTTTGGGCGGCGTCGTTGTTCGGCTCCACTTGCACGACCTTGGTGCCGGCGCTCTCCGGCTTGTCGTTGGACTGGATGACCAGGCTGCCGTCGGGATACTCCCAGACGGTCCAGGTCTGGGCCGGGCTGTGGTTCGTCGGCCAGATGTCGACCTGCTGGCCGTCGTTGAACTTGTCCTCGTTCAGGTCGACCGAGGCGTTGGCCGAGTAGTTGAGGATGTTGGTCGTCTTGATCTGGGCCGGCGGAGCGGGCTTGGCACTCGTGTGCGGCGGGGGCGGGGCCTTGGACGGCGTGGTCTGCGGCGGCGGGGCGCCGCCCTGGGACGACGACGGCGGCGCGGCCGGGGACTGGGTCGGCTTCGGCGGCGTCGGCGTGGCACTGGTGGACGGCGCCGCGGGCGTCGGCTGGATGACGACCACCTGCGGCGCGGTCGCGGCGACCGGCTGCGGCGAGGCCTGGGCGCTGGTGTCGAAGGAGGGGCGGATGCCGAACCACAGGGCCAGGATCGCCGCGGCACCGGCGGCGGCGAACATCAGCAGGCGCTGAAGCCAGCGCGGCAGCAGGGCCGACTGCATGTAAGTGCCCTGAAGGGACACCGGCTGTCCCAGCCCGGAGGGGGCGACGGTGATGTTGTACTGGTGCCGGGCCTTGGCCCCGAACCAGAGCAGCCGGCCCGGGCGGACGCTGAACTTGCTGAACTGCGCGCGTCCGGGCTGCAGGCGCAGCGCCGGGGTGCGGATGTCCACCTGCAAGTTGGAGTTGGACGACGTGGTGGACACCGAGGCGCTGGCGACGGTGTTGCTGTAGTTGTCGACGGCGAGTTTGACCCGGCCGCGGTGCCAGCCCCGGGTGGTGGCCGGGATCAGGTCGGCGCGGATGTCGGCGAACTCCGCGACCCGCAGCACGCCCTCGATCGCGAAGGTGTTCTCGCGGTCCTCGCGCGGCGTGACCTTCACCGCGTAGGACTGCGGCCCGGCCTGGGCCTCGGAGCTGCGCGGTGGGGCGAAGGTGAGTCGCGCGGTGCCGGTCGTACCTGGATACAGGCGCAGGGTCTGGGGTTCGACGCTGCACCAGCGAGCGGGGTCGCCGGTGGCCTGAAGGTGGTACTCCTCGACGATGTCGCCGGTGTTGCGGACGGTGAGCTCCACCGCCGCCTCGGCGCCCGGTTCGACATCCGCCGTCACCGGGTTCAAATCAACCCACACGATCCGTTGCACTCCCTGCCGGCCCGGCGCCCGCACGACTGGTCAGGCGGTCCTGAGCGGACAGCCTAGGGGTGCGTCCGGGCCGGTCGGAGCCCTTCCGGCGGATTCCGGACCCGCGGTGCCGACGGTGCCGCCCGAACGGGCAGTTACCAGTGCCCTCGCGTTCGTCCCCCTGGACGTTTCGAACAGGGGCCGGCGTCGGCAATGGTTATCGCTGAACTTTTTTGCCCGCGTACGGTTTTCGAGGAGACATCGACCATGCCGACATATCTGTCGCCGGGCGTCTACGTGGAAGAGGTCGCCAGCGGCTCGCGGCCGATCGAGGGCGTGGGTACCTCGGTCGCGGCCTTTGTCGGCCTCGCGCCGCGGGGCGCGCTGAACGCGCCGACGCTGGTCACCAACTGGTCCCAGTACGTCGCCGAGTTCGGCGAGTTCACCGAGGGCTACTACCTGGCGCACTCGGTGTACGGCTTCTTCAACAACGGCGGCACCACCTGCTACGTCGTCCGCGTCGGCGGCACCGAGGGCGGCCTGGCCGGCCCGGGCTCGGCCGACGGCAACGGCAAGGCGGTCAGCGCCGGGCACCGGGGCGTGGTGACCGGCGCCGAGCGCCAGGCCCTGGCCGCCGGCGAGCCGGTGACGCTGGGCGGCTTCAAGGTGACGGTCCAGCCCGGTGCGGCCGGCAGCGTCTCGGTCGAGGTCACCGACGCCCCGGCGGACAAGGACGACAAGGGCGGCGCCGACGCGGCCGAGCGCTTCCGGCTGGTCGTCAAGGTCGACGACAAGCCCACCGAGACCTTCGACGTCTCGGCGAACAAGAAGGCCGGCCGCAACTACGTCACCACCCAGGTGCGCGAGCGGTCCAAGTTCATCACCGTGGAGGAGGTGGGCTCCGGCACGCTGGTCCGCCCGGAGAACCAGACCGTGCAGCTGGCGGCCCCGGCCGGTGGCGCGGCCGGCGGCGAGCTGCCGGTCCCGGTGTCCACCGGTTCCTACATCGGCGACTCCGCCGACCGCACCGGCTTCGGCGGTCTGGAGGCGATCGACGAGATCACCATGGTCGCCGTCCCCGACCTGATGAGCGCCTACCAGCAGGGCAGCATCAGCGAGGAGGAGGTGAAGGCGGTCCAGACGGCGCTGATCGGGCACTGCGAGCTGATGGGCGACCGGGTCGCCATCATCGACCCGCTGCCGAACCTGAACGCCCAGCAGATCCGGGCCTGGCGCCAGACCGGGGCCGGCTACGACTCGCACTACGCGGCCCTGTACTACCCCTGGATCCGGGTCTTCGACCCGGCCGCCGGCAAGTCGGTCGCGGTCCCGCCCAGCGGCCACATGGCCGGCGTCTGGGCCCGCAGCGACGCCGAGCGCGGCGTGCACAAGGCGCCGGCCAACGAGATCGTGCGCGGCGCGGTCGACCTGGAGCTGCAGATCACCAAGGGCGAGCAGGACCTGCTCAACCCGATCGGCGTGAACTGCATCCGCGCCTTCCCCGGCCGCGGCATCCGGATCTGGGGCGCGCGCACCATGTCCTCGGACCCGGCGTGGCGCTACCTGAACGTGCGCCGCTACTTCAACTACCTGGAGGAGTCGATCCTGTCCGGGACCCAGTGGGTGGTCTTCGAGCCGAACGACCAGGCGCTGTGGGCCCGGGTGCGCCGGAACATCTCGGCGTTCCTGGTCAACGAGTGGCGCGGCGGCGCGCTGTTCGGCGCGCGCGCCGAGGACTCCTTCTACGTCAAGTGCGACGAGGAGACCAACCCGCCGGAGTCGGTGGACGTCGGCCGGGTCATCTGCGAGATCGGCATCGCCCCGGTCAAGCCCGCCGAGTTCGTGGTGTTCCGGCTGGCGCAGATCTCCGGCGGCGGCAGCGAGCTGGAGGAGTAGGCCCCGCGCCGGGAGCCGGCGGCCCGCCTTTACTCGCATGCGGTCCGCCGGCCCCGGCCGGTTCGGAACTTCGATCCCTTATTCACCGCAAGCATCACTGAAGGATTCGGATCACCATGGGTTTGACCAACGGCGACTCCGCCGCCGCGCATAATTTCGCCCTCCAGATCGACGGCGTGCAGGTCGAGTACCTGGCCGAGGTCGGCGCGCTCCAGCTGGAGCAGGACGTGATCAAGCACGTCCAGAACAACCCGCAGGGCAAGCCGGTCGTCAGGATGATGCCGGGCATCTCCCAGGGCGGCACGGTCTCGGTGACCCGAGGCCAGACCCAGAGCTCGTCGTTCACCAACTGGATCAACGAGTCGCTGGCCGGCAACATGGGCTCGGCGCGCAAGAACGCGACGATCATCTACATGGACTACATGAACAACCCGATCAAGCGCTACGACCTGCGCAACGCGTGGTGCTGCAAGGTCGAGACGGCCGGTACCAAGGCCGGCGAGGCGCAGGTGCTCACCGAGCAGGTCACGATCACCTTCGAAGAACTGGTGATCGCCTGATGAAGCGCTCCCTCCCGGGGGCCGCGACGGCGGCCCCGGCGGTGCCGGTCCAGGCCGACGTGGCGCCCGGGGCGGTGCCCGGCGCGGCTGCTCCGGTCGCGACGATGGCTCCTGCGGCCGCCGGTGTGGCCGCCGCGGCCCCGGCCGCACCCGGCCGCGTCGACACCCTGCGCACCGAGTTCGACTTCGAACTCCCGCGCGGCTACGTGGACGACACCGGCGCGGTCCACCGCCGAGGCGTGATGCGCCTGTCCACGGCCCGCGACGAACTCGTACCGCTGCGCGACGTCCGCGTCCGCGAGAACCCGGCCTACCTGTCGGTGGTCCTGCTGGGCCGGGTGATCACCCGCCTGGGCACCCTGCCGATGGTCCATGACGGCATCGTGGAGAACATGTTCGCCTCGGACCTGGCCTTCTTGCAGGACTTCTACGAGCAGATCAACGCCGAGGGCCACACCCTGGCCTCGGTGACCTGCCCGAACTGCGCCCAGGACTTCGAGATCGACCTCGGCGGGAGCCGCCTGGGGGAATCGTGACGTACGCGGCCGACCAGCTCCGCGACGAGGTCGCGTACGTCGCTTACCACTTCCACTGGGGCCTGGACCAGATCCTCGACCTCGAGCACGGCGACCGGCGCGGCTTCGTGTCCGGCATCGCCGGGCTGAACGCGCGCGCCTCGGAGGGCTGAGATGGGGTTGTTCTCGCGGCGGGGGCGGGGGG
>NZ_JAAFYZ010000145.1 GCF_018274385.1 Catenulispora pinistramenti | reverse complement strand
CACAAACTCCACCCCCGCCCACCCTCAGTTCCAGAATCCCGCAGCACCAGCCGGGACCGATCCCATTCGGCGACCGGCACGTCGCGAACTACCGGGCAGACGTTGCCCGACACAGCACTAAGCCACCGACCCGATGATCGGCGTTCGCAGTTCCTACCCGATCGGGCTGAGCATGCCGGGCGCGGAGTGTCTTCGCTGATGGCGCCGGTTCGGCCGAGATCATCGCCGGGCTGCGACAGCTGAGCGGGGGAGCGCTAAGGCTTGGGTCGTGAACAGTCCAGCACCGCGAGCGCCGTCGTGAAGGCTGTGTCCTTTCCGGCGGCGAGCTCGTTCGGCGGGAACACCGGGATCCGGATCTGCGGTGGGATGCCGGTGATGTCGAAGGTGGGGCCGTTGCGGCTGGTCGGGTATTCCTCGTTCGGCAGCTCGAACTCCCAGCCGTTCGGCAGAGTGTGGTTCAGCGTGTCGGAGAACGAGCCCTGGGTGTTCTCGCCGATGCGGACCGGGGCGGGGGTGCGGCCCATCAGTGCCTGTGCGAAGGTTTCGCCCGCGCTCACCGTGGAGCCTCCGGCCAACAGCGCGATGGGGCCACGGTAGATCGGGTTGTCGGAGGGTGCCACGCGGATCGGCTCGGGCCGGCTGAAGACGGTCGGGTCGCTCGGGTCGTCGCGGTGCTTCTTCCAGTACGTGGTGTAGGGCTTCGACGTCAGGCGGGAGACGACGTCCAGCGCCAGGACGTCGGAGCCGCCACCGTTGACGCGGTCGTCGATGATGAGGCCGCGCAGGGCGTTCGGGCCTTGGGTGCGCTGCGGGGTGAAGATCGCGTCCAGGGCCTTGTCCAGCTCGGCCTTGTCGGAGGCGAAGCCGGCGCTGTCGTCGGGGCTGGTGTAACCGGCGAAGGAGGACAGGCGCAGGTAGCCGATGCCGCCGGGGAGGTCGGCGTAGGCGATGTGGCCGCGACCCCACTCCTGGAGCGGGCTGGTGAGGTCGTGGGCCTGGATGAAGGCCTCGATGCCGGCGTCGTAGGCGCGGCTCGGGCTGATGGTGCCCGGGCGTGAGGGGGAGACGGTCGTGGTGCCGTCGCTCAGGGCGGTGTGCGAGTCGTTCAGCGGGGCGAAGGCGTCGGTGAGGATCTGGAAGAGCTGGGCGTCGGTGGTCTTCGGCGTGATCTGGGCCCGCAGCCGGGCGCCGGTGGCCTGCCAGTCGATGCCGCGTGCGGCGAAGAACGGATAGTTCTCCCGGTAGGTCTGCCAGAAGATGTCGAACACGGTACGCGGATCGGTGGGAGTCGGCTGCGCGCACCTGGTGGGGAGGGCGGCGAGACGAGCGAGGTGCCGGGTCCCGACCGACTCCTGGACCATCATCGACAGGGCCCGGGCCCGCTGTTCCGGGCGCAGCGTGAACAGCGTCGTCCCCACCGCGAAGGTGGTGCCGCCGCCGGGCCCGGTGGTTCCGGTCCTGGTGCCGGTGAACTCGGGCAGGCAGCTGATGGCGGTGGTCTCGTAGGCCGTGACCGTGGCGCCCTCGACGTCGAGGACGAGACCGTAGCCGTCCATCTGCCACGTGCCGTCCAGCCCGGCCGGCGTCCCGGACCCGGTGCCCGTCCCGCTCTTCGCTTCGGCGCCGGTCGCCGCTCCGGCCGCCACCAGCGCCGCAGCGGCGGTGACGGCACCGATCCGGCACAGCGTCCTGCCTCGCGGCGCGCTTCGTGCACTGGTTCGCTTCATGGTGTCAGCCTGCTGCGATGCGGCGTACCGGGGCATCGGCCATCGGTCTTCGCGTGCCTCATCCTTGGGTATGACCGACACGCGACCTTTCGGTCTGAAGGGCGGGGCCGAGGAGGAGCCCACCGTCGATGACGTACTCCGACCCGGTGATGAACGACGCGTCTGATGACGTGAGGAACAGGAGAAGTCGGCTGACGTCGGTCGGTTCCCCGAGCCGGGGGATGGCGAACGGCTCGGGTGAGTAGAAGTCGGCGATTGCCGCGACGGCGCCGGCTGCTGGTTCGAGGATGAAGGGGGTCGCGATCACGCCGGGGTGGATGGTGTTCACCCGGATGTGGTCGCGGCCGAGCTCGAGCGCTGCCGTTTGGGTGAGGCCTCGCATGGCCCACTTGCTGGCGACGTACGGCGCGTAGTGCGCTGTGCCGCCCAGGCCCATGGTCGAGCCGATGTTGACGATGGCTCCGCCTGCTGCGCGGCGCAGAGCGGGGGCTGCGGCCTTGATGCCGAGGAAGGTCCCTGTGAGGTTGATGTCGAGGATGCGCGACCACGTGGCCTGGTCCGTGTTCTCGATGGTTGCCGGCGGGTTCTGCACGCCCGCGTTGTTGACGAGCACGTTCAGGGCGTCGAAGGCGCTCTCGGCGGCTAGCACGGCGGCGGACCACGAGTCCTCGTCGGCGACGTCGAGGCGGGCGAAGCGGGCGCGGGGCCCGAGCTCGTCGGCGAGAGCGGCGCCGCGTTCGGCGTCGATGCCGCCGATCACCACGTTCGCCCCCTGCGCGTGGAAGGCGCGCACGTGGCTCGAGCCCTGGCCGCCGGTGCCACCGGTTATGAGCACGGTCTGGTTGTCGAAGCGGGGCATCAGATGTTCCTTCGGTACGTGGGTGAATGATCGCCGATCAGCAGTGACGAACGGCGGCCAGTGGTGAGCCGGGTGACTCACCATCCCCTCGACCCTAGATCGGCGGCAGTGGCGAGTCAAGCCACTCACCTCGTATACTCGGCCCATGAGCAGTGTCGTGACGGCGTATCACCAGCGCGTCGCCCAGGAGAAGCGCACGCTGATCGTGGCGGCCGCGACCGCGCTGTTTCTCGAGTTGGGCTACGACCGGACGTCACTGGCGCGGATCGCAGAGCGCGCGGGCGTTTCGCGGGCCACCTTGTTCAAGCAGTTCCCGAGCAAAGCCGCCCTGTTCGACGCCATCGTGACCGAGTCCTGGTCGACCGCTGACGAGCAGGATCCTCCGCCGGCAGGCGACATCGTCGACGGGCTCGGCATCATCGGTCGCCGTTACGCCGGGCTGTTGGGCCGTGCCCAGATGACCGACCTGTTCAGGATCGTCATCGCCGAGCTGCCGCGGTTCCCCGAGCTGGCCCATGCGCAGTTCTCGCACGGGAAGATGCCCTACTTCGAGTCCGTACGCAGCTATCTCCTGGCTGAGCACGAGGCGGGAACGGTGCGGGTCGAGGACGTGGACCTCGCAGCCACCCAGTTCCTGGGCATGATCTCCAACTACGTCTTCTGGCCGACGCTCCTGGTGCCGGGCTGGGAGGTGAGCGCCGAACGCGTCGCTCAGGTAGTCGACGAGGCCGTCCGCACCATCGCCGCCCGATACGCCGTCACTGGACCCGGGGTGTCCGCCGACGAGTGAGTCCCGCTCTCGACATACGTCCGAGATTCTCCAGCCCGATCGCCGACGTCGGACGAGACCGATGGTGCCGGCGGATCTGGTTCATCGTCTCCGCGACCAGCTAGGACCGGCCAGGACCGGCCAGGACCGGCTACCAAGTGGTCGATCGCCTCCTGGTAGCCGGTCCGAGCCGCGCGGATGGTCATCATGTGAACATGTGCCTGACCAGCCGGCGGGCTAGGGCAGGGTCCACTTCTGGTTCGTCCCGCTGTTGCAGTCCCAGATATCGAGTTGGGTGCCGTTGGCGGTGTTGAATCCGGGGTCGTCCAGGCACTTGCCGGACTGGACGCTCAGCAGGCTGCCGTCGGCGCGCGGGACCCACTGTTGGTTGGCGCCGCCGTTGCAGTCCCAGAGGTCGACCAGGGTGCCGTTGGTCGTGCCCTGACCGACGACGTCCATGCACTTGCCGTTGATGGTCAGGGTCTGGTTGGCGTAGGTCCAGTTCTGTGCTGCCGAACCGTCGCAGTCTCCCATCTGGATGGGTGCGCCGTCGGTGCCCGAGTCGGCGTTGTCCGCGATGCACTTGCCGGCCAGGCCGGAGGTGATCGGACCGGTCTGCGGCGGGGTGGGCTGGCCGGGTGTCAGTGCGAAGTTGTCGAACTCGTCCGTCTTGTAGTCGGTGACGCCGAGGCCGGCCTGGCCGTTGGTGTAGGAGTTGTCGACGGCGCTGCCGAGGGTCTTGCCGTCCAGGGACGCGGTCAGGGTCGAGCCCTGCATCTTCAGGGCGAGGGTGTGCCAGCTGCCGGTGCCCGGTGCGGTGGTTGTGCCGCTGGCGAGGGTGGTGAAGTTCCAGTTGACGTCGCTCTTCTGGATCGACCAGGCGCCGGTGTCGGACAGGCGGAAGTGGTAGGCGTCCAGGCCGTTGTCGTTGCGGCCCTGGAGGTTGACGCGGCCGAGGAGTTCGACGGTGGAGGACTGTTCGAAGTAGGCGTCGGTGGTGACGGTGTAGTTGCTCCAGGAGCTGTCGCCCATGAAGGTGTAGGGCCCGTCGTAGGGCTCGTTGGTCCAGCGGACCGGGGTGGAGGTGGCCTCCTGGCGCAGGCACTGGCCGGTCCGGCCGCCGTCGCAGGAGGTGGTGGCGAACGCGCCGTTCATGTCGGAGAAGTACTTGGGCGAGGTCGTCGTCGCGTGGGTGTCGAAGGTGTCCGTGTACGGCAGTGTGAGTGCGGATGCCGCGGGTGACGTCGCAGTGCCCTTACCCTGACCGGTCGTGGTGGTGACGGTGTAGACGTAGCCGGGCTGGAGCGTGAGTGAGTATCGTCCGCCGGATGGGGTGATGTCCTGCTGGTGCACGAAGTAGTCGCTCGGGTTGGAGGAGTTCACGTTGGTGGCCCAGACGTGGACTTTTCCGGTGGACAGGCCGCCGGTGACGGTGAAGTTCGCGGTCTGTGCGGCGGTGGCGTCCATGGTCTCGATGACGGTGCTGTAGTCGTGGTTGTCGGTGGATTTCAGGGTGACGAAGCTGCCGTTGGCGCGGTTGCCGCCGAGGTAGCCGCTGCCGGAGTCGACGTAGTGCCAGCCGGGCTGGGTGAACTGGGTGGTCTGCGCGGTGACCCAGGTGTTCTTGCCGATGCTGTAGTTGCCGGACCATGGCTGGCTCGCTTCGGCCATGCCGTCGGTGCTGAAGTACATGTTCTGATATAGCGCGGCGATGACCGGCCAGTTGATGTATGAGGTCATTTTGCCGTCGAGGTAGCCGCGGTTGATGCCGCGTGCTGTGGCGGCGGCGCCGTCGTTGGCGTCCTCCGAGCCGTTCTCCGAGGCCCATAGCGGCTTGCCCAGGCTTTGCGCGTTGGCGGTGCTGTTACAGGTGCTCTCGGAGCTCAGGTATCCGCAGGGGTAGTGCACGCCGACGATGTCGACGGCCTTCTTGAACGCGGGGTCGGTGGTCATGGCGTCGGCGACGCTCCAGTCGCTGTCCGCGGCGACGATTTTGGTGGCGCCGTAGCCGTGCGAGACCAGCGCGGTCTTGAGGTTCTCGTACCAGGTGGCGTCGAAGCCGCGCTCGTTCCAGCCGCCGAGGTAGCTGATGGGCAGCTTATGCTGTTTGGCGCAGCCCATCCAGTCCATCAGGTAGGTGATCGCGTTGGAGGTGAAGAACGTGTTGGATCCGCTGCCGACCCAGCCCGGGGCACCCCAGGACAGGCCGTAGAGCTTGATGTTCGGGTTCCGTGCCTCGGCCTGTTCGGCCAGCCACCACTCGTAGCCCTGGTCGCAGTCGACCTGGCCTTGGCTGTGTTCGATGCTGGATTCGGCGCCGTCGGTGGAGTTGGTGTCGCCGCCGATCTCGATCTTCAACACCTGGAGGTCGGCGCCGTAGCCGGGCTTGAAGAGGTAGTCGAGGATCCGGCTGCGCTCGGGCTCGGGGTAGTCCGCGAGCAGACGCGAGTTGCCTCCGCCGCCGGATATCGCCCCGACGCCGTCGAAGGTGAGGCCGCCGGAGGCGCCGTTCACGGCGATGGCGGTGGCGACGGCGGCCGGAGCGGCGCCGGCCGACGGTGTCTCGGCGGCGAGCGTGCCGATCGAGCCGACAGCGAGCGCGAGGCTTGCCAAGAGCGAGGTGCGTCTAGCGAGGGTTCGGGCCATGGAGACTCCTGCGAGGGGTGTGGGAGTACTAGGCAACAGACACGCACTGTTTCCGACATGTTCACACGTCATCGCGCGCAATCCGACACGGTAGGAGCGCGGGAGATCGGCGTCAAGAGCGGCAATGGCTCCGCCGGGCAATTGATTGATCAACATGCTGACCCATTCGGCCGGCCGCCTTCAGGCAATGCAGAAAAGTCTCCGGCACATGGATTTCTGTGACCGGACGGAGTCTCAGGGATCCCTTTCCGGTAAGCGCGGCCATGGACGGAGCGGTCTCCGGCGGCCCTTCGAACCCGGCGATGAATGGGGACAGTCTGGACCGGATCATGGTTGAGTTCGCGGGGGAATGGTCGTTCAGCGACCACGTCGCGGGCTCGCTGGCCTCTGTGTTCGCAATGGAGGGAACCCTCCGTGGTCTATCGTGCGGTTGTAAGGAACTGCTATCGGATCCCGGGGCCGTGGGAGCACGCGTGCATGATCTGAACGATGCGGACCCCGGAGATCCCCGACGGGTCGGCTCGGCACTGGAGCGGCTGCTCACCGCCTCCGTCAGTGACCGGCGCAAGTTCGCTCCCAAGGTCGCGGACGCGATCGGTGACCAGGAGTTCCAGCGAGTGCTGGACGAGACCGTGGCGACGATCGGAGTCTTCACGGCGGTCGAGGACAGTCCTGACGGTCTGGTGGTGATCGGGGTGGACGGGCGGATGTCGGCCTGGGGGAGGACCGATCCTGACGGCACCCTGTCCGGCCTGCTGCTCCGGCCGTATCGGGGTCCGGAGCGGGGGGCTTCCAAGGTGCTCGGCCGTGTCCTGGCCCTGGGTCTCACCGCGACGGCTCTCTTCCAGATCTGGAGGTGTTGGAACGCTGCTTCGGTGAGCACCTGGGCGGTTTGTGTCCTCGAGGTGGCGATGGCGTACGCCTTCATCGAGGGCTTCTGGTGTCCGGCGGCCATGCGATGGCGTATGCGGCAGGTGATCGCGGGCGGGGTGGTGGTTTCCGCAGTCTCCGCTTACCGGCTTTCGTCGCTGCCGAGGGGATCCGACGCTGCTTGGGCGATCTGCTGTGGCGTGGTGCTGATCGCGATGGTTGCGATCGTCGTGGTCAGTCGGCGGCATCGTTGGGGGACCTCCTTGTCCCGGCCGTTGCGCTTTCCGCTCGATGGCGGAGGGTGGATCGTCGCTCAAGGCGGCGGCCGGTTGATGAACCACCACGTTGTGGTCGAGGAGCAGCGCGGAGCCGTCGATCTGGTCCGCTCCCGCTCGGAGTCACGCCAGCACTCGGAGGGTGACCACGGCGCCTTCGACGGGTACCGGGCTTACGGTGCCCGGGTCCACGCCCCCTGCGACGGCTTGGTCGTTTCAGCAGTCGACGGGCTTCCGGACCAGCCTGTGGGGAGGATCCGATACGGCCCGGCGTCCGGCAATCATGTGAGCATCGACACCGGGAGCGAACTCGTGCATCTCGCGCACCTTCGCCCCGGGACCGTCACGGTCGCGATCGGCGACCGGGTGGCAGTCGGGCAGCCGCTCGGCGAGGTCGGCAATTCCGGCAACACCACTGAGCCCCACCTGCACCTGCACGCCGCACGTGACGGGCTGGGCCTCGATCTCTCTTTCGAGGGTGTGTCAGGTTCCTGCTACCGAGGTCGCGTTCTCCGTGTCCGCCGCCGGCTGTCATCCGGGGACCGGACGGCCGAACCGGTCCGGACGCGTGAGGACGAGGCGTGAGGACGTCTCGCGTAGGTCATTTGTCACAGCGTGGTCCCCGTGACGCTGTTCGGCTGATGGTTCGGCGCGTTCATGGTGACCGCGCGGCGCTACGGCATCTGGGCCGCCATGGGTTGCTATGCTCTGATTTCTGCCGGAACCTCGCCTAATCCACTATCTGCACCATCTGCACCCGTCAGCAGGAGAGCCTGAGCACCGTGTCGCAGACGTACGACAACGGGCACACCGCGCTGCTGGTGATGCTCGCCGCGTTCGTTGCCACGTTCGCGATCACCCGGGTGGTGACGCGGCTGATCCGGTCCGGACGTGGACCGTTCGGGAACCTCGAGGCCGGCGGGGTGCACGTGCACCACCTCGTGCCCGGCATCTTTCTGCTGCTGATCACGGGTACCTTCGAGTTCTTCCTCGCCCCGCACGGGGCCTGGCGGTCCGTGCTGGCCGCCGGTTTCGCGGTCGGAGCGGCGCTGACGCTGGATGAATACGCTCTGTGGCTGCTCCTTGACGACGTCTACTGGGCTGAGGACGGGCGTAAGTCGGTGGACGCTGTCGTGTTCGCGGCCGGGATCGGTTTGGTGCTGCTGGTGGCGTCCAATCCGTTCGCGCGGGAGCAGGGGGAGAGTCGGCTGTTCTTCGCGGGGTTCCTGGCGGTGAACTTGGGCTTGGCGGTGGTCGCCGTGCTCAAGGGCCGGTTCTTCCTCGGGGTCGGCGGCGTCATGATCCCGTTCCTGGCGCTGGTCGCCGCGTTGCGGCTGGCCCGGCCCGGCTCGCCCTGGTTCCGCTGGTTCTACCGCGACGGCGCGGCCAAGAACGTCAAGGCGCGCAGGCGTGCCGCCAGACGCGGGCCGTGGGGTTGGGATCGGGCGGTCAGCGCGCTGAGCGGGATGCCGCGGCGGCGACGGCACTGAACGGGCACTGAACGACGCCGAGCACCATCGCGACCATCACCGCGCCCGCGCCCGAAGCGGTGGCGTCAGCCGACCAGCTTGCGGCTGAGCCGTATCAGCTGCCCGGGGGTGGTGTGCGGCAGGTAGGCCCGGCCGATCGCGTTCCCGATCGCCGGCAGCGTTGCGGGATCGGGATAGAGCATGTACATGGGCTGGTATTCCGGCTGGAACTTGGCCTTGAACGCCAGCAGCGACCGGAATCCGTAGACCGGCTCCATGGCCCGTCCGGCGACGTCCAGGAACCGCTGGAGCCCCTCCGGTTGTGATCCCCGGTCCACGCGGGCCAGCGGCGCCCCCGACAGGCTCATGAACCGGGCGCCCTCCTGCTGGAAACCCAGCGCCGCCGAGGCGATCAGGAACTCCATCACGCCGCTGAACCCGTCGGCGCTGCGCCGCATGAAGTCCAGTGTCCAGCCGACCGGCGCGGCCTGCTCGAAGGATGGCAGCCAACTGGTGACGCCGTGCAGCCGCCCTTTGCCGTCCACCGCCACCAGGCACCGGACCAGGGGGTCGTCGAGTTCGTCCAGGCCGCCCAGGGTGAAGCCCATCTCCGGCAGCCCCTTGTCCGCGACCCACTCCTCCGACAGGGCCCTGATCTGCTCCTGAATCGCCAGCGGGGCCGTCGGGAAGGTGTACCACTGGGCGGTGATGTCGGCGCGTGAGGCCTTGTTCAACGCGGTCCGCACGTCCTGCCATTTCTTGCCCTTGAACTCCAGCCCCGGCAGTGACAACACAGTGTCCTCGGCGACTTGGACGCTGCTCCAGCCCAGTGCGTCGGCGGCTTCCTTGGCCGGTGCGGTGACGCTGTAGAAGCACGGCGACCAGCCTTCGCCGTCGCAGTATTCGGCGAAGGCGCCGACGGCCGCGGCCCGCGCGGCCGGCTCGCCGTAGGGGCCGCCGGTGGTCAGGGCGATGTTGCCGATCACGCGGTAGGCGACGGCCGCTGTGCCGTCGGCGCTGATCCAGTACGCGTGGCCGGGCCAGGTCGTCATGTAGGACAAGGTGGACCCGCCGTACTCGGCCAGCAGGTTCCCGGCGTCCGTCTCCGCCCCTTCCTTGGTCTTGGCCGTGGACCGCCAAAAGCTCAGCAGGAGGCCGCCGAGGGTGATCACCCAGAACACGGGTCCGGTGTATTCGTACAGCGCCTTGGCCACTCCGCCCTCGGGGATGAAGGCCGCGTCCGGGACGTTCAGCGGGCCCAGGTAAGCCGGGGGCAGCAATCGCTTGGGGAAGTCGGCGACGACTTGGCCGAACGTCGGCTCGGGGGTGAACTGGTCGCTGGCGTCGTAGCCGAACTTGATGTAGCACGCGCCGGCCACCACGAAGGTCAGCGCGGCCACGCCGGCCAGCTTGAGCAGCGTCCAGCGCGGTGCGCGGACGTTGAAGTGCCCGCGGGTCAGCAGCAGGACGACGATCGCGACCGCGGGGATCACCGCCAGCAGGACCGAATAGCGGATGACGAACCGGTGGAGTTCGGTCGCGTCCGGTGCGCTGGCATCCAGGGTCGGCAGCACGATGTAGGCGGTGTAGCGCCAGATGACCACCGCGAACCCGGCCTCCAGGACCAGCGCGGCGCCCCAGGCGATCCGGCGGCCGCGGCGCAGCCCTTCGGCCACGATCAGCAGGAGCAGCGCGGGGACGAAGAGCACCAGCGCCGCGGGGCTGCCGGCGAGCAGGTCCTCGGCCCGGATCTGGAGGCATTCGCTGGCGGTGGCTGCCGCACCCGCGCACGTCGTGGCGATGTCACTGGCGCTCGGGCCCTGACCGACGAACAGCTCGTTGTACAGCGCCAGCGGCCCGGAGGTCGAGTTGGACAGCCAGGCCAGCAGCGAGCCCAGCGCCGTGGCCGCGACGAACAGCGCGACGAGTACCCGGGTCTCGGCGTGGGAGGTGATGTTGACGCGCCGGAGCCGCCCGCCGTCAAGGCCCCGGGACGCACCCGCGTCCGGACCGTCGGCGGCCTCGCCGGTATCCGTGTCGCCGGTATCAGCGTCGCCGATGTCCGGCGCGGTCGGTGACGGTCCCCGCTCGCGACGGCGGCGCGCACGGCCCCACACCAGTACCCCGGCGAGCAAACCGATCACCGCCCCGCACAGCAGCATGACGTCGTGGCCCCACCCGTCGTAGAGCGGGAACAGCAGCGCGCCGGTGATGAGCACCAGGCGCAACCGGCGCCGCCACAGCGCGGTCAGCGTCGCGCTCAGGGCCAGCCCGACTCCGACGATGCCGACGCTGGGCCCGACGCCCACGTCGGTGCGAGCGTCGCTGAGCCACAGATCGCCGCCCCGGGAACCCAGTTCGATGAGACCGGCCCCGGCCAGGGCCCCGCCGATCTGGCACAGCGCGAACAAACCGGCAGTGGCCGCCCTGCCCAGTCGGTGCTCGGCCGGAGCGAGGAGCACCAAGGCCAGTACCACGGTCGCCAGCAGCGCTGTCGGGCTGACGCACCAGAAGGTGTAGGTCACAGGTGTCCACCAGCGGCCGTCGGCCAGCGCCGCCGCCCCGGTGCCGACGCGGCGCAGCAGCGTGTCGTCGATGTCCGTTCCGGTGGTCCTGGTGACCAGGGCGATGCCGAGCAGCAGGACGACGAACCCCAGCGTCATCGGCGCCTTGAGCGCGAACGCCAGGGCGGACCGCGCCGCTTGCAGGAGCCGGGCGGGCCGGCTCTGCCGGGCCTGCGGCACGGGCTTGGGCAATGGCGGCTCGGCGGCCGCCGGCCTGGCCTTCGTCTCGGTGGTCATGGGCGCGCCAATCCGTTCTGTTCCGCGATCCAGGGCAGTTCGCGCGCCAGTCCCACCCGCCAGGTGTCGAACGAGTGGCCGCCGGGCACCTCGACGTAGCTCACCTTCATCCCGGCTTGCTGACAGGCCGCGAAGACCTGACGCTGCTGCGGGCCGTACGTGCCGTCCGATGCCCCGACCAGGATCACGCCGGCCACCTGCGGGAACTTCTTGGTCTTCAGGACATCCAGCGGATTGACCGCGCTGAAGGCCGCGGCATTCCCCCCGAACGCCGCCTTGACGGTCTCGCTCCGAGAACCCAGAGTCGGCTCGCTCTGGCCGGACATGTCGAGGAAGGACGGATACAGCGCCGGATCCTGAACGGCCAGTTGCAGCGAACACGTTCCGCCGAAGGAGTAGCCGCCGATCGTCCAACCCCGTTCCGACGGCACCACCTGCAAGTTCGCCCGCACCCAGGCCGGCACATCGGTGGTGAGGTACGTCTGGACGTCGCCGAGCTTGGAGTTCAGGCACAACGGGTTCGCGAACTGCGAACCGAGCACGTCCGGCACCACGACGACCGGGGCCAGACCCTTATGCGCCACGGCGTACGCGTCCATGATCCGCTTCAACCCGAGGGAGTCGATCCAGTCCCGCGGCGAACCAGGCTGCCCGGCGATCAGCACCAGCAGCGGCAACTGAGGACGCGGCGAGGCCTGATAAGCCGGCGGCAAGTAGACCCAGGCGCCACGCGCGCCGAAGTGGGACACCGTCGGCGGGATCCTGACCTGGGACACCGTGCCCTTGACGGGCAGCCCGGCCGGCGGGGACCAGACATCGGCCAGCATCTTGCCGGCCGGTGCGACGATGAGCGGACCATGCCTGTCGCCGCTGACCTTGGCGAAGTCCGTGTACGACCCGATCCACGGCCCCAAAGCCGCCCGCAGCGTCGGATAGTACTGGTAGTGCCGGTTGACCTGCGACGACGCCGCCAGGACCACGACCACAGCGCCGCAGCACGCGCCGACGCGGCCCTTCCACCCCAGGCCCGCGAAACGCAGCGGCACCAACGCGACCGCGGACACCGCCAGGCCGACCCACACCAGCACACCGACCGGCAGACGATCGGGGAAAGGATGCCACCAGTCATCGACGATCACCCCGGTCAGGATCCCCGCGACCACCCCCAGGGCCGCCGCCGACGGCACCTTCCACCGCCACCACGCACGACCGCGGTCGGCCAGCAGCAGAACCCCCGAGACGGCAGCTCCGCCGAGCAGCGCAAGCGGCACGACGCCGCCCAGCAACGACCAGTCCAGCGGTCCCGCCACCGTCTCCTCCTCCGGGCGCGCGCCAGCCGCTCGGTCGTTCGTGGAGCTGTGAGGGGTCGAACCTCAGACCTCTCCCGTGCGAACACGTGAGCGCTCTACCACCTGAGCTACAGCCCCAGCGTCGGGGTGCGACATCCACCAGATGGCAACCATAGAAATGGCCCCAGGAGCCCGCAACCGTAGAGCGGCGCGCGGGTGACCCGCGCCTTGCGGCGGTGCGGTGAGTTCCCGTGGTTTCGGGAGCCTGCCGTGGTCCCACCTCGCCTCCTTGGCATCTGACGTGGAGAGGTGAGACCAGCCTGGCGTGACGGCTACAGCAGGGTCCCAGCGTTATTGCCCCACCACGAACACCGGCTCGACGTTCAGCTCGCTGATCCGCCAACCGTCGGGCGTCCGGACGGCCTTGTTGCGGGCCAGCCCGTAGCGCCGGGAAGTCGGCACGAGACTGTCGGCGTGGCCGGACAGGGCGGTGATGTAAGCGCGGATCGTCGCGGTGTCGCCGTCGACCTCGATCAGCACGCTGCTGAACCGGTGGAGCAGGCGGGTGTGGTCCTTGTTGCCGGCCTCGATCTGTGCGATCAGAACGTCGCGGCCGGAGCCGGTGCCGTTGCGGGTCGTGCCGGTGGCGTCCTGTGCCAGAACGTTTTTCAGGTCGTGGAAGCGGTGCTCGTCCAAGGCCCGGCCCAAATGCAGGAGCAGGTCGTGCAGCTCGGCGCGGTCGGCCAGGGTGCGCAGGTCGTAGTTCATGCGGTGTCCTTTCGGGATTGGCGGATGAAAGGAACCATGCGGGGCGCAGCGGGGCGCGCGCATCACTGCCGCCTCGTTGTTGCGCAAAGTCGCAACGGTGTCCGCCCCGCGTTGGCGCCGCTCGGTTTCCTGGGGCAGGATGCGGATTCACGGGGCGGGACGCGGATTCACCGGGTGGGACGTCAGGGGGTGGCCGGCGATGTCTGAGGTGGCGTGGCTGAAGTCGCTGCGGGCCGGGCGCGGTGTGTGCCCGCTGTTCGGGGCCGATGCCGTGGTGGCCCGGTTCGCCGAGATCGTCTCCGTCAAACGCAGCGAGCGGCTGGTCATGGTTCCCGAGTCGTCCCAGCGTCCGGTGCTGGGGACGCTCCCGGTGCCGCCGGATGTGCGTACGCGCTGGCTGGGGTCGGCCCCGTCGGACCATGACGTGCGCCTGATCGCCGCCGGCTCCGAACATCGGATCCTGCCGGCCCTGCCGGCCAAGATGGTCATCATCGACCGGGCGATCGTCATGACGCCGGTCGACCCGGAGGATCCGCTGAGAGGGGTCTGGCAGATCACTGCCAAGCCGCTGGTGCGCGCCCTGGTCGAGATGTACCAGCGATTGTGGGGGCAGGCGGCCGAGCCGATGCGATGGCCGGCGGGGCTGTCAGCCAGGGAGCGCGCCGTGGTGACTCTGCTCGCCGAGGGCTGCACCGACCAGACGGTGGCCGAGCAGCTGGGCCTGAGCCGGCGCACCATCACTTACACGGTCGCGGACCTGATGGAGAAGTACGGGGCGCGCAGCCGGTTCCATCTGGCGCTACTGCTGGCCGGTGCCGACGCCGGGGATTTGTTCGACACGGCCGGGGTCTTCGCCGGGGCACGCGGCAACCGCAGGATCCTGACGTCACCATCGCCAGAGGGGACCGGCGAGATCACTGCCCTATCCGCGGGGTCATAGCGCGGCACCTCGGAGCGTTGCGACGGCTTGCGCGGTCGCGCATCCGCGCCATTCCAGAGCGGCGGCAGGGGAAGAGGCGGGGAAGGTGACCTGCCATCCGCCGTCAGGCTGCTGCTGGGACGCCAAGCGGTGCAGGTCGGCGGTGATCGCGGCCTGGTCGAAGAGCGAGCGGGATCGGGAGCCGGCGTACGCGCTGAAGTCCAGCAGGTGCAGTACCTCGCCTTCCGCCTCGGGCACCGAGATCGGACCGTCGGTGACCACGAATCGTTGAACGCGATCGAACAACCGGTCGGCCCGGGGGTCGTGGTCGGCGACGGCATCGAGGAAGAGGAACACGAACATCAGTTCGTAGGGGTGCGGGGCCTTGTCGATCCGGTCGATCGAGTCCAGGCAGAAGCTGGTGGCTCGGACCAGCCACGGGTGCTCTGCGATGTCTTTGCGGTGCCGCGCGAGTCGGTGGGCCTGGGCTGCGAGCTGTGCCGTCATCTGCAGCGATGACTTCTCTGTGTCGGCGCCGGTCCAGTGCGGGGCGCAGCCCGCTGTGTCAGCGTGCGGGAGACCGAACGCGATGCCGCCGTCGGGCAGGGTGTGCGCGGCGAGCCAGTCGCAGATCTGCATCGCGCGGTCACTGTCGTCGCGGACCGCGGCGAGTACCTCCAGCGCATGCATGGCGGCGACCGGCTGGCTCGTGGACGAACGCTGGTCCGGCTCCAGCCCCCATCCGTAGCCCCCGTCGGGGTTTCGATAGGCATCCAGTGCGGCCAAGACGCCCGCCGGGGAGCCGCCATCGAGCAGGAACTGCAAACGGCGTCGTTCAATGACCCGGGCATGCGTGGCGACGAAAGACACTGCGGAGTCCAGGTCGATCTCCATGATTTGCCTCAGCCTCACGTATTGCCTGGGGCGCGTACATGACCGCGCCGGGTACCCCGGACAGCCAGTATGTCAGTACTCGATGGTGAAGGACCCAGAGTGGCGGCGGACGCCGGAGCTTGCCGGCGTGGCCCCGGGGCCGGTCGCCGACCGGTCCCGGGGCGTGAGCGGCGCGGACGTCGAGGAAGGCGGCGTGTTTGCGCACCTGCTCGGCATGCTGGTCAGCGCAGACCGCATTGCCGAAAGGGGATCAGCGGCGAGCCTCAGGAATGAAGCCAGCTGAGCTTGAAGGTGCCGCCGGACAGCGAGGAGTTCTTCGTCAGCGGCGTGTTGCCGCGCTCGATGTCGGTCGAGTTGACCGTCCCCGCGCTCGCCAGGGACTTGCCGTCGGCGGTGAGGCCGGTGAAGGTGATCGCGCTGAAGGGGGCCACCGGCTGGATGCCGTTGCCCAGGTCCTCGACGATCGCCTCGGCCGAGGAGAGCTTGTCGCTGCCGGTCTCGTGGAACGTCTTCGACCAGCCGCGGGTCGTGTCCTTCTCGGTCAGGGTCCAGGAGCTGCCGCTCACCGACACCGTGGCGGTGATGTGGTCGCCGGCCTTCACGGTCTCGGTGAAGTAGATGGAATCCGCCGGGTACATCTCCACCCACGGGTAGTATCCGGCCACGCCGCCCTGACAGTCCTGGTCGAAGCCGATCTGCTCGACCGTGTCGGAGTTGAAGCCGTCGATGCCGATCCACGGCGAGACCGAGCTGTCCGGCACCGAGGAGCAGTTGAGCGTGGGCACCGTCCACGAACCGCTGATGGAGGTGAACCGCGCGCCGGTGTCCGCGTAGCCGCCCCAGATCTGGTCGGCGTGCCGGGCGTGGTCGTAGTGCGGGAAGCTCGCGCGGGGCGCGGTGGCGGCGGCCGAGGCGGGGCCGGCCAGGGTCGCGGCGAGGGTCACCGAGCCGGCCGCGGCCAGACAGGCCAGGCCGACGCGGTATCCGGATATTGCCATAGTGGTCCTTTCAGGTGGCGAGTTTCGGCCGCGTGGTGACGTGGCCGGGTGGCGTATTCCTGACAAGGCGTCCCCCTTCAGGCCCTGCCGCCGATATCGCGGACAGAGCCTGATTCCTCGGAAAATAGAAGGATATTCGAACCCTGTCAATGCGCCGCGGAAGTCTCAGGGACTACGGGCACTGATACGGGGCGATTCCGCCCGGAAAAGTGGACATCACGCCAGAGCGCCAGCCTGTCCGCTCAGCGAGATCATCCCGGGCTGGTCACCCCGGCGCGGGTAATCTGCGAACCGGTGGGATGCCGCTGACCGCCAGCCGTCACGACAGACCGACTTCACTCACCACGGGGGGCAAGATGAGGAAGGAACCGCTCGGCGCACCCTTCGCGAAGCTGTGGTTCGCCGGCACCGCCTCGGCGCTGGGCGTCGGCCTGGCCACGGTCGCCACCCCGCTGCTGATCGCGTCGCGCACCTCCAGCCCGCTGGTGATCTCCGCCGCCCAGGGGGTCGCGTGGCTGCCGTGGCTGCTGTTCGCGCTGCCCGGCGGGGTGCTGGTGGACCGGGTGGACCGGCGCAAGGTGATGATCGCGGTCGACTGGGCGCGGGTGGTGCTGATGGGCGCCTTGGCGTTCGCGATCAGTGTCGGTCACGCGGATATCGCAGTGATCTACGCCGTCCTGTTCCTCATCAACACCGGTGAGATCGTGTTCCGGACCGCCAGCCAGGCGATGATCCCGGCGGTGGTGCCGCGCGAGGGGCTGGAGCGGGCCAACGGGTGGCTGATCGGCGGCGTGACGATCATGCAGAACATGATCGCCGGGCCGCTCGGCGCCTTCCTGTTCGTCGCCGCGGCGAGCATCCCGTTCTGGGCCAATTCCGGCACCTACGCCGTCAGCGCCATCCTGATCACGATGATCGCCGGCTCCTATCGCGTCACGCCCAAGGCGTCCGAGTCCGAGTCCGCAGCCGCAGCCGCAGTCACGGTCGCCGTTGCGGAACCGGGCCAGGCCGGAGAGCCCGGCCGCGATGCCCCCCGGCCGCACCCGCTCCGCGTTGTCTGGGCGGAGATGGCCGAGGGGTTCGTCTGGCTGGTGAGGCAACGCATCCTGCGGACGATGGCCGTGCTGATCGGCCTGCTCAACGTCACCCTGACCGCGGCGATGGCCATCCTGGTGCTGCTCGCCAAGGACCGCCTGCACCTGGGCTCGGTCGGCTACGGCCTGCTGTTCACCGTGATGGCGGCCGGATCCATCCTGGGCTCGGCCGTCGGCGACTGGCTGATCAAGAAGGTGACGGCGACCTGGACCATCCGCATCGGTCTGCTGATCGAGGCGGCACTGCACCTGGTCCTGGCAACCTCGCTCAACTCCTACGTCGTCGGCGCCTTCCTGTTCGCCTTCGGCGTCCACGGCGCACTGTGGTCCATCGTCGGCAACTCCCTGCGCCAGCGTCTGACCCCGCCGGACATGTACGGCCGGGTCGCCAGCACCAACCTGTTCATCGCCGCCGGCGGCAACTGCGTCGGCGCGCTGCTCGGCGGCGTGGTCGCCGCGAAGTTCGGGCTGACGGCGCCGTACTGGGTGGCGTTCGTGGTGGCGGTACTGGTCGCGGCCGGCACGTGGCGGATCTTCAACCGGGCCGACGTCGCTGAGGCGTACGCCGCGCAGCCCGCGGCTCCGCAGGCCGAGCCGTCGCCCGTGTGACCTGGACGTGATCCCAGCGCGACAAGAAGGACCTGCTCAGTCGAGCTGCCACAGCCGGACGAGATCATCGCCGCCGCTGGCAAAGGTCTTGCCGTCCGGGCTGAACGCGAGGTTCATCACCGCACTGTTGTGGCCGGCCAGGGTGAACCAGGGATGAGGTGCGCCACCCGGTGGAGGCGTCGCGTTGCCGTGACCGCCGAGAAGATTCGTTCCTGCGACGGCGGCAGCGGCTATGGCCGCCGTACCGCCGGCAACGACGCTGCGCCGGCTCGGTCTGCGACGCATACCCGGCGTGCCGATTGAAGGGTCGTCCGGCGAGGGGGGCGGTTATGGAAAGAGGATTCAGGACTTCTGTGGATCCCGATCGGTGCCGCCAGCATGCCGCGGGCAAGCCCGAAATCGCAGATCTTCAACCGCCCGTCAGTGAGCCGGAACAGATTGGCCGGTTTCAGATCTCGGTGCACCACGTTCCTGGCGTGCGTCGCCGCCAGTGCCGTCGCCGCCTGCCCGGCGAGATCGACCACCTCGCGGACCGGGAACCCGGCCGGCGAGCGGGCCAGTACCCGCGTTGTCGCGGCCGGGCTCAGATCTTCCTGGCCGGATCGAACCGTCCGCGGTAGTCCAGCACGAAGCTCGCGTTCTCGCCCTTGATCCGGCGTCGCACATACATCACGGTCTCGCCGTCCGGGGTGCAGTTCACCCCTTCGCGGACGAGCAGCGGGCTGCCGGTCGCCAGGTCCAGGCGCTCGGCGTCGGCGATGTCGGCGGCCACGGCGCTGAACGCGCGCCAGTCGGATTCGAGCTCGAATCCGAAGGCCTCGGTGATGGCCGCCGCCATGTCGATGGGCTCGCCGACGGGGCCGAAGCCGGCCGGGAGTCGCCCGGTCGGCAGCCAGTAGGAGTTCACGCACCAGGGCTGGTCCTCAAGCCAGACCAGGGTCTCGAAGCGGCTGAGGTCGGCGGCGGCGTGCTCCAGCTGGCCGGCTACGCGCTGGTCGAGCAGGCCGTCCGGGGCGATCGCGGACTCCACGACCAGCTCCTCGGCCCGGCGCATGCCCTGGATCGCCAGCGGGACCGGCAGGCTGCCGATGCGGACCTGGGCGCTGTCGGGGTCGACGCGGATCACGGCGCGGACCACCGGCTTGCGCACGAAGGTGCCGATGCCGCGCCGGATCTCCACCGAGCCGGCCCGGTCCAGTTCCGCGACGGCCTGCCGGACCGTCAGCCGGTTGACGCCGAACTCCGCCGACAGCTCCGGCTCGCTCGGCAGGCGGGAGCTCGGCGGCAGGCTTCCGGAGTCGATGCGGTCCTGGAGCTGTCGCGCCAACTGCAGGTACATCGGTGCGCTGTTTCGGCGGTTCGACACGGGCGGCATCCTACGGATTCCCGGCCGCGCCGCGAACTCGGCGCCCGGGGCGGGGGAGTTCAGCTCGGCGTCTGGCGCGGGGGAGTTCACCGGCCGTTCGCTGAAGTGTCGCCGACTGGGGATTCATGATTCACAGCTTACATCTAGACATCTAGATGTCTTCAACGGGATCTTGGTGCCGTTGCCGTCAGCCCCTTGGTGAAAGGCCCTTATGTCCACCCTGATCAACTTCCGCGACGCGGCGGCGGCCGCCGATCCCGGCGCCGTTCACGCCCGCCCCGGCGTCCTGTTCCGCTCCGCGCAGCCCTACGACGGCCCCTCGGCCGCGCCGCAGAAGACGCTGGCGGAGAACGGGATCACCACGGTGATCGACCTGCGCGGCCCCGACGAGTGCCTGGACGGCGACTGGGGACGGCCCGAGCCCGGCGTCGAAATCGTCCGGACCCCGCTGGACACCGGGTTCGAGATCTCCCAGCGCTGGGCGGGCGAACTGCGCGACGCCGCCGACCTCGGCGCCTTCTATCTCGATATGGCGCAGTCCTCGCCGCAGGCGCTGGCGGTGGCGGTGCGCGCGGCGGCCCGGCCCGGCGGCGTGCTGATCCACTGCGCGGCCGGCAAGGACCGCACGGGCCTGATGACGGCGCTGCTGCTGAGCCTGCTCGGGGTCCCGGACCAGGGCGTCGTCGAGGACTACACCCGCACCGCCGAGGCGCTGCCGGCCATCTTCGCCCGGCTGGCCGAACGCCCCCATGCCCAGGCCCTGAACACCGAGACGATGGACATCCCCGAAGTGATCCTGCAAGCACCCGCCGGCGCCATCGCCGAGTTCCTGCGGCTGGTCGCCGAACGCTTCGGCGACGCCGAGGGCTTCCTGACCCACTGCGGCGTCGAACCGGAGACCCTGCAGGCCTTCCGCGCCAAGGCCGAGGCCGGACGGGGCTGACAACGATGCTTCCCTATAAGAACCCTGAGCTGCCGGTCGAGGACCGGGTCACGGATCTGCTGGACCGGATGACGCTGCCGGAGAAGGCCGCGCTGATCTGCCACAGCCGGATGACCGCCGGACCGATCGGCGACCTCCCGGGCGATCTGTTCCCGAGCAGCGAGGAGCTGATCAGCGAGCGCGGCATCACGCACTTCGCGATGATGGCGGTACCGGACCCGGTGACGATGGCCACCTGGAACAACCACGTGCAGGACCTGGCGGCAGCCACCAGGCTCGGCATCCCCGTCACCCTGTCCTCGGACCCGCGCCACGGCTGGGCGTCGAACCCGGCCACCGCGCACAGCGGCGGCGGCTTCAGCGCCGGTCCCGAACCGATCGGGCTGGCCGCGACCGACGACCCGGATCTGGTCCGCGAGTTCGCCGCCATGGCCTCCGCCGAACTGCGCGCGGTCGGTATCAGGGTGGCGTTCCACCCGATGGCGGACCTGGCCACCGAACCGCGCTGGGCCCGGATCAGCGGCACCTTCGGCGAGGACGCCGACCGCGCGGTCCGCATGATCGAGGCCTACATCGCCGGCATGCAGGGCGGCACGGGCATCGGCCCGGACAGCGTCGCGTGCATGGTGAAGCACTTCCCCGGCAACGGTCCACAAGCCGGCGGCGAGGACCCGCACTTCGCCTACGGCCGGGACGCCGTCTACCCCGGCGGCATGTTCGAGCACCACCTGCGGCCCTTCGACGCCGCGCTCGCCGCGGGGTCCGCGCAGGTGATGACGTGCTACTCCATCGCGCGCGGCATCGGCGTCCGGGAAGTCGGCGCGAGCTTCAACCGGGAGCTGCTGACCGGCCTGCTGCGCGGCCGGTTCGGCTTCGACGGCGTGGTGTGCACCGACTTCAACGTCGTCACCGGTATGGAGATCCCCGGTGTGGTGTCCCTGCCGCCGCGCGACTGGGGTGTCGAAGACCTCGATGACGTGGCGAAGACCGCACTGGTGCTCAACGCCGGCGCCGACCAGCTCGGCGGCGAGTCCGACCCCGGCCTGGTCCTGGCCGCCGTGAGCTCCGGCGCGGTCCCGGCCGAGCGGATCGACGAAGCGGTGCGCAGGATCCTGAGGGACAAGTTCCGGCTCGGTCTATTCGAGAACCCCTATGTGGACGTCGACGCGGCGGCGAAGCTCGTCGGGGCCTCCCGCGGACGCGAGCTGGGCCGCCGCGTCCAGGCCCGATCGCTGGTCGGCTTGAAGAGCGCGGCCGCTCCGGTCGCTCCGGCGCGGATCTACGTCGAGAACATCGATCCGGTGATCGCCGCCGGGTACGGCGAGATCGTATCGGCGCCCGAGGACGCAGACCTCGCACTCGTCCGGCTCAAAGCGCCCTACGACAAGCGGGAAGGCCTGCTCGAATCGGCCTTCCACGCCGGCTCCCTGGAATTCCCGGCCGAGGAGATCGACCGGCTGCGGACCATCGCCGAGCGCGTCCCGCTCGCCGTGGAGGTCTACCTCGACCGGCCGGCCGTGCTGACTCCGATCGCGGAGTTCGCGACCGTCCTGGCCGGCGGCTTCGGCGCCGACGACGACCTCGCGCTGGACGTGCTCACCGGCCGCGCAGTGCCGCCGGGCGTCCTGCCGTTCGATCTGCCCCGGTCCCAGCGCGCCGTCGAGGAGTCCCGCGCGGACGTGCCCTTCGACACCGCCGACCCGCTGTATCGCTGCGGCCACCGCTGCCCGCGGGCCTGAGCCCGTCACACCCCCGCCCCCCATCGACGCGAACCACACTCGAACCGAAGAGGACCCATGACGCACTCACGTCGCACCGCCTGGGCCGTCGCGGCCTGCACCGCGGGCGTCTTCCTGGCCGCCTCCGCTTGCACGACCTCTGACAATGCCGTGTCCGGGTCGGCCGGCTCGGCCGGCTCGGCCGGCCGTACCTCGACCGCCGCCGCCCAGCCGGTCGACGGCGGAACCCTGCGCATCGGCCTGGACCGGCCGTTCGCGAAGATCGACCCGACCGACGGCTCGCTGATGTCCCAGCCGCTGCTGATCCTCGCCGACGCCGTCTTCGACCCGCTGATGGTCAACGACGCCAAGGGCGGCGTCACCCCGTACCTGGCCAAGTCGTTCACTCCGAGCGGGGATGCGAAGACCTGGACGCTCCAGCTGCGCGACGGCGTGAAGTTCAGCGACGGCAGCGCGCTGGACGCCCAGGCCGTCATCGACCACATCCACCGGCTCAGCGATCCGGCCGCCAAGTGCTCCTGCGCCGTGGACGCCGCGGCCATCGGAGCCATGACCGCGACCGGCCCGACCGAGGTGACCTTCACCCTCAAGACGCCGGACGCCGCCTTCCCCAACATGTTCACGCGGGCCCTGGGCTACATCGCCAAGGTCCCGGCCGGCTCCACGACGGCCATCGGATCAGGGCCCTACACCGTCAGCGAAGTGCAGGCCGGAGTCTCCGCCACCGTGGTCCGCAACCCGGACTACTGGGGCACCAAGGGCCACGCCGACAAGATCGTCTACAAGGTGCTGACCGACGCCGACAGCCGCGCGGCCAGCGTCCGCTCCGGCGATGAGGACCTGGTCTGGAATGAGACCCCGGCGCTGCTCAAGCAGGCTCGCGCCGACGGTCTGCAGGTCGACACCGGTCTCGGCGGCACCTCGACCATCCTCATCAACACCAAGCAGGCGCCGTTCGACGACCCCAGGGTCCGCCAGGCGCTGCAAGCCGCGATCGACCGCTCCGCGCTGGAAAAGGTCGTAGACCTCGGCCAGGGCCGGGTTTCCGACGGCCCGATCGGCGCCACCTCGCCGTACCACAGCGCGGCAGCCTCCTACCCGGCCTTCGACACCGCCAAGGCCAAGCAACTGTTGGGCGGCAAGAAGGTCTCCTTCCAGTACATCGTCACCAACGACCCGCAGTCCCAGCAGCGCGCCACCCTGCTGCAGCAGATGCTCGGCGACGCCGGCATCGCCATGACCATCAAGCCGGTCGACCAGGCCACCTGGGGCACCCTGCTCTACCAACACCAGTTCCAGGTCATGGACTTCGTCACCAGCCTGTACGGCGACGCCGACACCGCCATCGCGGAGATGTTCGGCAGCAAGTCCCCGATGAACTTCGTCGGCTATTCGAACCCTGAGGTCGACCAAAGTATCGCCACCGGCCGCGCCGCCCTGGACCCGGCCGTCCGCGGCGCCGCCTACAACAAGGCCGCGGCCCAGATCGTGGCCGACGCGCCCACCCTGTTCCTCACCCAGACCGCGACCGGCTTCATCGCCTCGGCGAAGGTCGGCGGGCTGCCGGACCTGTCGCACATGACCACGATCAACGTCTCGCCGACCCAGCTGTGGGTGGGCAAGTGAGGCTCCGGCTTCCCGGCGCGGGCCGGGCGGGCCGCGCCGTCGGGGTCCTGCTGGCCGTCGTGCTGGCCGCGGCCGCGCTGCCGCACGTGATGCCGGGCTCCGCGGCGCTCGCCGCGCTCGGCCCGACCGCCACCCCCGACCAGATCGCCGCCTACGACCGGCGGATCGGCGCCGGCCAGAACGTGCTCAGCGGCGCGCTGCACTGGCTCGGCGGCGCGGCGCACGGCGACTTCGGCACCTCGCTGAGCACCGGCGTGCCGGTCGCCACCGAACTCGGGGAGCGGATCCCGGTCACGCTGGAGCTGTTCCTGGCCGCACAACTGGTGGCGCTGGCGATCGCCGTGCCGCTGGCGCTCGCCTCGGCCTGGCGGCCCGGCGGCCTGCTGGACCGGATCGCGACCGCCGGGGCGTTCCTGTGGCTGGCCGTGCCGGGGTTCGTACTCGGTCTGGTGCTGATCTGGGTCGCCGCCGTGCAGCTGCGGATCCTGCCGGCGACCGGCTGGGTCCGGTTCGGCCAGGATCCGGCGCAGAACCTCAAGGATCTCGTGCTGCCGGCCCTGACCCTCGGCCTGACCGAGGCCGCCGTGTATCTGCGTACCCTGCGAGCGCAGCTGATCGGCACTCTTGACCAGACCTACATAGCGGCGGCGCGGGCCCGCGGCATGGCCACGCGCCGGCTGCTGGTACGGCGCGCGCTGCGGCCCTCGGCCCTGCCGCTGGTGACGCTGATCGGCATCGGACTGGGCATGTCGCTGGGCGGCTCGGTGCTCGTGGAGACCTTGTTCGCGGTGCCCGGTGTCGGGAACCTCGCCGCGGTCGCCATCGCCGGCCGTGACTTCCCCGTCGTGCAGGCCGTCGTGGTGCTCAGCGCCGTCGGCGTCGTCGGCGCCACCGTCCTGGTGGACCTGTTCTACCGCCGCCTCGACCCCAGGATCGCCCATGAGCACCGCTGACCTCGACCTGCCCGCCACGGAATCCGGCGCCACAAACCCGAGCGGGCCGCCGGTCGGTCTCGGCCGCCGGAACCGCCGGAACCGCCGGATCCCCATCAGCGTCCTGATCGCCGTGGGCTGGCTCGCGCTGGTGCTCCTGGCCGTCCTCGCCGCCCCGCTGCTGCCCGGGCTCGACCCGCTGCGCGGCGACTTCGCCCACCCCGCCGCGCCGCCCGGAGCGGGCCACTGGCTCGGTACCGACGCCGACGGCCGCGACGTCCTGGCCCGCACCATCGCCGGCGCCCGCGCCTCCTTCGCGGTCGCCGCGCTCACGGTGCTCGTCGGGCTGGTCCTGGGCGGGACGCTGGGCCTGGCGGCCGGCTGGTTCGGCGGCTGGACCGACCGGATCATCGGCTTCGCCACCGAGCTGCTGATGTCGGTACCGGCCCTGATCATGGTGATGATCGCGGTGTCGCTGCGCGGACCGAGCCTGCCGGTGATCGGCTCGCTCATCGGGCTGTTCACGGTGCCCTCGTTCAGCCGCGTGGTGCGGGCCGTGGTGCTGTCGCTGGCCGACCGCGGCTTCGTGGTCGCCGCGCGGATGATCGGCACCTCGCCCTGGCGCATCCTGCGCCGCGAGATCGTGCCGCACGTCGCCGCCGCGGCCGCCGCGTTCGCCTTCACCGCCACGACGGTCGCCATCGTGGCCGAGGGCTCCCTGAGCTTCCTCGGGTTCGGTCTGCGGCCGCCGGCCCCGTCGTGGGGCGGCATCATCGCCGAGGGCCGCACGACGCTGGGCAGCGCGCCGTGGATCTCGCTGGCCCCGGCCGCTGCGCTGTGCCTGACCGTGCTGGCCGCCAACTACCTCGGCGAGCGGCTGCGCTCGGCCGACCAGAAGGGAGGCCCGGCCCGATGACCGACGCCTGGACCACCGCTGGCGGGACTATCGCTGGCGCGACTATTGCTACCGCGGCCACCGCCACTTCGAGCAACGCCACGCCGCCCCTGCTGAGCGTGGAGTCGCTCAGCACCCTGATCCACACCCCGGACGGCCGCGCTCTGCGCATCCTGCGGGACGTCGACCTCACGATCGAGGCCGGGGAATGCCTCGGCGTCGTCGGCGAATCCGGCTCCGGGAAGTCGTTCCTGGCCCGCACCGTCCTGGGCGTGCACGGCCGCACCGACCGCGTCGAGACCACCGGCCGGGTCCGGCTGGACGGCGAAGACCTGCTGAGCGCCCCGCCCAGGCGCCGGGCCGCGGTGCTGGGCACCGGGATCGCCATGGTCCATCAGGACCCGATGACCTCGCTCAACCCGGTGGTCCGGGTGGGCGAGCAGATTGTCGAGGCGGTGACCAACCGGCAGCGGCTGCCTCGCGGGCAACGGCGCGCGCTGGCGGCCCGGCTCCTGCAGTCCGTGGACGTCCCGGACCCCGAACGCAGGGCCCGGGCCTGGCCGCACGAACTGTCCGGCGGCCTGCGCCAGCGGGCCGGCATCGCCGCCGCGCTGGCCGGGGAGCCGCGGCTGCTGCTGGCCGACGAGCCGACCACCGCGCTGGACGTGACCGTGCAGCGCACCGTCCTGGACCTGCTGGACCGGCACCGCGTCGAGCGCGGCCTCGGCGTCCTGCTCATCACCCACGACATCGGCCTGCTGTCCGGCCGCGCGCGCCGGATCGCGGTGATGTACGCCGGACGGATCGTGGAGACCGGCCGCACCGAGGACGTCACCGCCGCCCCGGTCCACCCCTACACCGCGGCGCTGCTGCGCTCGGTGCCGCGCGTCACCGGCCCGCTGATCAGGACCCTGCCAACGATCGCGGGATCACCGCCGGACCCGGCGTCCAACGCTCCCGGCTGCCCGTTCGCGTCCCGCTGCGACCGGGCCGAGGCACTGTGCTCGGCCGAAGCGCCGCCGCTGGTCCGGGTCTCCGACAGCCATACCGCCGCCTGTCATCGTCCCCTGATCCCCGCCGAGGAGAGCTGTTCATGACGACCGTCCTGCGCGCGACCGGACTCCAGGTCGTGCACCGCACCCGTTCCGGGCCGCTGCACGCGGTCAGCGGGGTGAGCCTGGAGCTCAGCGACCGTCGGTGCCTGGCCCTGGTCGGCGAATCCGGTTCGGGCAAGAGCAGCATCGCCAAAGCCCTTCTGCGGCTGCCGGCACCGACCGCCGGCACCGTCGAACTCGACGGCGTGGACCTGGCCGCCCTGAGCCCCCGGCGCCTGCGGGAACTCAGACCGCGGCTACAGATGGTCTTCCAGGATCCGCTGTCGTCGCTGAACCCGCGTCGCCGGGTCCGCGACATCGTCGCCGAGCCGCTGGACGCCCACCACTCCCAGAACCATGATCGTGACGCCCGGGTCGCCTCGCACCTGACGGCGGTGGGCCTGCCGCCCGCACTGTTCGCCGACCGCAAGCCGTCCCAACTGTCCGGAGGCCAGGCCCAGCGCGTCGCCATCGCCCGCGTCCTGGCCGCCCGTCCCAGAGTCCTGATCGCCGACGAGGCGGTCTCGGCACTCGACGTGTCGGCGCAGGCCGTGATCCTGAACCTGCTGCGGGACCTGACCGAGCGCGAAGGCCTGGCGACCCTGTTCATCTCGCACGATCTCGGTGCCGTCCGCTCGGTCAGCGACGACATCGCAGTGCTCTACCTCGGACGCCTCTGCGAGACGGGCCCCACCGAAGAAGTCCTCGCCGCCCCGGCCCACCCCTACAC
>NZ_JAAFYZ010000144.1 GCF_018274385.1 Catenulispora pinistramenti | reverse complement strand
CCGCACCCGGCACCTACACCGCCACACCACCTTGACACCCCCACCAAAACCTTAACTACGCGGCATTGGCCACCGGCACTGTAGGCGAAGCCCTGCCGACGCGACCGAGGGGAACGAACCGAAAACCGACCGGAAGAATGGCAATCGCAAGGAACGAAGACGCAGGTCAGCGATGCGGCTGCCGGTGAGGCCTTGGTGGCGGGCCGGTGGTTAGTTGGTCGAGAAATATGCCCGGGTGCGGTAGGCGGTGTGCCTTGGTGGCCAGGTCTATCTGTCATCCGGCGGCAGCCATCTTGGCAGCCAGACGAGCCCGCGCCCACGTCTGCGACCGCACCCGCCAGCGCAGAATGCGCACTCCGGGGCTGCCGCGATGTCAGCATCCTGACGGGCGGCCGAACTCGCCGAGTTGCCGGTACCCGCACCCCCCGTTTTGTACTTCTCCGGCTGGTTTTCGGTTCGTTCCCCTCGGTCGCGTCGGCAGGGCTTCGCCTACAGTGCCGGTGGCCGGGGGTCAAGTTCGCGCCATACGAAACCGCAGCTCACACACCCGACCGCAGCGCGCGGACTTTACCCCCGGACACCGGTGCTGTACCCCCCGGGCTGACGACGCGACCGAGGGGAACGGACCGCACCACCTCAGGAACCGCAGCCGCTGAGACTCACCCAGCCACCCGAGGGAACCGCGCAAGTTTCCCTGAGGTTGCCGAGGCCCGCCGGAGGCCCGGCCCTTCACCACAGTTTTTGATCTTGCTGTTGATCTGGTCTTTGATCTGGCTCTTGCCCTTGCTCCGACTTGCCGGAGTTGAAGAGGCCTGAGGTGGGGCGGGGTTGTGAACGCGAAAACCGGCAGCCAACACACAGACTCGCCGACCCGAACCCCGAACCGGCACAACTATGACCGAAGGCCGTAAAAATAGCCTTTAACCACACACCAACCGCAAGCCCCAAAACCAAAACCCACCATTCGAACCGAAGGAGCCGACCCCGATCCCAGCCCGCCACGTATACGCTCCGCCATATGCCCGAACCCGCAGTGTCCTACTTCCCCGCTCCCGACAGCACGCGCCTCGCCTACCGCGAAGTAGGCGAAGGCAGACCCCTGATCCTGCTCCACGGTGCCCTCGGAGACGGCACCCAGTGGCTGCACCACGGCCACGCCGAGGCGTTCGCCGACCGTGGCCGCCGCGTGATCCTGCCCGACTTCCGTGGGCACGGCAGGAGCGCCAAGCCGCGGGACGCCGCTTTCTACCCGGCCGACGTCCTGACTGATGACACCTTCGCGCTCCTGAAGCACCTCGGCCTCGATGACTACGACCTCGGCGGCTACTCGCTCGGGGCCCGTATCGTGATCCGGCTCCTGGTGCGAGGCGCCGGTCCGGGTCGCGCGGTGGCCGGCGGGCAGGGGATGCAGCAGGTGTTGGGGTTCGGTGGCGGGGTGGGCAGGATGCTGCGGCGGATCGTGGATGCGACCGGGCCGCTCGAGGCCGGGTCGGCGGACGAGCGGTTCGCCAGGTGGTTCCGCTCCGGGGACCAGGATCCCGTGGCGCTGCTGCATGCCCTGGAATCGCTGGCGCCGACTCCGGTGGAGGACCTCGCGCGGGTTCAGGTGCCGACGTTGGTGGTGATGGGCACCGGGGATGAGCGGGCGGAGTCGGTGGACGCGCTGGTCGCGGCCCTGCCGCGGGCGACCAAGGTGTCCGTGCCCGGCAATCACGAACAGGCCGCGGGCAGTCCGGAGTTCCTGGCCGCGATGCTGGGCTTCCTCGGCGACGGCGACTGATCGAGACGGCGGGGCTGGTAGGGCCTCCAGAGCGCACCCATTCGGCGGCCCGGCCGAACGTGACCGGCGCGGCGGGTCAGCCAGGCGTCGCCGCCGCGGCCCGCTCACAGTTCGCGACGATCGCGTCGTGTACGTAGCGCGACAGCCCCGGCACCATCTCGTCGTAGTTGCGCCCACTGCGCCGGTTCGCACGGTAGTGCTCGGCCAACTCGCGGTGGCTCTCGTAGCCGCAGTCGTGGAACCACTGGACGGTGTGCAGCCGCAGCTGCTCCGCCAGTTCCATCGCCGCCGGGTCCGTGGCCGGGACGCCCCACGCCATGGCGTCGGCCAGGGCCTGGTTGATGGCCGCCAGTTCGGTCCGCAGCCGCAGCCAGTCCTGTTCGCCGTAGCGCGCGGTGCGGCGTTGCCGCTCGGCGTGTTCGGGCGTGTCGCCCCACTGCTGCCGGGTCTGTTCGGCGTGGTCCATCAGCCGGTCCAGGAAGCGGCCCTCGCCGAACACCGTGCGCCGTTCGGCCGGGGTCAAAGCGATCCCCGCGGCTCGGGCTGCCGGCTCCTTGTCGATCAGCGCCAGCATGGCGCGGAAGCGGGAGACGCGCTGCTCGATCAGCTCGCGCTGGCGCCGCAGGTGGTCCTCGTCGGTGGCCTCGGCATCGCCCAGGATCTCGGCGATGTCACCGATCTCCAGCCCCAGCTCCCGGTAGAAGGCGACGCGCTGGAGCACCGCCAAGTCGGTTTCGGTGTACAGCCGGTAACCGCCGGGGCTGCGGCTGCTGGGCCGGGCCAGCCCGATCTCGTCGTAATAGCGCAGCGTCCGCACCGACAATCCGGCCAGTTCGGCGGCGCTGCCCACCGTGTACTCCTCGTCCATGCCGTCCACTGTGAGCCCTTACGCGGTGTGAGGGTCAAGCCGCGATGCCCGACGCCCGGCCCGACAAAAAAGGCGCCCGCCCGGAAACAAGTCCGGTCGGACGCCCGCAGATCCATGGATCTGCGCTGGTGCCGCGCCTAGAAGTTGTGCTTGTACATCAGCCCGAGGGCCACGATGCAGGTGATCCAGACGATCGACAGGACGACGCTGATCCGGTCCAGGTTCCGTTCCACCACCGAGGAGCCCTGCAGGCCGCCGGACACGCCGCCGCCGAACATGTCGGACAGGCCACCGCCCTTACCCTTGTGCAGGAGCACCGACATGATGAGCAACAGGCTGGTCAGGGCCAGGATTGCAGCGACGATCCACTGGTAAAGAGTCACTTCGGCGGTCCACTCGCTTTTCGGATAAGGACAGGGACGGGATGCCAGAGCACCCCGCCCCATACCTTACGCAATGGAACCGGTGCTCAGCCAGCGGCAACAGCAGAGTCCCGGAACCGAACGATCCGCGTGAAGTCGGCCGCGTCCAGCGACGCCCCGCCCACCAGCGCGCCGTCGATGTCCGGCTGCGCCATCAGCTCGGCGGCGTTGGCGCCCTTCACCGAGCCGCCGTAGAGGATCCGCGTGTTCTCCGCGACGCTCTCGTCGAACAGCGCGGCCAGCTCGGCGCGGATCGCCCCGCACACCTCCTGCGCGTCCTCCGGGGTCGCGACCTCGCCGGTGCCGATCGCCCAGACCGGCTCGTAGGCGATGACCGAGGCCTGGACCTGCTCGGCGCTCAGCCCGGCCAGTGAGCCGCGGGTCTGCTCCACGCAGTGGTTGACGTGCGTGCCCGCCTTGCGGACGTCCAGGTGCTCGCCGACACAGACGATCGGCGTGATGCCGTGCTTGCGGGCCGCCACGGCCTTGGCCGCGACCAGCGCGTCGTTCTCGCCGTGGTACTGCCGGCGCTCGGAGTGCCCGACCACCACGTACTGGCAGTCCAGCTTGGCCAGCATCGCCGCGGAGATGTCACCGGTGTAGGCACCCTTGGGGTGCTCGGAGACGTCCTGCGCGCCGTACTGGATCCGCAGCTTGTCGCCCTGCACCAGGGTCTGGACCGAGCGGATGTCGGTGAACGGGACCAGGACCGCGACGTCGACCGCGTCGTAGTCCTTGTCGTTCAGCGAGAACGCCAGCTCCTGGACGTGCTTCATCGCCTCCAGGTGGTTGAGGTTCATCTTCCAGTTTCCCGCCATAAGCGGTTTGCGCTCAACCATGAGGACTCAGTTCCCTTCCTCGAGGACGTCCAGACCCGGCAGCTTCTTGCCCTCCAGGTATTCCAGGCTCGCCCCGCCGCCGGTGGAGATGTGGCCGAACGAGGACTCGTCGAAGCCCAGCTGACGCACCGCGGCGGCCGAGTCGCCCCCGCCGACCACGGTGAACGCGCCGGAGTCGATCAGGCCCTGGGCGACCGCGCGGGTCCCGCCGGCGTACGGCTCCATCTCGAACACGCCCATCGGGCCGTTCCAGAACACGGTCCTGGCGTGCGAGAGCTTGTTGGCGAACAGCTTCCCGGACTCCGGGCCGATGTCCAGGCCCAGTCGGTCGGCCGGGATCTCCGAGGCCGAGACCACCTCGTGGTCGGCGCTGGCGGAGAACTCGGTGGCCGCGATGATGTCGATCGGGAGCACGAACTCCACGCCGCGCTCGGCCGCGCGCCGCAGGTAGCCGCGCACCGTCTCGATCTGGTCCTCCTCCAGCAGCGACCTGCCGACCTCGTAGCCCTGCGCCTTCAGGAAGGTGAAGACCATGCCGCCGCCGACCAGGATGCTGTCGGCCCGCTCCAGCAGCTTCGCGATCACCGCGAGCTTGTCGGAGACCTTCGAGCCGCCCAGCACCACGGCGTAGGGGCGCGCGACGTCGTCGGTGAGCTTCTTCAGCACGGCGAGCTCGGCCTGGATCAGCAGGCCGGCGCCGGCCGGCAGGAGCTTGGCGATGTCGTAGACCGAGGCGTGCTTGCGGTGCACCGCGCCGAAGCCGTCGGAGACGAACACCTCGGCCAGGGCCGCGAGCTCGGCGGCGAACGCGCCGCGGGCGGCGTCGTCCTTGGCCGTCTCGCCGGCGTTGAACCGGACGTTCTCCAGCAGCACCACCGAGCGCTCCGGCATCGCGGCCACGGCGGCCTGCGCCGAGGGGCCGACGGTGTCGGTGGCGAAGGTGACCGGGACGTCCAGCAGCTCGCCGAGCCGCTTGGCCACCGGGGCCAGGCTGTACTTCGGGTCCGGCTCACCCTTCGGGCGGCCCAGGTGCGCGGCGATGATCACCTTGGCGCCCTTGTCCAGCAGCGCGTTGATGGTCGGGACCGAGGCCCGGATCCGGCCGTCGTCGGTGATGCGGTCCCCGTCCAGCGGGACGTTCAGGTCCGAGCGCAGCAGGACCTTCTTACCGGCGACGTCGAGGTCGTCGAGGGTCTTCATAGATTCTTCTTCTTTCAACGAAGAACCCGCACGAGCCCGGAGACGGGACTCGTGCGGGCACGGGTTCTGGGTGCGGCTACAGCGGGCTACAGCGAGGCGCCGACGTACGCGACCAGGTCCACGAGGCGGTTGGAGTAACCCCACTCGTTGTCGTACCAGCCGACGACCTTCACCTGGTTGCCGTTGGCCATCGTCAGCTTGCTGTCGAAGATGCAGCTGTGCGGGTCGGTGACGATGTCGCGGGAGACGATCTCGTCCTCGGTGTACTTCAGGAAGCCCTTGAGCGGGCCGGTCTCGGCGGCCTTCTTGAACGCCGCGTTGATCTCTTCCTTGGTGGTCTCCCGGCCCAGGTCGACCGTCAGGTCGGTGACCGAGCCGGTGGGCACCGGCACCCGCATCGCGAAGCCGTCGAGCTTGCCCTTGACCTCCGGGATGACCAGGCCGATGGCCTTGGCCGCGCCGGTGGAGGTGGGGATGATCGACTGCGGGGCGCTGCGGGCGCGGCGCAGGTCGATGGTGCCCTTGCGGGTCAGCGCGATCTGGTCGAGCAGCTGCTGCTCGGTGGTGTAGGCGTGGACCGTGGTCATGTAGCCGCGCTCGATGCCGAACTCGTCGAGCAGGACCTTGACCAGCGGGGCCAGGCAGTTCGTGGTGCAGGACGCGTTGGAGATGATGGCGTGGTTCGCCGCGTCGTACTTGTCCTGGTTGACGCCCATCACGATGGTGACGTCGTCATTGGTCGCGGGCGCGGAGATGATGACCTTCTTGGCCCCGGCCTCGATGTGCTTGCGCGCGTCGTCGCCGTTGGTGAACAGGCCGGTGGACTCCACGACCACGTCCACGCCGAGTTCCTTCCACGGCAGCGCCGCGGGGTCGCGCTCGGAGAGCACCTTGATGGCCTTGCCGTTGACGACGAGTTCGCCGTCGGTGGCCTCGATGGTGCCGTCGAACCGGCCCAGGATCGAGTCGTACTTCAGGAAGTGCGCCAGGATCGGGGCGGCAGCGAGGTCGTTGATCCCCACGACCTCGACGTCAGCACCGGAGGCGACGATCGCGTGGAAGAAGTTGCGGCCGATGCGGCCGAATCCGTTGATGCCTACCCGGACGGTCACTGTCGCAGGGCTCCCTTCAGGTTGCCGGGCGCCTTGTTCACACCCGGACGAGCGTCGACGCATAAGGTGGCGATTCGCTGGTTAGTCCAGATGCGAGCCGCGCACGATCACGAGCCTATCGCGAACCCGGAGAAGACATCGCACCCGGCCCGACCTGCGAGACGATCGCAGAATCCGTACTCGTCGGTAGGTCGTCGGACGTCTGACCGCTCAGCTCGACGGAGTAGGCCCCGGCCTGCGCCGGGACGCCCAGGCGCGGCCCGGCCGACTCCTCCCGCAGCGAAACGGACTGTAGTCCGAATGCCTGCGTGACGGGGATGTCGGTGCCGTCCACCCCCAACTCGAACGCCCGCCGGTCGGCCATCGCCAACAGCCGGCGGATCCGCCCGGCGATGGCGTCCTTGGTCAGCGGCGGGTCGGCCAGCGTGCCCAACTCCTCCAGCGAGGCCTGCTTGTGGTCCAGGCGCAGCCGGCCGGCGGCGGCCAGGTGCTCGGGGGCGTCCTCGCCCAGGATCTCCAGCGCCCGCGAGACCCGGGCCCCGGCCGCGACCGCCGCGCGGGCGCTGCGGCGCAGATTGGCGTCGTCGAAGTTGGCCAGCCGGTTGGCGGTGGCCCGCACCTCGCGCCGCATCCGCCGCTCCTCCCAGGCCAGCACCGCCTCGTGGGCGCCGAGCCGGGTGAGCAGCGCGCTGATCGCGTCGCCGTCGCGCAGGACCACCCGATCGCTGCCGCGCACCTCGCGGTGCTTCGCGCCGGGGATGCCGAGCCGGCGCGCGGCCCCGGCCAGCGCGATCGCCGACTCCATGTTCGGGCAGTTGATCTCCAGCGCCGAGCTGCGGCCGGGCTCGGTGAGGCTGCCGTGCGCCAGGAAGGCCCCGCGCCACACCGCCTCGCAGTCGCACAGCGGGCCGTTGACCAGGTACGGCGGCAGCCCGAAGGCCGGGCGCCCCTGCCCGTCGACCATCCCGATCTGCCGGGCCATCGCCTCCCCGCCGGCGCTCACCCGCAGCTGGTAGCGGTGCCCGCGGCGCAGGCCCCCGGGCGACTGGATGACCAGCTCGGCGCGGTGCGAGTAGACCTCCCAGATGTCCTTGCGCAGGCGCCGGGCCGCGGCCCCGGTGTCGAGCTCGGCCTCGATGGCGATCCGCCCCGAGACGATGTGCAGGGAGCCGCCGTACCGGAACACCGAGGCCACCTCGGCCTTGCGGCAGCAGGGCTTGGTCACCGCCAGGCGGCTCAGCTCGTCCTTGACCGCCGCCGTCATCGCCATTGCGCCGCTACCCCTTTTTTCGCCTGTCCTCGCAGCTCAGAGTACCGAGCTGGAACCGTTCTGCGTTGCCGGTCCACCCTAGCCAACACACAGCGGCGCCGGGTGCTTCCGCGAGCGGCATTCACGAGGTTGGATGACGCTCGTTCGGCCTAACGGGGCAAACGCGGCGCGATGTGCGGGTCGGGTCTTATCGGATAGACGGTGTGGGGGTGGTCAGTGGTTCCGGGCCCGAAACGCGCCCGGCCACCGACCCGCGCCCGCTTCAGCTGCCCAGGCGCCCGGCAATCATGTTCGCCACGGCCTGCTGCCCGGCCGGGTTCGGGTGCACCGGAGCCGCGGGCTGGGCCGGGATCACCGGCTCCACCCACCGGGTCCAGGGCCACTGACAGGCGTCGCGCCCGGTCACGCCGTTCGGGTTCACGCTCAGTGCCCCGTTCTCCGCGGCCTCCTGCGCGAGCATGTCGTTCAGCTTCTGCTGGATCCCGTGCAGCCACGGCACGTCGCCGACCGCGACCGGCACGCTCGGCCAGCAGCCGCCGGCGGCCGGCAGGACCGGCAGGTAGCCGACGACCACGACCGTGGCGTGCGGGGCGCGCTGGTGGATCCCCTGCAGCACGTTCCCGATCGTCGGCGCCAGCGCGTCGATCCGGGCCGCGAGCTGGTCGGTGCCGCCGGAGGTGAAGTGCTGGTGGCACGGGTCGCCGAAGACGTTCGACACCGACAGCTCGCCGCAGGTCGTCACGATGTCGCCGAACCCGATGTCGTTGCCGCCGATGCCGACGGTCACCAGGTCGGTGTCCGGGGTCAGCGCGTCGAACTGCGCCGGGTTGGTGCCGCCGATGACCGACTGCGGGCCGGTCATGTCGGCGGTGACGGCGCCGCCGCAGGAGGCGTCGGCCAGGTTGCTGATGTGCAGTTCGGCGGCCAGGTCGTGCGGGAAGTTCACGCTGCTGCGGAAGCAGCCCAGCGGCCCGCCTGCCGATTCCAGCAGGTTGCCGACCGCGGTGTAGGAGTCCCCGAGCGCCACGTACTTGTGGAACCCGGCGGCGCCGGCCTGGGCCGGTGCCGTGACCGTGACGGCAGCCGCGGCGGCGAGCGCCAAGGCGGCGGAGAAGACAGTCCTGCGGAGTTTCGGCGAGCGCAGCATGGCAGACCCCTCATAAAGACTGGTACACCCGTGTTACCGACCAGTCAGTATGCTGCGCCACCTCCGCCGTGACAATCACCCTGAAGAGTGGTCAGAGCACTCTGATAAGCGGTCAGGGCACTGTGAAGGGTGGTCAGGGCACTGTGATCAGCGGTCAGGCCACTCTGAAGGGTGGTCAGTGCCCGGCGAACACGCCCCGGAACGCCCGCGCCAGCAAAGCGTGATCGTGCCGAGGGCTCTTGTCCCCGGCCCGATAAGGCGCGGCCAGCGGAGCCAGCACCACCCGCGCACCGAGCGCGGCCGCCGCCTTCTCCAACGGCCCGTGCACCCGCGGCGCCCCGCACGACATCTCGTCGGCCAGCACCAGATCCAGCCGCAGGCCCGGACAGTGGTCGGCGAGCACCTCAATGTGCTGCTCGGCGGAGAACCCGTCCGTCTCGCCCGGCTGCGGCGACAGGTTGAAGACCAGCAGCTTGCGCGCGGAGGTCTGGGCCAGCGCCGCCGACAGCTCGGGCACCAGCAGGTGCGGGATGACGCTGGTGAACCAGGAGCCCGGCCCCAGCACCGTCCAGTCGGCGGCCCGGATCGCGGCCGCGGCCTCGGGCGCGGCCGGCGGCTCCGGCGGGCTCAGCCGCACCGACAGCACCCGGCCCGGCGTCACCGCCAGCTCGTGCTGGCCGCGGATCACCCCGGTGGCCCCGGGATCGGCCGGGTCGGCGCCGGCCACCAGCGCCTCGATCTCCAGCGGCACCGTCGACATCGGCAGGACCCGGCCCCGCGCGCCGAGCAGCCGCCCGACCCAGTCCAGGGCCCGCACCGGATCGCCGAGCCGTTCCCACAGCGCGGCGATGAGCAGGTTGCCGACCGCGTGGCCGTGCAGCCCGCCCTCGGCCGGTCCGCCGAAACGGTGTTGCAGCACGTCGGCCCAGGTGCGGCCCCACTCGTCGTCGCCGCACAGCGCGGCCAGCGCCATCCGCAGGTCCCCGGGCGGCAGGCCGCCGAGTTCGCGGCGGATGCGGCCGGAGGAACCGCCGTTGTCGGCGACGGTGACGACGGCGGTCAGGGAGTCGGTGACGGTGCGCAGCGCGGCCAGGGTCGCGGACAGGCCGTGGCCGCCGCCCAGAGCGACGACACGCGGCGCCGGGCGGCCGTCGGAGGCGTTGTTGAACGCCTTGAACTCCACGGTCGGGGCGTCCTCCAGGGCCGGCTCGGCCCAGTTCGCCGCGGCGGCCGCGGCGCCGACCATCGGCACCTGAGTGGTCGGGGCACCTGAATCAGTGGACGAAGCACCCGAAGCCGCTACCGCGAACGGGCTGCCCGGAGCACCGACCACTCCCCCGACACTGTGCATCGGTGCCGGTGTCTGCATCCGCGCAGCCGGTGGCTCCGGCCGGAACAGGTTTCCCGAGATGGTCGGAACCACCTCGTTCTTTATGACCCGCCTGGATGCCGCCCGATCAGCGGCCGTCACTCGCGACCCATGTCGCGGTGCACCACCACGGTGTCCACGCCCTCGGCGGACAGCCGCGCGGCGATCTGCTCGGACATCGCGACGCTGCGGTGCTTGCCGCCCGTGCAGCCGATCGCCAGGGTCATGTAACGCTTGCCCTCGCGGCGGTATCCCTCAGTGACGATGTTCAGTACCTCCGCGTACCGGTCCAGGAACTCCTTGGCCCCGTGCTGGGACAGCACGTACCCGCTCACCTCAGGGTCCTGACCCGTGCGCGGACGGAGCTCGGGCACCCAGTGCGGGTTTGGCAAGAACCGTACATCCGCGACGAGGTCGGCGTCGACGGGCAGCCCGTACTTGAATCCGAAACTCATCACGGTGGCCCGCAGCGGCACGTCGTCGGAGTCGCCGAACGCGGACTCGATCGCGGTGCGCAGCTCGTGCACGTTCCGCGCCGAGGTGTCGATCACCAGGTCGGCCTCGCCGCGCAGCTCGCGCAGCAGCTCCCGCTCGCGCTCGATCCCGTCGGTGACCCGGCCCTCGCCCTGCAGCGGGTGCGGCCGGCGCACGCCCTCATACCGGCGCACCAGCACGTCGTCGTCGGACTCCAGGAACACGATGCGGTGGTTCAGCCCGGCCGAGTCCAGCTCGTCCAGGGTGCTGCGCAGGGTGTCGAAGAAGGCCCGGCCCCGCACGTCCACCACGAACGCCAGCCGGTCGGTGCTGCGCGACTCCCGCATCACCAGGTCCACCATCGGCGCGATCAGCGTCGGCGCCAGGTTGTCCACGACATACCAGCCGAGGTCTTCGAAAATCTTGGCTGCGGTGGAGCGGCCGGCCCCGGACATGCCGGTGACGATCACCAGCTCCGGCGCATGCGGGCCGTCCGGCGCCGCCTCGGACCCGTCGGCATCGTCGGCGGGGGCCTGCGGCCCCGTCTCGACCTGCTCCGGTTCCTGCTGCGCGTCCTGCTCGCCCGGTCTGTTCTCCCTCACGCCCGTCACTCCTCGTCCGGCCTGATCCTGCTCTCTCCCCCCTCCAGGATCTCACCTGTTGCGGCGTTCACCGCACGACTTGCCGGAAGCTCTGCCAGCGCCGAGTGGATCTGCCGGGCGGTGGCAGGGCCGATACCAGGGACTTCGGCGATTTCTGCCACTTGCGCAGCACGCAGTTTGCGCAAAGTTCCGAAGTGCGCCAACAGCGCTTTGCGCCGTACCTCCCCCAGACCCGGCACATCGTCCAGCGCGCTGGCCACCATCGACTTGGAGCGCTTCTGCCGGTGGAAGGCGATGCCGAAGCGGTGCGCCTCGTCCCGGACCCGCTGCAGCAGGTACAGGCCCTCCGAGCTGCGCGGGAGCAGGACCGGGTCGTCCTCGTCGGGCAGCCAGACCTCCTCCAGCCGCTTGGCCAGCCCGACCAGCGTGACGTCGCTGATCTCCAGGTCGGCCAGGGCCCGCGCGGCCGCCGCGACCTGCGGCTGGCCGCCGTCGACCACGACCAGCTGGGGCGGGTAGGCGAACTTCTTGCGCTCCCCTGTTGTCTCGTCGATCAGCTTCTCTTCCTCCTGTTCCTTCAGGAAGGCCTTGAAGCGCCGGGTGATCACCTCGTGCATGTTGCGGACGTCGTCGTTGGTGGCGCCGTTCTCGTCGGAGCCCTTGATCGTGAACCGGCGGTATTCGCTCTTGCGCGGCAGGCCGTCCTCGAAGACCACCATGGAGGCCACCACGTTGGTGCCCTGGAGGTGGGAGATGTCGTAGCACTCGATGCGCAGCGGGGCCTGGTCCATGCCGATCGCCTCGGCCAGTTCCTGCAAGGCCACCGAGCGCGTGGTGAGGTCCGAGGCCCGGCGGGTCTTGTGCAGCACGAGGGACTGCTTGGCGTTCTGCGCGACGGTCTCCATCAGCGCGGCCTTGTCCCCGCGCTTGGGGACCCGGACCTCGACCTTGGCGCCGCGCCGGTCGGTCAGCCACTGCGTTATGGCCTCCAGGCTGCCGGGCAGCTCCGGGACCAGGATCTCGCGCGGCACGGTCTCGGTGTCCACGCCCTGCTCGCCCTGCTCGGAGCCGTAGAGCTGCTGCATGAAGTGCTCGACCAGGCCGGCGGTGTCGACGTCCTCGACCCGGTCCACGACCCAGCCGCGCTGCCCGCGGATCCGGCCGCCGCGCACGTGGAACACCTGGACCGCGGCCTCCAGCGGGTCCTCGGCCAGCGCGATGACGTCGGCGTCGGTGCCGTCGCCGAGTACGACAGCGTTCTTCTCCAGGGTCTGTCGCAGGGCCTGGAGGTCGTCGCGCAGCCGCGCCGCCTTCTCGTACTCCATCTCCTTGGCAGCCTGCTTCATCTCGTCTTCCAGACCCTTGATGTACCGGTCGGTGCGGCCGGCCATGAAGGTGACGAAATCCTCGACGATCTCCCGGTGCTCCTCGGCGCTGACCCGGCCGACGCACGGCGCCGAGCATTTGCCGATGTAGCCGAGCAGGCACGGCCGGCCGGTCTGCGCGGCGCGCTTGAAGACGCCGGAGGAGCAGGTGCGGATCGGGAAGACGCGCAGCAGCGAGTCCAGCGTCTCGCGGATCGCCCAGGCGTGGGAGTAGGGGCCGAAGTACCGGACGCCGGTGCGCTTGGGACCGCGCATGACCTGCGCGCGGGGGTACTCCTCGCCGACCGTGACGGCCAGGCTCGGATAGGACTTGTCGTCCCGGTACTTGACGTTGAACCGCGGCTCGAACTGCTTGATCCAGGTGTACTCCAGCTGGAGCGCCTCGACCTCGGTGCTGACCGTCGTCCACTCCACGCTGGCCGCGGTGGTCACCATGGTCTGGGTGCGGACGTGCAGGTTGGCCAGGTCCTGGAAGTAGCTCGTCAACCGCGAGCGCAGGTTCTTGGCCTTGCCGACGTAGATCACCCGACCGTGCGGGTCGCGGAACTTGTAGACGCCAGGCGAGGTCGGGATCTCGCCGGCCTTCGGGCGATAGGTTGCCGGGTCTGCCACAGGGAAAGCCTACGCGGCCGGGGGGACACGCAGGGATGGCCGGGGCATGTCCCGGCCATCCCTTCCCTTGCGGCTTGGTTGCCCGGCTACAGGCAGACCGGCTCGGTGACGAACTGCGTGCTGCCCTCGGTCAGCACACCGACGACGCAGCGCGCGGCCGGCGCGAGCGGCGCGACCGGCTGGGAGTAGGGCCAGGCGAAGGTGTTCTCGCTCTGCGCGCCGAGGACGAAGGCGCCGTTGTCGTCGTCCCCGCCGCCCCTGACCGCGCCTTTGCTGTCCGCCCAGCGCCAGTGGAAGCGCAGGCTGCTGGCCTGCGGCCCGTCCACCTTGAGGTAGCTGTCGCGGACCATGCTGACGGTGCGCTTGGCCGGGTCGCCGCAGACCTCGACCACCAGGAGGTTCTTGCCGGCGGCGACGCGGCGCAGGCCCAGGCCCAGGTAGGTGCCGTAGCTGTGGCACAGGGTGATGGCCATCGGGGCCGCGACGGCGCCGGCGTCCTTGTGCGTGGGGCTGGTGGCGGTGGTGCGTTCGGCGCCGGAGCCCGGGCCGGCCGACGACCCGCCCGGCCCGCCGCTCGCCGCCACCGGCCCGGCGCCGAGCAGCGCCGCCCCGATCAACGTCATCCCGACGGCGAAAACCCTGCGGAACCTGCGAATGCTCACTGTGGCGTTCTCCCTTGTCTGGTGGTCGGCGAGCACGATCACTAGGGGTATCGGTGCCCGCGCCGGGGCGCTGAAGACGAGGGGGTTCGCTCGATCAGGGGGAATGTCAGGATGTTTCTTTGTTAGGTGCGGCGATGGTCGCCGCCGGGCCCGGCCGTGCGGCGCGACCGGGCATAGGGCGGCAGGGCGTCACTTCGCCGAGCTGGTGACGTCCACGTTGGCCCCGTTGAGCGCGGCGTCCATCGGCGAGAGCGGCCGGGTGGCCGGGCCGTTGATCACCGAGCCGTCCGTGGCGCTGAAGACCGAGCCGTGGCAGGGGCAGACGATCCGGTTGTTCGTCACGCCGCCGACCGTGCAGCCCTGGTGCGTGCAGATGGCGCTGAACGCCTTGTACTGCCCGGTCGTCGGCTGCGTCACCACGATGTTGTTGTTCTGGTCGACGAACCCGCCGCCGACCGGCACCGAGGAGGAGGCCACGGTGACCGTGCCGTTGACGGACGACGCGCTCTTGGACGACGAACCACCGCTGCTCGCGCAGGCCGCGACCGCGCCCACGCCGGCCACCGGCACCACGACGAAGGCGGCGGCCTTCATGATGGACCGGCGGTCCGGCCCCGACTCGACCTCAAGATCTTCAGACATGGGTAGTAGTCCATCATGCCGGTCTGGGCAAACTCTCGGCAGGCCCCCGGTAGAAAGCACGCCGGGCCCGCGCCGAATGGCACGGGCCCGAATGGATCGCCCTGTCACTCAGGGCGTGCGCGGTACTACTACTACTTCTTCTACTTCTTCGCCGCGGCCTTCTTGGCCGGCGCCTTCTTAGCAGCCGGGGCCTTCTTGGCGGCCGGCGCCTTGGCCGGGGTCTTGGCCGGGGTCTTCTTCGCCGCGACCGCCTTCGCGCCGGCCGCCGCGGCGGCCTTCGGCGCGTTGCTCCGCTTCGCCGCCTCGATCGCCTGGGCCACCTTCGGCTTGCGCGCCTGGGCCGCCGTCAGCGCGGCTGTCGCGGCGTTCGCCTCTCCGGTGAGGATCGGCAGCAGGAACTGTCCGGTGTAGCTGTCCGCGACCTTGGCCACGTCCTCCGGCGTGCCCTGCGCGACCACCGTGCCGCCGCCCCGGCCGCCCTCCGGGCCCATGTCGACCAGCCAGTCGGCGGTCTTGATGACGTCCAGGTTGTGCTCGATCACGATCACCGAGTTGCCCTGGTCGACCAGCCGCTGGAGCACCCCGAGCAGCTTGTTGATGTCCTCGAAGTGCAGACCGGTGGTCGGCTCGTCCAGCACGTAGACGGTCCGGCCGGTGGCCCGGCGCTTGAGCTCGGCGGCCAGCTTCACCCGCTGGGCCTCGCCGCCGGACAGCGTGGTCGCCGACTGGCCCAGCCGCACGTAGCCCAGGCCGACGTCGACCAGCGTCTGCATGTGCCGGGCGATCGCCGGGACCGCCTCGAAGAACTCCGCGGCCTGCTCGATCGGCATGTCCAGGACCTCGCCGATGTTCTTGCCCTTGAAATGGACCTCCAGCGTCTCCCGGTTGTAGCGCGCGCCGTGGCAGACCTCGCAGGGCACGTACACGTCCGGCAGGAAGTTCATCTCGATCTTGATGGTGCCGTCGCCCTGGCAGTTCTCGCAGCGGCCGCCCTTGACGTTGAACGAGAACCGGCCCGGCAGGTAGCCGCGGACCTTGGCCTCGGTGGTGTTCGCGAACAGCTTGCGGATGTGGTCGAACACGCCGGTGTAGGTGGCCGGGTTGGAGCGCGGGGTACGGCCGATCGGCGACTGGTCCACGTGCACGACCTTGTCCAGCAGGTCCACGCCGTCCACCCGGGTGTGCCGGCCGGGCACGGTGCGCGCCCCGTTCAGCTCGCGGGCCAGCGTGGCGTACAGGATGTCGTTGACCAGCGTGGACTTGCCGGAGCCGGACACGCCGGTGACCGCGACGAACACCCCGAGCGGCAGGGCCACGTCGATGTCGCGCAGGTTGTTCTCCCGCGCGCCGCGCACCACGAGCTGCCGCTTGGCGTCGATCGGCCGCCGCATCTGGGGGATCTCGATCCGGCGCCGTCCGGAGACGTACTGGCCGGTCAGCGAGTCCGGCGAGGCCAGCAGCTCCTCCACGGTGCCGGAGACCACGACCTGCCCGCCGTGCTCGCCGGCGCCGGGGCCGATGTCCACCACCCAGTCGGCGATGGCGATGGTGTCCTCGTCGTGCTCCACCACGATCAGGGTGTTGCCCAGGTCGCGCAGCCGGATCAGGGTCTCGATCAGCCGGTGGTTGTCCCGCTGGTGCAGCCCGATCGAGGGCTCGTCCAGCACGTAGAGCACCCCGGTCAGGCCCGAGCCGATCTGGGTGGCCAGCCGGATCCGCTGGGCCTCGCCGCCGGCCAGGGTGGCACTGGCCCGGTCCAGCGACAGGTAGTCCAGGCCGACGTCGACCAGGAACTGCAGCCGCTCGTTGACCTCCTTGAGCACCCGGGCGGCGATCTGCGCCTCGCGGTCGCTGAGGATGAGCTCGCGCAGGTACTGCGCGCACTCCCCGACCGGCAGCGCGCAGATCTCGTCGATCGAGCGGCCGCCCTCGGTGCGCTCCCCGCCCAGGGTGACGGCGCGGATGACCGGCTTGAGCCGGGTGCCGTCGCACGCCTCGCAGGGCACCTCGCGCATGTAGCCGGCCAGGCGCTCGCGGGCGCTGTCGCTGTCCGCCTCGGCGTAGCGCCGGGTGACCCAGGGCTTGACGCCCTCGTAGGTGACCTCCCAGGAGCGCTTGGAGCCGTGCCGGTTGGTGTACCGGACGGTCAGCTTCTTCTTGTAGCCCTCCAGGATGATCTTCTGGGCCTTGGCCGGGATCTGCCGCCACGGGCTGTGGACGTCGAAGCCGATCTCCTGGCCCAGCGAGTTCAGGATGTGGCCCCACCAGCTGGCGCCCATGCCCGCGGTCTGCCAGACCGTGATCGCGCCGGCGGCCAGGCTCTTGTCCGGGTCCGGGATCACCAGCTCGGTGTCCACCTCCAGCTTCACACCCAGGCCCGAGCAGGTCGGGCAGGCGCCGAAGGGGGAGTTGAAGGAGAAGGAGCGCGGCTCCAGCTCCTCGAAGGACAGGTCGTCGTAGACGCAGTACAGATGCTCGGAGTACATGCGCTCGCGGTTCGGGTCGTCCTCGGCCAGGTCGACGAACTCCAGCGTGATCATGCCGCCGCCGAGCTGGAGCGCGGTCTCCACCGAGTCGGTGAGCCGGCGCTTGGCGCTGGCCTTGACCGACAGCCGGTCCACCACCACCTCGATGGTGTGCTTCTCCTGCTTCTTCAGCGTCGGCGCCTCGGTCAGCTGCACCACGACGCCGTCCACCCGGGCCCGGCTGAACCCCTTGGTCTGGAGCTCGGCGAACAGGTCGACGTACTCGCCCTTGCGCTCGCGCACCACCGGGGCCAGGACCTGGAAGCGGGTGCCCTCCTCCAACTCCAGCACCCGGTCCACGATCTGCTGCGGGCTCTGCCGGGCGATCGGGCGGCCGCAGACCGGGCAGTGCGGGCGGCCGGCGCGGGCGTAGAGCAGGCGCAGGTAGTCGTACACCTCGGTGATGGTGCCCACGGTCGAGCGCGGGTTCTTCGAGGTCGACTTCTGGTCGATCGACACCGCCGGGGACAGCCCCTCGATGAAGTCGACGTCGGGCTTGTCCATCTGCCCGAGGAACTGGCGGGCGTACGCCGACAGCGACTCCACGTATCGCCGCTGGCCCTCGGCGAAGATCGTGTCGAACGCCAGGGAGGACTTGCCCGAACCGGACAAGCCGGTGAACACGATGAGGGCGTCTCTGGGGAGATCCACCGAGACGTCCTTGAGGTTGTGCTCCCGCGCGCCGCGGACGATCAGCCGATCCACTAGTGAAACCTTCCTGAAGACATGACTCGCACTGATGCTAGACGGGGGCTCTGACAAGTTCCGGTTTCCGGCGCTCGCGCCGAATCCGACATGCGGTCAACAGCGTCATCTGTGTGGCACAGGGGCGGCCGGTACGGAAGAGTTACCGCTGTGACCGAATCACCCACCATCCCCGCCTCCTTCGACGCCGCCGCGGACCTCGAGCAGATCACCGAGGCCACCGCGCACCTGCTGACCACCGTCGCCGAACTCACCGACGAGGAGTTGCGCCAGCCCTCGCTGTGCGACGGCTGGACCCGGGGGCACGTACTGACGCACATCGCCCGCAACGCCGACGGCTTGTCCAACCTGCTCAACAGTGCGGCGACCGGTGAGGTCACGCCGATGTACGAATCCAACGACAAGCGCAACGCCGACATCGAGGCCGGCGCTTCCCGGCCGGCCGCCGAGCACCTGGCCGACCTGCGGGAGTCCGCCGGGCGCTTCGCCGAGGCCTTCGCCGGCGCGCAGGCCGCCGGCCACTGGGACACCCTGGTGTACCGGACCGTCGGGGCCGAGCCCATCCAGGCCTACGAGGTGCCGGCCAAGCGGCTCGGCGAGCTGCTGATCCACCACGTGGACCTGGACGCGGACTTCACCCCGGCGCACTGGTCGGACTCGTTCACCGACGACTGGTTCGCCAATGCCCTGGAGCGCTTCAGCGGCCGCGAGGACTTCCCACCCCTGCGGCTGGACGTCGAGGAGGAGGACACGGTCTACGGGGTGAAGGCCGTTTCCGAGGACAAGGCCGTGGTCGTGGTGCGCGGGCCGAAGCGGGCGCTGCTGGGCTGGCTGCTCGGCCGGGCCTCCGGGGACGGGCTGGTCGCGGTGATCCCGGCCGGTGGCCGCGGGCCGCTGCCGAAGCTGCCGTCCTGGGGCTGAGGCAGAGGCAGAGGCTGGAGCCGGGGCTGAGGCTGAAAGGCCCGGCCCGCCGGGGGCGAGAGCAGAAGGTCTGAAAGGAGCGCCCGAGATGACTTACCACGGCATCGTCCACGTCGGCGGCCCACCGGCCGTGCACGAACTCGCGCAGCTGATCGTCACCAAGATCGCGGTCGGCCCGAAGGCGGCCAACTGCTATCTGCTGCGCGACCGGGACAGCGGCGAGCAGGTGCTCATCGACGCCGCCGACGACGCGCCGGCGCTGATCCAGCTGGTCAACGGCTCGCTGGCGGCGGTCGTCACCACCCACCGGCACCGCGACCACTGGCGCGCGCTGGCCGAGGTGGCGGCCGCCACCGGCGCGGTGACGATGGCCGGCGCCTACGACGCGGGCGCGATCGACGTCCCGACCGCCGTACCCCTGCTGGACGGGGACGAGATCCGGCTCGGGCGCTCCCTGCTGACCGCGATGCACCTGGCCGGCGACGCCCCCGGCGCGGTGGCGCTGCTGTACGACGACCCGAAGGGGCACCCGCACCTGTTCACCGGCGACTGCCTGTCGGGGTCCGAGCCGCACGGACCGGCCCCGGGCGAGCTGCTGACCGGGGCGCTGGCCGGGCTGCCCGACGAGACGTGGGTGTATCCGGCGCGCGGGAACGACTCGACGCTGGGGGCGGAGCGGGCCGGGTTGGGGGTTTAGCCACCCCTCGCCGTCCGCAAAACCGCTCGCCCGACTTCGCGACTCCGCGACTCCGCGACTCCGCGACTCCGCGACTCCGCGACTCCGCGACTCCGCCCGGCGGTCAGCACCGACCGCCGGGCCTGCCACTGCTCCATCGGCACTCCATCGAAAGGTTGAGATCTCCATGCCCGACTACACCGGCGAAGTCACCCAGGGCGGCCCGCCCGCCGTCCGCGACCTCCCCGAGCTGACCATCACCAAGGTCTCGGTGGGCCCCATGGACAACAACGCCTACCTCCTGCGCGACAAGGCCACCGGCACCCAGGTCCTGATCGACGCGGCCAACGAACCGGCGACCCTGCTGGCCCTGGCCCCCGAAGGCCTGCAAGCCGTCATCACCACCCACCGCCACGGCGACCACTGGCAGGCCCTGTCCGAAGTCGTCGCCGCCACCGGCGCCCCCACCTACGCCGGCCGCGCCGACGCCGAGGGCATCCCGGTCGCCACCACGGTCCCGGTCGACGACGGCGACGTCCTGCGCTTCGCCGGCCTCGAACTCACCGCCATCCACCTGGTCGGCCACACCCCCGGCAGCATCGCCCTCCTCTACCGCGACCCCACCGGCACCCCGCACCTGTTCACCGGCGACTGTCTGTTCCCCGGCGGCGTCGGCGGCACGTTCGGCGACAGCGCGGCGTTCGACTCGCTCTACGAAGGCGTCAAGACGAAGATCTTCGACCGCCTCCCCGACGAGACCTGGGTCTACCCCGGCCACGGGAAGGACACGACGCTGGGCGCGGAGCGTCCGCAGCTGGCGGAGTGGCGGACGCGGGGTTGGTAGCCGCCGAGGACCCGTGGGGCGCGCTGGCGGCGGCGAGCGGGAAGGCGCGGGTGGATTGGCTGCTCGGGCTGGCCTCCAACACGAGTGCGCCGGATGAGCTGGTACTCGAGCTCTTCGACAACCCCGCAGAGGATTGGCATCGGACGAGCTACATCCACAACCGCGAACGCCGGGACGTCGTCACCGAGGCCGCCATCAACCATCCCGAGCGGAAAGTCAGGATGCTGTTGGTGGAGACGGGGCACATGACCGCCGAGCAGTGGGACCGCCTGATCGACACCTTCCCCGACCGCGCCGCCCGCGGCCTGGCCGAGGAGAATCGCGACGGCTTTCTCGGACTGGCCCGCCCCGAGGCCATATCGGCGTCCCCCGCGCAAATCGCGCAGTGGGCCGACGCGGAAGAGCACATCCCGCCCGAGGCTCACAGCTCCGCCCTGCCGTGGGTCGCCGCACTCCACGACGACCCCGACGCCATGCGCCAGCTGGCCGCCCATCCCAACCCGCTGATCCGGCGCGGCGTCGCGCGGGCCCCTCACCTGCCTCCCGATGTCGTGAACCGCCTCGCGCATGATGAAGACCGCGTCGTGCACCTCTTCTTATCCGAGTCCTGCGACGACACCCCCGCAGAGGTCCTCCTCGGCGTGTGGGGTTGGTGGTCCGGCAGCTTCTCGTTCCCGGGACGCCCGCGCAATCACCCGAACTTCCCCACGACCGGCCTCCTCAAGTACGCCGACGACCCCGACCCGCACTGGCGCCTGCTCGCACTCGCCGACGAGGCTTCGACCCCTGAGTTGGTCGACCGGTTCGCGGCGGACCCGGAATTCGTCGTCCGCCTCGAAGCGGCTCGCGATCCGCGCATCTCCCCGGCAGCGCTCGTCCCCCTGCTCCTGGAGGAACGCCTCGCGACAAACGCCGCGGGCAACGCCAGCATCCCGGTCCCCGTCATGCGCTCCATGATCGAGCTGGCGCGGGACGCGGCCGGGAGCTGCGACTAGCTCGCCGTCATCGGGCCGGGCTCGGGCTGGGGTTGTTCCGCCCGGCGGCGGAGGCGACCGGCGTGACGTTGTGCGGGTCCGGGCGCGCCTGCACCGGCCGCGCCGGTCCCCGGGCCATTCTGTATTCCCGTGGCGCGAAAGCGGAGGGTGCACGGCACCGCGGGGTTGATAGTGCTGCTCACCGCGATCGCGGGCTGGGTGGACTCGGTCGCCTATGTGCGCTCCGGGTCGGTGTTCGTCGCGAACCAGACCGGGAACGCGGTGTTCCTCGCGGTGCAGATCGCCGAGCGGTGGGTGCCCGGCGCGCACCACGCCGGGGTCACCGCCGAGCCCGACACCTACGGGCCGCTGGCCTCGCTGTTCGGGTTCTGCGTCGGGGTCGCGGTGTCGGTGCCGCCGCTGCGCCGCACGCACCGCACCGGCGACGGGCGGGCGCCGTGGATCCTGCTGGCCGTCGAGGCGCTGCTGCTCGGGTCGGTGGCGGTGCTGGGCCCCACCCCGCGCGAGTTGCGGCTCGGGATCGCGGCCGCCGCGATGGGGGTGCAGAGCGTGTACGCGGCCGGGATCGCGATGCGCGGCGTGTCGACCACCACGCTCACCGGCACGCTGGTGACGCTGATCTCCACCTTCGCCGAGGCGCCGGGGCGCCGCGCGCGCCAGGGCATCATGCTGCTGACGCTGGTCTGGGCCGCCTACACCATCGGGGCCTGGGGCGGCGCGGCGGCCGGGCTGAGCTGGTCGATCGGGACGGTGCACGGCGTGGCCGCGATCGCCGCGGGGCTGGCCGCGCTCGCGGTGTGGTGGGACCGGCACGGGCGGCTGAGCGCCACAGAGTCCTGACAGTGTCGAAAGACTTCGCCGGCGCCTACCGCGCCAAATCCACCACCGCGCCCAACCGCCCCAGTTTCGCCGGATTGCGCACCGCGTAGATCCGGCTGATCAGCCCGTCCTCGACCACGAAACTCAGCGCCGTCGTCACGTCCACCTCGATCCGCGCCGCGGGCGCCCCGTTCAGCCACACCGTCCCCACCGAGAAGCGCTCCCCCGCCCACTGGGCCGCCGCCACCAGATACGCCGCCGCGTCCTGAGCCCCCACCACCGGATGCCGCACCGTCGCCACCACCCCGCCGCCGTCGGCGACCACCACCACGTCCGGCGCCAGCACCTCCAGCAGCGCCCGCAGATCGCCGCCTGCCAGCGCCGCGAGGAAGCGTTCGACGACCCGCCGCTGCTCCTCCCGGTCCACCCGCATCCGCGGCCGCCGCGCCGCGACGTGGCCCCGGGCCCGCTTCGCGGTCTGCCGCACCGACACCGGCGTCTTGCCGAGCGCCCGGGCGATCTCCTCATACGGCGTGTCGAACACCTCCCGCAGCACGAACACCGCACGCTCGACCGGCTTCAGCGTCTCCAGCACCGTCAGCATCGCGACCGACACGCTCTCGGCCAGCTCCACGTCCTGCGCCACGTCCGGGCTGGTCAGCAGCGGCTCCGGAAGCCAGGACCCGAAGTACTCCTCACGCCGCCGGGCCACCGTGCGCAGCCGGTTCAGCGCCAGCCGCGTCACTATCCGCACCAGGTACGCACGCGGGTCCGCCACCGCGGCCCGCAGCCCGGCGTCCACGTCGGCCCAGCGCAGCCAGGTCTCCTGCACCACGTCCTCGGCGTCGGCGGCCGAGCCGAGCATTTCGTAGGCGACGGTGAACAGCAGGCTGCGATGCGCCACGAACGGATCCGGCCCGCCCGCGGCGCCGCGGCTCACGGTGCCGATGGTCACGACGCCGAGGCTACGTCCTGCGACGGCGTGGCCAGCGGCGGCAGGCCGCACGCCGCCGAGAACTCCTGCGACCGGATCCCCAGGGCGATGTTCGCCCGCGCGGTCATGTTCGCCGCCGCGACCCGCGCCGCCAGCTCCACCATCGCCGTCGGCCCCAGCTGCTCCAGCAGCGCGGCCGACAGCTCGTCGGTGAGCGTCGGCGGCGTCTGGCTCATCGCCTCCGCGTAGGCCATCACCTGGCACTCCAGCGTGCTGAACACGTCGGACTCCCGCCAGCGCGGCACCTGGCGCACCTTGGCCTCGTCCAGCTGCCGGCTGTGCGCCATGAAGTACCCGAAGTCCAGGCAGAAGGAGCACCCGACGCGCGCCACCGCGGCCATCGTCGCGTACGTCGCCAGCGGCTCGGCCAACCGATCCCACTTGTCGACCTTCCGCCCGAACCCCATCAGCGCCTTGAACACCTTCGGCTGCTGCCACAACACCCCCACCGAGTCCGGCACCCGCCCGAGCATCCGGCGGGTCATCATCTTCACCAGGGCCCCGTAAACGCCGGTGATCTCGGCCGCGGGGACTCGCATCGCACTGGTCATCTCGCCCTCCAGGTGTCTGTAGTCGGCTTCGCCATTGGCTCGACATGCAGACACCGGCGGCCGGTCGCGTGTGACCAACGCCTGGTCACGGACTCGGGGACGACGCAGGCGGGGTCACCCACGGCGCACGGCGCCACCCCGGCTCCATGTCGGCGTCGTCGCGCCAGTAGCGCAGTACGGTTCCGGTGAGGATCTGCAGGCCGCCGGCCGCGATCAACCCGGTCATCGGCGCGCATCCGCCCTCGGCCTCAAAGGCGACCAGGACCGGGAACGGCTCGCCGGTCCGCCGCACGAGCCGCTCCTCCTGCGGCGTCGGCTCGCGGAACACCGGGTCGTGGAAGAGGGCCGGGCACTGGACGTACACGGGGTCGGTGAACACCAGCTCCAGACTGTGGCTGTAACTCAGGTCGTAATTGGATCCGAGCACGAACCTGGCGCCGTCCCAAGCGACGACGTCCCAGTCCCACCAGTTGCCGTCCGGAATCTCCAGCATGAGCGAGCACGCTATCCGGCGCGCGCCAGCCCGGGCACCGCGATAAAGCCACCGCGACGAAGCCGCCGCCGCCCGGCGTAACCCAGACCGAGCGGCGGCGGCCGTCAAAGACAGCGCCGGATCAGCAGGCGCCGTCGTCCTTCCAGATGTTCCAGGCGATCGCCGAACCAGGCGTCACACCGGTCGAGTAGTACGTCGCGGTGTACTGGTGCCCGTTGTACGACACCACGTCACCGGGCACGTACGACGACGTCGAGCTCCAGGCCGACGCCGAGCAGCCGCTGCCGCCGGTCGATCCGCCGGTGGCGCCGCCGGTAGTACCGCCGGTGGTGCCGCCGGTGGTTCCACCCGTCGTTCCACCCGTGGTCCCGCCGGTGGTCCCGCCGCTCCCGCCACCGCTGCCGGTGTAGGGCACGAAGGCGTCAGCGAAGGCCAGCTTCGCGTCGCCGACCCCTGAGCAGGTCGACGAAGCCGCGGGCTTGATACCGCTGCCGCTGGCGCCGCACGGCTGGTCCCGGTCGATCGACCAGTACGCCAGCCGTCCGACGCCGTTGGAGGCCGCGAACTGCTCGACCGTCGCGGCGTTGGCCGTGGTGAACACCGAGCCGTCGTCGTTGACCCCGATCATCGGGGTGATGCCGAGGTTGGCGTAGGTGTAGCTGGGGTCCACGGACTGCATCTGCGCCAGCGTGCTCTGCGCGGCCTGGATCGCCGCCGCGCCCATGTCCTGCTGGCCCTGGTAGTAGTCCATGGTCATGATGTTGACCACGTTGATCTTCACGCCGACGTTCTTGGCCGACTGCAGGATGTTGACGCCGTCCTGGGTCAGGCCCGAGGGCAGCACCGGCAGCGTCATCGAGAACTGCAGGCCCGGGTTGGCGGCCTGCAGCGCCTTCATCGCGGTGAAGTTCCGGGTGGCCGAGGTCTGGTCGGCGACCGCGGCGCCCTCGACGTCGAAGTCGAGCTGGTTCACCCCGTAGTCGCTGATGATCGCCTGGTAGCCGGCCTGGATCGCGGACTGGTCGGTACAGGTCCAGGCCAGCGCCTCGCCGGCGGCGCCGCCGGAGGAGATGATGACCGAGGCGCCCTCGGACTTGGCGCGGGCGATCTCAGGGTCCGTATAGGAGTCGTTGCCGACCGGGAGCGTGTCGCCCCACTCCTGGTTGCAGCCGACGCCGATGACGAAGGCCGCGGTGTAGGCCTTCAGGCCGTGCCCGGTGATCGCGGTGTCCAGGACCGGTTCCTGGCCGTTGGACATGTCGACGTACGGGGCCACCGAGTACACGCTGGCGCCGGCCGCGGCCTTGGTCGGCGCGGCCGAGGCGCTGGCCGCGAGCGCCGTCGCGGTCGCGGCTATCGCCGCGACGAGAAGGGCGCCGGAGCGCACCGCCAAGCGGCGGCGGCCCTGGGCTGGAGTCGTCATGGGAGGGTCGTACCTTTCCGTGTGGGGGCAGGAAGGTGACAGTGAGGGGCGGTGTAATCGCCCTGACACACAAAGTGGATTAGACCACTCGCCGATGTCAAGGGTCTAAACCATTGATCTTTTCCCGCAGGTCAACCAAGCGATCACCGCATCTTGACCCTTATTTGCCGGGCCTTTACCCGTACCCCTTGACGGGGAGCTGGTCTAGTCCAATCATGATTCGCACCTGCAGGAGCCTGCTTTCCCTCCCTCCCCCGCCACGTTCGGAGGCCCTATGGCAACCGCGAGTCTGAAACGGCGATTGGTCGTCCCCACAGCGGCCCTGGCAATCGCCGCCGGCACCACCATGGCGTTGGCCGCCACCGGCAACGCCGCCCCGAGCCCGGCCGGCGCCGCCCCGGCCGCGCTCAGCAGCACCTGGTACGCCTCGGCTCCATATCTGATGCCCGAGGACAACTCGCCGCCGGACATCTCGACGGTGATGGACGCGACCGGCCAGAAGGCCTTCCAGCTGGCCTTCATCCTGGCGCCCAACGGCGGCGGCTGCACGCCGACCTGGGGCGGCACCAGCCCGATCAGCTCGGACACCACCATCCCGTCAGTCATCAGCACGATCCGGAACAAGGGCGGCGACGTCTCGGTCTCGGTCGGCGGCTACGGCGGCACCAAGCTGGGCCAGACCTGCGGCAGCGTCGCGGCCACCGCGGCGGCCTACCAGCAGGTGATCAGCACCTACCAGCTGCACGCCATCGACTTTGACCTCGAAGAGCCCGAGTACGAGAACACCGCGGCCATCGCCAACGAACTCGGCGCGGCGCAGACCCTGCAACAGAACAACCCGGGTCTGTACGTCTCGGTCACGATGCCCGGCACCAGCGCCGGCACCGGCTGGTTCGGCACCCAACTGCTGGACCAGGCACACTCGATCGGATTCACGCCGAACAACTTCTCCATCATGCCCTTCGACGGCGGCTTCAGCGGCGCGGCCTCCCAGGTCTCAGCCCTGGAGGCCTTCCACGGCCTGCTGGAGACCCACATGGGCTGGGACTCCACGACCGCCTACCAGCACGAGGGCGTGTCGATGATGAACGGCCGCACCGACTCCGCGGAGTTCTTCTACCAGGCGGACTTCCAGACCGTGCTGAACTACGCCACCAGCCACGGTCTGGCCCGCTACACATACTGGTCGGTGAACCGCGACCGGCAATGCAGCCCGCCGGACAACAACGGCACACTCTCCGGCAGCTGCTCCTCGGTCCCGCAGAACGACTGGGACTTCACGAAGTACACGGCGCAATTCGCCGGCGCCGCGGTCCCGCCCCCGCCACCGACCTCCAGCACGCCGACCACGACGCCGCCGACCACCTCCACCTCCTCCGGTGGCGGCGGGACATGCACCGCGGCGGCATGGAGTTCATCGACCGCCTACAACGGCGGCGCGGTGGTCTCGTACAGCGGCCACCAGTGGACGGCCAAGTGGTGGACGCAGGCCGACATCCCCGGCGGTCCGGCCGGGGTGTGGACGGACGACGGGCCCTGCTGACGTCCTGAGCCACCTTCCAGATCCCTGATGCCCCGCACGCTGACCCCGCTGCGGGGCATCAGGCTGTGTTGGTTGGGGCTGTTCGGGGGCAGAGCTTTTTTTGGGAGGGGCTGGAGTTTGCTGGCCGAGTTACTGCCAGTCTGTGGGTTTTAGAAGCTTTTTACGGCCTTCGGTCATAGTTGTGCCGGTTCGGGGTTCGGGTCGGCGAGTCTGTCTATCGGCTGCCAGTTCGCGCGTTCACAATCCCGCCTCACCTCAGGCCTCTTCAACTCCAGCAAGTCCGGGCAAGGGCAAGATCAAGAGCACAGGCAAGATCAAGAGCAAGATCGAAGTCAAAGGCGATGGTGAAGAGCCGGGCCTCCGGCGGGCCTCGGCAACCTCAGGGAAACTAGCGCGGTTCCCTCGGGTGGCCGATCTAGTCTCAGCGGCTGCGGTTTGTGAGGTGGTGCGGTCCGTTCCCCTCGGTCGCGTCGTCAGC
>NZ_JAAFYZ010000143.1 GCF_018274385.1 Catenulispora pinistramenti | reverse complement strand
GGTGGGTGCTCGGCGCTGTCGACGGCGAGCTGGTGGGAGTCGTGCTCGGCGGCGAGGTGGGCGGGGTGGTGGCCGGGGCCCACTTCACGTCGGCGGTCGCGGAGACGGGTGCACTCTGGCCCTGCGCGAGGATCAGGTTCTGCGAGGGCTTGCCGTCGTGGGAGACGAAGACCCCGCCGGCGTCGATGTTGGTGACGGTGCCCGAGGCGATCACGTGGACGTCGCCGCTGGTCGGTGTGTTCGGCAGCTGCACGTAGACCGTGTCGCCGCTCTTGAACGTCGTCTTGGCGCTGATCGGCTGGCCGTTGGCGTCCACCAGCTTGGCGCCGGTCTTGCCCGGGTCGGCGAGGGTCACCGATATGAAGGACCCGGAGGTGTTGCTGCTCAGCTGGAAAGCGACCTTGCTACCGGCCTGCGGGGCGGCCTTCGAGGCCGGGGTGATGCTCAGCGAGGCCTGCGGCTGGCCGGTGTTGCTGCCGGTGGCCTGGGTCATCAGCCAGTTGTAGAAGTCGATGACGTGCTGCCCGTTGACATCCTTGTTGGGGTAATCGCGGTCGCGCGGGTTGCCGAGATTCTGCGCGTCCTTCTCCGCGCCCGCGTCCAGCTTGAGCTGGCCGGTGGAGTCCGAGAAGGTCCAGATCGCAGCCTGGGTGGCCGCCACCGCTTCCTTGTCGCTCAGCCCGCTGACGCCCGCGGTGCTGGCCAGCTTGGTGGCGTCGACCTGCGGGATGGAGTTGTCGAGGATCCACTTGATCCCCTCAAGGTGCTGCTGGTCTATGCCGATCCGCTGGCTCTCCGACGTCCAGTCGTGCTCGTCATAGGTCTCGAGTGTGTTGAGTTCGACCTTCTCCTGGATGCAGTACGTCCAGAGGTGACTGCCGTCCTGGGCCTTCAGGCCTATCAGCGACGCTGGGTCGCCGTCGGGGTTGTCAGTCATGGCGACCAGGTTGTAGTCCTTGTTGCCGTCGTAGGTCGCACCCGTCACGCCGCCATCGGAGGTCTGACCGCCGTTGGTCGTACTGTCCGCGTGCGCCGTGCCCGCCACCATCGCGGTGGATGCGGCGCCGATGAACATGGCGGCGGCGATTCTCCGTCCGTTCGTGGACGTCGGTTTCTGCATGGATCCCCATCCCTTTACGTCGCTTTGACACCGTATGAAGACCAAGCCGGTGCCCAGAACACGCATACGCTATTAGATGGACGGCGAATTCGCTCCCTTACCCCTAAGTGATTCTGTTCTCTTGCGGGGACCGGGCCATCGGGAACGGGCTCGCGGCGCATACTTGACCCCGGAGTCAAAAACGGTGCTACCGTGAACTCCGTGGGCAGGCCGAAGAACTTCGAACCGGACGTGGTCGTCGCGCGGGCGATGGAAACGTTCTGGACCAAGGGCTATGCCGACACGTCCCCCGCCGACCTCGCCGAGGCCACCGGCGTCGCGAAAGGCAGCCTCTACCACTGTTTCGGCTCCAAGCGTGAGTTGTTCGGCAAGGCCCTGGACCTCTACAACAAGGTCGGCGCGGAAGTGACCGAGCAGGTCCTGTCGGAGCCGGGGACGGCCAAGGAACGGATCCGCGCGCTCTTCGTCCTGCTCGTCGATCTGGACCTGGACGGCCCGGTGCGCCGCGGGTGCCTGGCCCAGAACGCGGTCGCCGAAATCGGCGGCCACGATGAGGATGCCAAGCGGGCCGTGCTCCGTATGGAACAGCGCATGGTCGAGCTCTTCACCGCGCGCGTCGAACAAGGTCAGCGTGACGGCGACGTCGACCGGGCGCTGAACGCGCGGGCGCAGGGGCTCTTCTTGGAGACGGCGCTCGCGGGGTTGCGGACCATGGCGTTGACGTTCGACCGGAAGACCCTCTACCAGATCATCGACACCGCCTTAGCAGGCCTCTGAGACGCACGTTCCCTCAGTGGGCCTGCTCTTCTCGCGTCCTGATTTTTGACCTGTAGTTCAAGAACTATCGGAGGGAAAGACCATGGACCTCGGCATCACCGGCAAGACCGCGCTCGTCACCGGCGCCAGTCGCGGCATCGGCCTGGCGATCGTGCAGACTCTGGCCGCGGAAGGCGTCCGCGTCGTCGGTGCCGCGCGCACCATCACCGCAGAGCTCGAAAAGGCTGCTGCGGCAACGGTTTCCGTCGACCTCAGTACCCGCGAAGGCGCGCGGGCGGCCGTGGATCGGGCCCTGGAGGCCGTCGGCGGGATCGACTTCCTCGTCAACAACGTCGGCGGGGGTGACACGAGTGGAATAGAGCTCGGCGGGTTCCTCGACGTCGAGGACGAGCAGTGGCAACGGATCTTCGACCTCAACCTGTTCAGCGCGGTGTGGACGACGAAGGCGGCGCTGCCGAGCATCCTGGAGCGCCGGGGTGCGATCGTCGGCATCTCCTCGATCAACGCCCGCGTGTCCACCAACGCGCCGGTCGGCTACGCGGAGGCCAAGGCGGCGCTGAACCAGTTCGACAAGCGGCTGAGCGAGGAGCTGGCCCCGCGTGGGGTCCGCGTGAACACCGTCTCCCCGGGCCTGGTCTCCAGCCCGCTGTGGACCGACCCGAGCCGGTTCGGCGGCAAGGTGGCCGACGCCTTCGGGGTGAGCCACGCCGACCTGCTCGCGAGCCTGCCCGGCCAGTTCGGGGTCGCCTCGGGCCGGTTCAGTGAGCCGCGGGAGGTGGCGGATCTGGTCGCCTTCCTGCTGTCCGAGCGCGCGGCCAACATCCACGGCGCCGACTACGTCATCGACGGCGGGACCCTCAAGGCCGCGTGATAGCTGAAGGCCGCGTGATAGCCAAAGGCCACGTGTTGTCTAAAGGCCCTTATTCGCCTGACCGGGCCCCACGCGTCGCCCCGACCGAGGCGGCCACCACACACAGCACCGCGACCCACTGCGACCAACCCAGGGATTCCCCGAGCACGACCAACCCGATGAGCGCCGCGACCGCCGGCTCCAGACTCATCAGGATCCCGAACACCCGCGGCGGGATCCGCCGCAGCGCCTCCAGATCCAGCGAGTAGGGCAACACCGACGACAGCAGCGCCACGCCGAGTCCCAAGGCCAGCACCCACGGCCGGAACAGCGTGGCGCCGCCGTCGGCCGCGCCGAACGGCACGGTCATCACCGCGGCCACGGCCATCCCGAGCGCCAGCCCGTCGCCTTCGCTGGTGTGCCGGCCCAAGGCGGCGCCGGCCAGGATGTACAGGCCCCAGCAGGTGCCGGCGGCCAGGGCGAACAGGACGCCGACCAAGTCGAGCTTGCCGCCGCCCTCGGTCAGCAGGAGCACCCCGCCGCCGGCCAGTACCGCCCACAACGCGTCCAGCCAGCGCCGCGAGCCGGCCAGCGCCACCGCCAACGGGCCCAGGAACTCGGTGGTCACCGCGATGCCCAGTGGGATGCGGGCCAGCGACTGGTAGAAGCACAGGTTCATCCCGCCGAGCACCACGCCGTAGGCGATCACCGCGGTCCACGCCCGCCGGTCCATCCGCAGCGACGGCCGCCAGAACAGCATCAGCGTCGCCGAGGCGAAGAACAGCCGCAGCGCCACCGCCCCGAAGCTGCCCACCGCGCCGAACAGGTGCGTGGCCAGTGCCGAGCCGAGCTGCGCGCTGAGGGTGCCGAGCAGCACCAGCATCGTCGGCGGCACCGCGCCGAGGGCCCGGCCGGCCAGCGCGGTCGGGCCTGATCGGGACGACGGGGACAGCGCCGGAGACGGTGCCGGGGACAGTGCCGGACCGCTGTCGGCCTCGCCGATGATGAAGGAAGCCACGGGTGGATTGTGAACGATCCCCGCGGTGTGTGCCTCCGATTTAGGTCAGCGTTCGCTGAGCGCGGGCAAAGCCGCCTGGAACGCCGGATCGGTGCCGGTCGCGAACTGTTCTTGCCTACCGGGCCAGCACCAGGACCAGCGACCCGGTCAGCGCGGGCAGGGTGCGCAGACGGCCGTGGCGCGCGTCCCAGGTGCCTGATTCCAGATCCCGGCGCAGCGCCTCGGTGTACTGCTCGCTGGTCTCGGCGTCGACGAAGCTCCACGCCGAGCACGACTGCCGCGCCGCCGGGTCCAGCAACCGCTCCGGGCGGCCGTAGTACGCCTCGTCGAAGCCGTCGGTGCAGTCCACCGGGATCGGCACCGGCGTCACCGCGACGTCCCCGCCCAGCGTCTCGGCGATGGTGGCGATGGCCGGGTAGCGCCGGGCCTCGGTGTCCAGGACCAGCGGCGCGTATTCGTAGAGCCAGAAGTCGCGCACCAGATCCGGGTCGCAGGTCAGCACCGCGACCGGGCCGCCGGCCACCCGCCGCATCTCCCGCAGGCCCGCCTTCAGATCGCTCCACTGATGCACGCTGAACGTGGTCATGGCGCCGTCGAAGGCGTCGTCGGGGAACGGCAGGTGCTCGGCGACGGCGTCGATCGCGGCCGGCAGGTGCGCGGGCCGCTGGGCCCGCATCGAGGCCGACGGCTCGACCGCGGTCACCTCGAAGGCCGTCGACTCGTACGAACCGGCTCCGGCGCCGACGTTGCTCGCGACGGTGTTTCCGCCCCCGCCCTCTCAGCGATGGCCCGCGCCGTATCACCGATCGCCACCACTACGTCGGCGCGCGCGGCGGCGTACCTCCCGATGCCGCGATGCTCCGCCTCGCTTGCGTCCCCCAGCTCCAGCATTTCGCCGAGTACTGCGATGCGGCGCTCGGCGTGGATCGCCGCGAGGGCGTCCAGGGCGGCGCGGGTGGAGTCGGGGTTGGCGTTGTAGGAGTCGTCGAGCAGGGCGGCGCCGTTGGCCAGGTCGCGTAGTTCCATGCGCCCCTTCGTCAGTGAGGCGGTGGCCAGTGCTTGGGCGGCGGCGTCGAGGGGGGGATGTCGGCGGCCAGGCCCGCGCCTGCGGCCGCCGCGGCGTTGAGGGCCAGGTGCGCGCCGACGACCGGCAGTGCCACGCGGGCTGAGGCGTCGGCAGTGCGCAGGGTGAAGGTCGGGCGACCGCGTGAGTCCTGTGTCAGGTCGAGGACGCGCACGTCGGCGGATGGCGCCCGGCCGAAGGTGAGGACGCGGCCGTCGGTCAGCGCGCGCATGGCGGTGACGCGCGGGTCGTCGGCGTTGAGGATCGCGGTGCCGCCGGGTGCCAGGCCCTGGACCAGTTCGCCCTTGGCCTTGGCGATGGCCTCGTGGGAGCCGAACTTGCTGATGTGCGCCTGGCCGACGTTGAGGACGACGCCGATGGACGACCACCGTCGGCAGCGCCGTGGCCCGCGACCCGAGCACCGCCACCGCACCGGCCCGCCCAGCCTGCTCGGCGTACGCGTGCCCGTCCGCACTGGCGCCGGCGAAGGCGACGAAAAGGCCGCCCGGCTCGGCCCGGCGGCCGTCGAGCACGGCGGGCGCGGTGACCGTCACGGCGGCGTCGCCCGCGACGGTCCCGCCGACGATGGCGGCGATCTCGCTGAGGTTGAGGGGGATCATGCGGCCAGTCAAAGCGCCGCCGCCTATTGCCGGCATATTGAAATCCGGATACGAGGCGGCAACTAAGCGCTGTCTTGACTGGGACTCATGATTCACAGCGAGCCGGTCCGAACCCGATGACCACCGGAATCACAGCCTATGGATGCGGACAGGATGAGGCTTCCCTTTTCCGGGAGCTGGCGACGAGTTTCGACATCGCGCCAACCGTTTGTCCAGAAGCGGTATCCGAGGCCAACGCCGAGCTGGCATCCGGAAATCGATGCATCAGCGTCGGCCACCAGACGCGGATCACCGACCCCGCGCTTCTCGCCCTCAGTCACATCGGTGTCGCGTATATCTCCACGAGAAGCATCGGATACGACCACATCGACGTGGAGTACGCCGAAAGCGTTGGCATCACAGTGGAAAACGTCTGCTACTCGCCGGACAGCGTCGCCGACTACATGCTGATGCTCATGGCGGTGCGGCACGCGAAATCCACGATCCGCCGAGCCGGTGAGCACGACTACCGGCTCCACGACGTGCGCGGGCGAGAGCTCCGCGACCTGACCGTCGGCGTGATCGGCACGGGCCGTATCGGCGCCGCCGTCCTGGACCGGCTACGCGGTTTCGGCTGCCGGATATTGGCTTTCGACCGCATCCCCAAGACCGCCGCCGATTACGTCTCTCTCGGCGAACTGCTGAAGCGTAGCGACATCGTCACGCTCCACACGCCGCTCGATGCAGACACGCATCATCTCCTGAACCGCGAGCGCATCGAGCAGATGAAACGCGACGCATTCATCATCAACACCGGACGCGGCCCGCTCATCGAAACCGAGGCCCTTCTCTCGGCGTTGGAAAGCGGCCGACTAGGCGGCGCCGCATTGGACGTCCTCGAAGATGAGGAGGGCATCTTCTACGCCGATCGCCGCAATCGCCCCATCGAAAGCAAACCGCTGTTGCGGTTGCAAGAACTGCCGAACGTGCTCATCAGCCCGCACGCGGCCTATTACGCGGATCGTGCACTGCGCGACATCGTGGAGAACTCCATCATCAACTGTCTGAAATTCGAAAGCATCGTCGTGGCTAAGCTGAGGATCGGAATCCTGTTCGGGGGTGTCGGCGAAGAGCATCCCGTCTCGGTCAAATCGGTGCGGAACGTCGCCAAGCATCTCGACACCGAACGGTATGAGCCGTTCTACATCGGCATCACGCAAAGCGGCGCCTGGAAGCTATGTGAGAACCCTGATGAAGGCTGGGAGGGTGCCGGCCGCCGGGCCGTCCTATCCCCGGACCGGACCGCGCCTGGACTGCTTGTCGTGAACCGGGGGCGTTATGACATGATCAGTCTGGACGTGGTGCTGCCTGTGCTGCACGGCAAGCTCGGGGAGGACGGCGTGATCCAGGGGCTGTTGGAGCTCTCGGGCATCCCTTACGGGGGATGCGATATCCAGACCTCCGTCCTGTGCATGGACAAGTCGCTCACCTACCTCGTCGTGCGGGCCGCCGGCATCGCGACGCCGGACTTCTGGGTCGTCACGCCCGACGACAAGGTCGATCCCGACGAGCTCAGCTACCCGGTCTTCGTGAAGCCGGCCCGCTCGGGCTCGTCCTTCGGGGTCAGCAAGGTGTCCCGGAAGGAAGATCTGGCGGCGGCGGTGCGGACGGCGCGACTGTATGACTCGAAGGTGCTGATCGAGGCGGCCGTGGCCGGCAGCGAGGTCGGCTGCGCCGTCCTGGGCGACGATCCGGACCTGCTGGTCGGCGAGGTGGACCGGGTGGCGCTGACCCACGGTTTCTTCAAGATCCATCAGGAGGACTCGCCGGAGACCGGCTCGGAGAACGCGACGTTCATCGTCCCGGCCGACATCGCCCCGGAATCGCGGGTGCTGGTCCAGGAGACCGCGAAGACCGTCTACCGGGTGCTGGGCTGCCGGGGGCTGTCGCGCGTGGACCTGTTCCTCAAGGCGGACGGGACGGTCGTTCTGAACGAAGTGAACACTTTCCCCGGACTGACCTCCTACAGTCGATACCCGCGAATGATGGCGGCCGCCGGGTTCCCGCTCGGCGACGTCCTGGACCGGTTGGTCACGCTGACGCTGACGGGGGAGGCCCGATGAATGACGACTTCGTGTTCGTGGACCAGATCGTTCCCGGCGTGCGCTGGGACGCGAAGTACGCCACCTGGGACAACTTCGTCGGCAAGCCGGTCGAGGGCTACCTGGCGAACCGCATCGTCGGCACCACGGCCCTGTGCGCCGGCCTGGAGCGGGCCCAGCAACGCGCCGAATCCCTCGGCTTCGGCCTGGTGCTGTGGGACGGCTACCGCCCGCAGCGCGCCGTGGACTGCTTCCTGCGCTGGTCGGAGCAGCCCGAGGACGGCCACACGAAGCCCCGGCACTACCCGAACATCGAACGCGCGGCGATGATCGAGCAGGGCTACGTGGCGGCGAAGTCCGGCCACAGCCGAGGCAGCACCGTCGACTTGACGCTGTATCAGCTGGAGGACGGCGAGCTGGCGCCGATGGGCGGCGGGCACGATTTGATGGACGTCATCTCGCACCACGGGGCGGCCGGGATAACGGATGTCGAGACGGGGAATCGCGAAGCCCTGTGCTCGATTATGCAGGCCAGCGGGTTCAGCTCTTATGACAGCGAGTGGTGGCACTACACGCTGAAGAATGAGCCTTACCCGGATACGTATTTCGATTTCCCGATTGCTTACTAGTACGACGACGACGACGGCAGCGGCGGTAGCGGCGGCGGGATTCCGGGATCACCACTGCACGGCTGCGAAGTCGATGGGTCGCGGCCTGAGACGCGCGGTGTGCTCGGCCAAGTCCTGGACGCGCCGGGCGAACTCCTCGGGCGGCAGCTGCTTGCGGTCGCCGTGGCCCGGCAGTATCCACGCGAAGCGCAGCCGCGGCGCCGTGCGGGCCAGCGACGCGGCCAGTTCGGTGATGGAGTACCAGGTGACCGACTCGGCCACGGCGAGGTCGGCCAGGCTCCTGGACCAGTACATGCTGTCGCCGCTGAAGCAGTAGGTGTCGTCGGCGACGTAGAGCACGCTGCCCTGGGTGTGCCCGGGCAGCGGGTGCGCGATCACGCCGTCGGCGATCGGCGTCGGCTCGGTGCCGCGCAGGACGTGGTCGGCGTCCGGGGCGGCGGCCAGGTCGCCCTCGTGGATCCACAGGCGGGCGCCGAACCGGTCGGCGTACTCGCGGCCGTGCGCGGCGTGGTCCCGGTGGGTGAGCAGTACGTCGGTCACCGGTCCGAGCGCGGCGTACTTCTCGGCCAGGGCACGACTGAAGCGCGGCGTGTCGATCATCATGAGGTTCCCGGCCGGCCGGCGCAGCAGATAGGAGTTGGCGCCGGCGGCGTGCGGCGAGTTGTGTCCGCACAGGTACACGTGCTCGGTCAGCGGCAGCGGGAACGGGTCGTGTGCCGGATCCAATCCCCGTGCGCCGCGCCGGATCGAGCGCGTGTGGCAGGCGAACGCCGCCGCGTACAGTGCCGCTTCCTCGGCTGGGGTACCCGGTTGGCGGACGACCGTTGAAAGGCCGTCCGCCTCGGCGACGAGCTCGGGCGCGTACTGCCGGGCCACGTCGCAATTAGTGCAGCGTTGATCGATGTGCCACAGGGTCTCGGTCATGGCGATTTCCCTTTCGCGCGAACTGAGGACGGCGAACGTCCACCTGGAGTATCACGCGCCGGAAATTAAAACAAACGTCGAGAAGCCGTTGACTCTATTGGTTATTTCTGTTCTCCCGCTTAATGGGAGACAGCGACAGAGACAAGCGCGGCCTGCGGCGCGGCGGGCAGCCGGACCGTCACGCACAGCCCGCCGGCGGTGCGCGGGGTGAGCGCGACGGACCCGCCGTGCGCCACGGCGATGCTCTTGACGATCGCCAGGCCCAGACCGACGCCGGCCTGGTCGCCGTAGATGCGCTCGGTGCCGCGCTGGAAAGGCTCGGTGAGCGTGGACACCGACTCCGGGGTCAGGACCTCGCCGGTGTTCTCCACGCTCAGCTCCACGCCTTCGGGGCTGACGGCGGTCCGCACCCACACCCGGCCGCGCCCGGGCAGGTTGTGGACGATCGCGTTGTGCAGCAGATTCGTCCCCAGCTGCTGCAGAAGCGCTTGGGACCCCACAGCGGTCGCCACTTCGCCGGCCGTCTCCACGACGATGCCCTGCTTCTCGGCGAGCGGCAGCATGGTCTCGGCGGCTTCTTCCGCGACCAGCGACAGATCGACCCCGCCTCGTTGGAACGTGCCCTGGTTGGCGCGGCTGAGCACCAAGAGCGCCTCGGTGAGGTCGATCGCGCGGGTGTTGACCACGCGCAGCCGGTCGATGAGCTGGACGGTGTCCCGGCCTTCGTCGTTGCGGGCCGCGTCCAGGAGGGTCTGCGTGATCGCCAGCGGGGTGCGCAGTTCGTGGGAGGCGTTGGCGGCGAAGCGCTGCTGTTCGGCGACGTGGGCTTCCAGGCGGCCGAGCATGGCGTCGAAGCTGTCGGCGAGCTCGCGGAACTCGTCCTGTTTGCCCTCCAGCGCGACGCGGTGGGAGAGCGAGCCGGAGGTGGCCCCGCGGGCGGCGTCGGTGATGCGGGTCAGGGGCGCGAGCATGCGGCCGGCGAGCAGCCACCCGCCGATCAGACCCAGCAGGAGGAGGAAAGCAAGCGCTATGGCCGCGGCGGGGGCGAAGCCGGTCATGAGCTGGCTGCGGGTGGGCCCGGTCATGATGACCATTGCGCCTGGGTGGGCCCTTATGACGGCGTCGGGGTCGTTGCGCTTCGGCAGCCAGCGGAGCGCGAACACCCACGCCACCGCTATGAGCAGCGAGCCGGCGAGCATGACCAGGCCGGCGTAGCTGAGGGTGAGTTTGAGGCGGACGCTCCAGCCCGGGGGCCTATCCATGCGCTGCCCCCACTGCTCTTTCGTCGCCGCCGGTCGGGTCGATGCGGTAGCCGACCCCGGCCACGGTGGCGATCACCCAGGGCTCGCCGAGCCGCTTACGCAACGCCGAGACAGTGATCCGCACGGCGTTGGTGAACGGATCCGCGTTCTCGTCCCACGCTCGCTCCAGCAGCTCCTCGGCGCTGACCACCCCGCCCTCGGCCGCGATGAGGACTTCGAGCACTGCGAACTGTTTCCGGGTGAGCGCGACATAGCGGCCGTTGCGGAAGACCTCGCGGCGGAACGGGTCCAGCTTCAGCCCCGCGAGCTCCCGGACCGGCGGCCTGTTGTGCGCACGCCGCCGGTCCAGGGCCCTGAGCCGTAGCACCAGTTCCCGCAGGTCGAACGGTTTCGTCAGGTAGTCGTCGGCGCCGAGCCCGAAGCCGGAGGCCTTGTCGTCCAGCTGGTCGGCGGCGGTCAGCATGAGGATCGGCATGCCGCTGCCGGAGGCGACGATGTGCTCGGCGATCTGGTCGCCGGACGGCCCGGGGATGTCGCGGTCGAGCACCGCGAGGTCATAGGAGTTGACGCTCAGCAGCTCCAGCGCGGTGTCGCCGTCACCGGCGAGGTCGGCTGCGATCGCTTCCAGACGGAGACCATCCCGGATGGCCTCTGCCATGTAGAGCTCATCCTCGACGACTAGCACGCGCATGATCTCAATAGTACGAGCCGGCGCATATCGTCCGGGTACCGGGAAATCCCAGACGCAAGACGAGGTACCAGCTCAGGCCAGACGGTAAAGCCCCAGCTCAGGCCACAAGCAGCCGCAGTCCGAAGTCCGCGGCCTCCAGCTCGGTGAGCTCCCGGTTCCGCTCGGCCCAGCGACCCGAGGCGAGATCGTCGCCGAGCTTGCGCACCGCCCGCCGCTCGGGCTCCGGCCCGACCCGCGTCCACACCGACACCGCCCGCCGCACCGGATCCTCCAGATACGCCTCGGGCCGTCGCCAATAGGCTTCGAACAGCCCGTCGGCGCAGTCCCACGGGATCGGCACCGGCTCCGTACGCGCCCCGATCGCGTCGGCCATCCCGGGCAGCGCCGGGAAGTCGGCCAGGACGCCGGCGAACTCGGGCAGGTAGTCGCGGGTCAGCCAGAACCGGTCCTGCCACCCGCGCGAGCTGGCGTCGAAGGTGAGCACCACCACGCGCCGGGCGACGCGCCGTAACTCCCGCAGCCCGGCGATCGGGTCGCCCCAGTGGTGCACGGTCGAGATCGCCATCGCCGCGTCGAAGGACTGGTCCTCGAACGGCAGGTGTTCCGCGGCGGCGGCTATGCAAGGTGCCGCGTCGGCCGGACGCTGCCCTCGCATGACCGCTGACGGCTCCACGGCGGTCACGTCCCGGTCGATCGGTTCGTAGGAGCCGGTACCGGCCCCGACGTTCAACACAGTCTCCGCATCCCCGAGCGCGTCCCAGATCTGCGCGGCGATCCGCGGATCGGTGCGCCGGGTCGCGGGGTACGCGCCGCCGATCGCGTCGTAGAGCTTCGCGCCCAACATCTCCAGCTGCTCCTCAGGTGTCACAGTCATTCCCTTCGCACGTGCCTCTAGTTCCCTGTCGATCGCCGCCACCATGGCGTCAGCACGCTCCCGCTGCTCCAGCAGCAGACCGCGCAGCCGGCGCAGATGCGCGACGGCGTCCGTGGACGGATCGCCGACCAGGTCGGCGACCTCCCGCAGCCCGAACCCCAGCCGTCGGTAGGCCAGGACCTCGCGCAACCGCTCCACATCGCTCGCCGAGTACGCCCGGTACCCGGCCGCGGTGCGCGCCGAGGGCTGCACGAGGCCGATCTCGTCGTAGTGATGCAGGGTGCGGACGGTCACCGCGGCCAGTTCGGCCACGCGTCCCACGGTGAGGTGCTCTTCCACGGCGTTGACTATGCCGTCTGACGTTGCGTGAGGGTCAAGCGCCGGGTTGTGGGGCCCGCAGACTCCAGCCCGAATGGGCTCACCGTGGGTTCAGCTGTAAAGCAGCTCGGCCTGCCACTGGTCCCGCGGCTGGTGATGCAGATCCAGGTAGGCCTCTGCCAGAGCCCCCGGGGCGAAGCGCGGGTCGTCGCCGCCGATGGCTCCGGCGATGGTCACGGTCGTCACGTGCACGTCGGTCCCCTTCTGGAACTCGTGCAGGCTTTGCGTATAGGCGCGCAACGCGGCCTTGCCGACCGACAGCGACATGAGCTCGGGCGATGGGTGCAGCGCGAGAGCGCCGCCGGTGAACAACAGGGTTCCGCGGCCGTGCGCCAGCAGCGGGAGTACGGTGCGGGTCGCGATCACGGCACCGGTGACGTTCACCGCGAACCGCTGCGCGAAGGTGTCGGCGTCCAGCTCGATGGGGGTGTCGGGGGCGAGGATGGCGGCGTTGTAGATCAGGATCTCCGGCGCGCCCAGCGTGTCGACGGCGTCCCGCAGGGCCGACTGAAGCTGCTCGGCGTCGGCGGCGTCAGCCTGGAAGGGGCGTGCGGTACGGCCCTCGGCGGCCAGCGTGGAGGCGTACTGTGCCAGCCGTTCGTGGTCGCGGCCGATCATGGCGACCGGGTGGCCGGCCTGGGAGAATGTCCGGGCGAGTGCCAGGCCCAGGCCGGGGCCGACGCCGACGATGAGCGCGGATCCCTTGTCCATGCCGCCGCTCCTTGCGTAATCGGTAATCGCCAGTCTGTCGCGCCCCCGCCGAACGGCTGGAGAGGACACGCCGAACGGCTACTCTGCCGCCGGGCGGCGGGGTGTGGCGTCGCGGCGGCCTTAGCCTCGAGAACAACAAGTCTCAGCACGGTAGAAGGGAACATTGGTGATCCGCGTAGTGGTCGTGGACGACGAAGCACTCGTCCGCTCCGGCTTCGAGTTGATCCTCAACGCCGCCGAGGACATCGAGGTCGTCGCCACGGCGGTCGGCGGCGAGGCGGTGGAGACGGTGCGCGAGCAGCGTCCGGAGGTGGTGCTGCTGGACATCCGGATGCCGGACGTGGACGGGCTGACCGTGCTGCGCGGTCTGCAGGCGTTCCCCGAGCCGCCGGTGGTGGCGATGCTGACGACGTTCGACACCGACGAGTACGTCCTGACCGCGCTGCGCTCCGGCGCCGCGGGCTTCCTGCTCAAGGACACCGATCCGGCGCAGCTGGCCCAGCTGGTGCGCACCCTGGCGGCCGGCGGGATCGTCATGTCGCCCAGGGCCTCGCACGCGATGGTCCGCGCCTTCCCGACCGCCGACCCGGCCGAGGACGAGGCGCTGACCCGCATCGGCGGCCTGACCGAGCGGGAGCGCGACGTCCTGCTGCTGGTCGCCGAGGGCCTGTCGAACGCGGAGATCGGCGCGCGGGTCCACCTGAGTACGGGCACTGTCAAGGACCACGTCAGCGCCATCCTCAGCAAGCTGCGGGTGACCAGCCGGGTCCAGGCCGCGCTGCTGGCCCAGCGGGCCGGGCTGCTGACCGACACCCGCGGTGAGCACCGGTGAGGCTGTTCCGGGCCGCGCCACACCGGCCGTCCTGCCACGCGGGCGGTCGGCGCGGTCGGCACAGTCGCCACGGTCAGCACAGTCGCCACACCGGCATGACGGCGTGATGGCGTGATGTCGCGATGAACGCCTCCCGCCAGTGGTGGGCCCGGATCCCGCTGCCCGCTGTGGACGCCCTGATCATCGTGGTCTCCGCCCTGGACACCTGGGTCAGCCTGTCGGGCGAGGGCGCCTCGGCGCTGGTCTGGGTCCTGGCCGTGCTGTCCGTCGCCGGGCTGGTGGTCCGGCGGCGGCTGCCGTGGGTGGCGCTGCTGCTGACCCTGCCCGCCAACTGTGTCCTGGACATCGTCTTCGCCCCGCTGGCGTCGCTGTTCACGCTGGCCGAGCAATCCCGCGACCGGCGCCTGCTGGTCGCGGCGGCCCTGGCCTCGGCCGTCGCCTCCGCCGTCCCCTCGTCGTTCAAGGGGAGCGCTTCGGATGCCCAGTTCTGGACCGTCATCTACTTCGCCTATGCGCTCACCGCCGCCGCCGCGCCGGTCCTGCTGGGCCAGCTCCTCCAGACGCAGCGCGACCTGCGGGCCCGGCTGGCCGAGATCGAGCAGGCCCGCGAGCACGAGCAGCTGCTGCACGCGCAGGCCGTGCTGACCCGCGAGCGCGCGCAGCTGGCCCGGGAGATGCACGACGTGGTCTCGCACCAGGTCAGCCTGATCGCGGTGCAGGCCGGCGCGCTTCAGATCGCGACTCAGGACCCGGTCGGCCGGGACGGCGCACAGACCATCCGCTCCCTTGCCGTCAAAACCCTGGAAGAACTACGGCACATGGTGACGCTGCTGCGCGCCTCCGGCGGCCGCACCACCGAACTCACGCCGCAGCCGACCCTGGCCGACCTTCAGCGGCTGGTGGCCTCCAGCGGGATCCCGGCCGAGCTGACCGGGGAGCTCCCGGCGTCCGTCGGCACGCCTGCACAGCGCACCGTGTATCGCACGGTGCAGGAGGCGCTGACCAACGTCCGCAAACACGCGCCCGGCGCGAGCGCGACCGTGCGGCTGTGGCACGGGCCGGACGCGTATGGGGTGACGGTCACCAACATTCCCGCGACGCGTCCCTCGCTGGCTCTGCCCGGCTCGCAGCAGGGCCTGATCGGGCTGCGGGAACGCGCCGAGCTGCTGGACGGGACGTTGCACGCCGGGCCGACCGCCGATGGCGGGTATGAGGTGAAGCTGAGCGTTCCGAGCCGCGGCGACTCGCGCTGACCTGCGGCACCCCGCCCTCAGCGCATCGAGGCGACTGCCTGGGCCACGCCCTGGATCAGGGTTCTGCTGGTGGCGAGCACGGCACGCAGGTCGTCGTTCGCCGTAGAGCCCTGACGCTGCTGGAGAACGACGCCGAGCACCAGGTGCGTCTTGCCGTTGGCGTCGGACTGCCGCGCCGCCCACATCAACGCGCCGCCGGCCGGGGTGCTCGAACCGGTCTTCATGCCGATCACGCCGTCCGCGCCGAGCAGGGTGTTGGTGTTGACGAGGCGGCTGTGCAGACCGGGCACCGTGGCCGTGGGCATCGCGACGATGCGGTCGAAGACGGGGTCGTCGACCGCCTGCCTGGCGAGCTTGAGCTGGTCGACGGCGGTGCTCTTGGTCGACTCCTCGTAGCCGCTGGCGCCGGTGTACGTGGTGTCGGTCATGCCCAGGCGGCGCGCGGCGTCGTTCATCTTCGCGACGAACGCGCGCTCGTTCCCGGCGTCCCAGCGGGCCAGCAGCCGGGCGATGTTGTTACCGGACGGTATCAGCATCATCTCCAGCAAGTCGTGTTCGCTGAAGGTCTGGCCCGTGCTCACCCGGACCGTCGTCTGGTCCGGATCAGAGGCCTCATTCGCGGCTTTGGCGTCGACGGTGATCATCGGGCCCTGATCGTCGCCGCTCAGCGGGTGGTCGGCCAGGACGACCAGGGCGGTCATCACCTTGGTGACGCTCGCGATCGGGACCGGCCTCTGCTCGCCGTTGGTGCCCAGGCTGCCGAGCCCCTCGGCCTCGACGGCCGCCTGGCCCTGCGCCGGCCACGGCAGCGTGACCCCGGAGCCGAGGTCGGTGGAGACCGGCGCCGGAGCGGGCTGGAACGCGGACGTCGGCGTGAGCGGGGGCGTGGGTGCGGGCGTGGACCGCTGGTCGCTGTGGCGCGCGGCGACGGCGATCGCGGCGCCGGCGGCGATCAGACCGATGGCGACGGCGACGACCGGTATCACCGCGCGGCGGCGTCGGCGGAGCCAGCCCGGTGACGAGGCATAGGAGACCGGCGGACTGACGGAGTTTCGTTCGCGAGTCGGATTCACTCTCCGACGATCGCCCGACCTCGTATCGGAACCGCCGTGGCAACGTGTCGGCCGGGCCTGGGCTGTGTATCAGTCAGGTATCAGGGCCGTCAGGTGTCCAGCGGCGTCAGGTGTCCAGCGGCGTCGGTATCCAAGGCCGAGTCCGGAATCGGCGGCAGCCTCACCCGCGCGATCGCCCCGCCGTCCACCGCGTCGCCGAATTCCAGCCCGGCGCCGATGACCCGGGCCTGTCCGAGTGCGATGGTCAGCCCGAGGCCGTGCCCGCGTCCCCGCTCCGGTGCGCCGGTACGGAACCGGGACGGCCCTTCGGCCAGGATGTCCGGGGGAAAGCCCGGGCCGTGGTCCCGTACGGTCAGCGTCAGGCCACTGATACCGAGCTCGATCGGGGCTCGACCGTGCTTGTCCGCGTTGAGCAGCAGGTTGGTGAGGATCCGGTCCAGTCGGCGCGGATCGGTGCGCACCACCGGATCGCCCTCGACGCTGAGCCGCACGTCGAACCCGATGCCCGCGACGGTCTCGCTGACGAACTCCGGCAGCGGCACCGCGACGAAGTCCGCCGTCTCGACCTGGGCGTCGAGGCGGGACACCTCCAGCAGGTTCTCGGTCAGGCTTCGCAGTACCCGAACCCGGTCCCGGACCAGTTCGGTCGCCTCGCCGTCCGGCAGCAGCTCGGTCGCCGCGACCAGCCCGGCCAGGGGCGTGCGCAGCTCGTGCGCGACGTCGGCGGTGAAGCGCTGCTCCGCGCGCAGCCGGCGCTGGAGCGCGTCGGCCATCGAGTCGACGGCCCGCGAGATGTCGTGGACCTCGTCGCCGGCCCGGCCGCGCGGGCCGATGCGGGCGTCGAGGTCGCCGGCCGCGATCCGGTGCGCGGTGCGGGCCGCACGCCGCAGCCGCCGCCCGGCGAACTCGGCGCCGAAGGCCGCCAGCGGTACCAGCACCGCGACGGTACCGGCGGCCGCGTAGAGCGTGTGCCGGTCGAGGGCTTCCAGATCGCGTTGTTCCGAAGCCATCGGGTACTGGGCCACGACGAGCTTGCCGTCGACGTACTGCGCCGCCCACATCACCGGCTGCAGGCTGAAACTGGAGTCGTAGAAGGTGACCGGCGAAGTGGTGGTCAGCGCCTCAGCCGCCAGTTTCGGCGGTACGAGGGAGGCCGGGACCTGCTGGTCCGTCCGGTCCGAACCGATCACCTCGGCCAGATCCCCGCGCGCGGTGACCCGGCCGTAGTAGAGCTGCCGCGACTTCGTGCTCTGATGGATCGCCAGCCCGATCGAGCCGGACGCGACCGTCACCGCCACGGCGGCCAGCACGGCCATCCGCACGCTCAACGAACGAAGCGGGTTCCTCATCGGCGCAACTTGTAGCCGAAGCCGCGGACCGTCTCGATCCGCTCGGCGCCGATCTTCGTCCGCAGCCGCGCCACGCACAGATCCACGACCCGCGAATCGCCGCCCTGCCACTTGTAGTCCCACACCTCGCGCAACAACCGGTGCCGCTCCAGCACGACGCCGGGATGCGCGGCCAGCTCCAGCAGCAGCCGCAGCTCGGTCGGCGTCAACGCGACCGGCCGGCCGGCGCGCGTGACCTCCAGGCCGCCGGGGTCGATCCGCACGTCGCCGAAGACGAGTTCGGCCGCGCGGTCCGCGGCCGGGTCGGCGGACGGGTCCACGGCCGCGCGGCGCATCACGGCCCGGATGCGCGCGACCAGCACCGAGGTGTCCACCGGCTTGACCACGTAGTCGTCCGCACCGGCCTCCAGCCCGCCGACCACGTCCAGCGAGTCGCCGCGCGCGGACATCATCAGGATCGGCACCTGGCTGGTCTCCCGGACCCGCCGGCACAGCCCGATGCCGTCCAGCCCGGGCAGCATCACGTCCAGCAGCAACAGATCCGGGGGTCCCTCGCGGAACCGGTCCAGGCCCGCCAGGCCGTCGGCGGCGGTCCTCACCGTGAACCCGTAACGCTCCAGCGTGCGGCCCACGGCGATGCGGATCACCTCGTCGTCCTCGACCAGTAGCAGAGACGTCACGCGGTAATCTTTACATACCGGATCTATCGCTTACGCTCCGTCGCCGACCTGGGACGCCGGTCGCCGACACGGAGGCGCATTGTGATCGCGTCGGCACGCTGAGTGCGCAGCATGTGAGTGTGACGAACCGCCGGCGAATCGCCGACGAGGCGATCATCCGCGTTGTCGAAGACAAGTAGCTACCATCAGTTCTCTGAGGCACGGCTGCCTGAGGTACGGCTCTTTGAGGCACGGCTGTCTGGCCGGAGACAAGGATGGACCGCACATGAACCTGCTCCTCCGGCTGCGCGGCGGGCGCGGCAAGTTCGCACTCTCGGTCGCCGTGGCCGTCCTGGTCGGTCTCGGCGCCGCCGGTGGCGCGGCCTCGGAGGCCAAGGCCTCTGCGACCGCGTCCGCCTCGGGCGCTCGGGCAGTTGTCGCACCCGGGGCCGCACCGGGCGCCGTGCCCGGCACCGCGCCGGTGCTGCCCTGTGCGCAGGTCGGTCGGCTCGATTTCGGTTCGGTGCCCGGCGCGGCCACCGAGATCGACTCGGCCACGCCGGTGGCCGCCGCCGACAACCCGCAGGGTCCCTGGGACGCCTGCCAGGTGCAGGGCACGATCGCCCCGCAGATCCAGTTCCAGCTGTTGCTGCCCACCAAGACCTGGCAGGGGGAGTACCTGCAGGACGGATGCGGCGGCTACTGCGGCAGCGTCGGCATCACCACCCAGGCCGCAGCCGGGTGTGCCCCGCTGACCGGCGGCGCGTTCGCGGTCGCGACCGACAACGGCGGGCATGCGGGCGGCACGGTGTTCTCCGCGTCGTTCGGCGCCGATCCGGCGCTGCGGGCCAGCTTCGGCTACCAGTCAGAACACGAACTCGCCCTCGCCGCGAAGGCGATCATCACGCGGTTCTTCGGGACCGGGCCCCGCTCCTCCTACTTCGACGGCTGCTCGCAGGGCGGTCACGAGGCGCTGACCGAGGCGCAGCGCTATCCGCACGATTTCAACGGTCTGATCGCCGGGTCGCCGGCCGGGATCATGACCGAGCTCAACGTCTTCTTCCAAGGGTGGAACGCGCAGGCGAACACGGCTCCGGACGGCTCGCAGATCCTCACGCCGGCCGACCTGGCTCCGCTGCACAACGCGGTGCTCCAGGCCTGCGACGCCGCCGACGGCACCCGGGACGGCCTGATCTCCGATCCGCTGAACTGCCATTTCGATCCCGCGACACTGGCCTGCGACGGCCGGACGTCCACAGCGTCAGCATTCTGCTTGACCCCGGCTCAAGTCACGGCCGTGCGCAAGCTCTATGCCGGACCGCGCGACGCTCACGGCACGCTGTTGTATCCCGGTTGGCAGCTGCCCGGCTCGGAAGCGAACTGGGCCGGCTGGCTGGTTCCGGTGGCGCCGGGCGCGCCGAGCGCCGACCAGGACATCGTGCAGTCGACGCTGCGCTACATGGTCTCGCCCGGCGTCGACCCGTCGGCCACGTATAAGGACGTGAAGTTCACCGACGCCGAGTTCGCTCGGATCACCCGAGCGAACGACGGGATGTATGACGCGACCGATCCCGACCTCAGCGCGTTCCGGGCGGCCGGCGGCAAGCTCATCCTGTGGGCCGGTTGGGCGGACCCGGAGATCTCCCCGGTCGGCACCATCGCCTACTACCAGGCGGTCCAGCGTGCGATGGGCGGGGAGCGGGCCACCGATCAGTTCGCCCGGCTGTTCCTGCTGCCGGGCGTCTCGCACTGCGGGGGCGGCGAGGGTCCCGACCAGTTCGACGCGCTGAGCGCGCTCACCGGCTGGGTCACCGCGGATAAGGCCCCTGACAGCTTGCTCACCTCCAGCGTGGACCCGAGCGGCACGACCACCGCCACCCGGCCGGTGTTCCCGTATCCGCAGATCGCGGTCGACACCACCGGCGGGCCGACCGGCCAGGCGTCGAGCTACACGGCGCAGCCCGGGACCCGGCTTGGTGCGGTGGACTGGCTCGGTTCTTTCCGGTCCGGTTACGAGACGGTCAGCGGGTGGGTCGACGGGCAGTGGGTCACGCGGCCTGGGAAGAACTGAGTCCTCGCGGGAACGCGGAGCTCGGATGACGCGTCCAAGGTGAATGAGGTACCTGAGGAGTTGGAGGTCGGGCGGTCTGGTAGTCGTCGGCGTGGTGATTCTGACGGCTGCCGGGTGTGCGTCTGGTGCTGGTGCTCGTTCTGGGTCTGGGTCTGGGTCTGGGTCGTCTGCGTCGTCTGGCCAGAAGCCACCGGCTCCGGCCGGCGACGGGGTACCCGCGACCGCTTACCTGAAGGTCGTCCAGAACTACTTTCCCCACCCCACGACGGCGCCCGTCCCGCAGCAGAAGAGATTCGCCGTCACGGACCCGAAGGCCATCGCCCGATTGGCCGCGATGATCGATACCCTGCCGCCGGCGAAGGGCCGGGTCGTGATGATCCCCTGCTCGTCGTCGCTGGCGCCGGCCTATGAGCTGGACTTCGGCGATTCGGCCGGAGCCGCGCCGGTCGCCGAGGTGTCCGTGGAATGCTTCGGCGTGCTGGTGACCGTGGACGGGAAGAGCAAGCCGACCCTCAGCCTGGATTCGGTGGGCGAGGAGCAGTTCTTGAGCGAGGTCGGGTCGGTTCTGACCGGCTCGACGGCACCGTGACAGAGAACTGATCACACTGTGGGCATTTTTGACGGCACAGCTCCTTGATCGCCATTCGTAAAGTTGCTCCGCGTGGAGAGTGTCGAGAAGGTCCGGCAGCGCATGGCGGGGGAGTTGCGGCCCGAGGAGAACGTTCTGTACGGGTGCTTCAGCTTCCGGACCGGCGGCGTGCGCAAGGCGATGGTCGGCGGCGCGCTGGGGATCGCCGGTGCGCTCGGTGCGGCGGCGATGGCCGCGGCGACCAGCGGCAGGAGCACGGTTCCGGCTTTGAGCCTGACGCTGCCGAGCCGCTTCTACGTCGGGCTGACCGATCAACGACTGGTGATCTTCTCCTCCGGCGGCGCCGTCGTCGCCAAGCCGAAGAACCTGCTGCACGCCTACCCCCTCAACCAGCTCGCCTGGCTTTCGGACGAACTGGTCAACGGGGTGGCGCAGGCGTACCGGGTCTCGGTCGGCGTGGCGGACACCGGGGTGCTGAACTTCGAGTTCCCGCGGCTGGAAGTGCGCGACGCCCGCACGATGGTCAGCCAGATCAAGCGGAGTCTGCCGCCGGCTTCCGTCGATGAACAGTGGTGATCGGCGCCTCACCGGTACCGGCTGGCTTGGGTGGGGTCGGTGAGCCAGTCGTTGGTGCTGAACTCCTCGCTCATCAACTTCACCCGCAGCGCCGAGCGGGTGAACAGCGCCTCACACAGCTGGGTGGGGGAGACCCGGGCTGAGGAGAAGCGTGCCAGGGTGAACGCGTAGCGGCGGTACGCGATCCCGGCCGCCTGGGCGAACTTCATGACGTCGTCCTCTGCGAAATACGGTGCCGGGATCCAGCCGAGCTCACGTGCCTCGGCGTCGAGGAACACGATCCGTTGCAGGGCCCGGCCCGCGAGGCCGACGGTGGCGATGGCCGCGATCCGGCTCCGGCACTCACCGCTCCCCGTCGGCCGCCGGTGGGCCTGGAAGACCTCGACGGCGTCGAAGCCCGGCAGCAGCCCACCGGTTTCGGGCAGCCAGACGCCGGTCCCGTTGCTGCCGGCGATCGTGACGCGCTGGTGGTCCCACTTCATGGCGCCGTGCCGGTACCAGCGGCCGATCGCGGTGTCACCGGTGTAGCGGACGCCTCGTTTCCCCTTCGACTGGGGGACGAGCCACTTACCCAGGTCTGGCCCGCGCTTGTTCACAGCCGTGACCAGCCGTACCTCGACGTCCGGGATCTGTAGCGCCCAGCCCGCGCGCTTCCCGGCCTCGGCGTCGAGCCGCTGGTGCCGCAGCAGCAGTCGGGTGTCCGGCGTCATGAAGGGCCGGGCGAGGGCGAGCTTGATTCTGGACATCGGGTATCGGGCCTGCTTCGTCGAGTGGCCGGATGCTTGGACGATCGCACCGTACAGCGTCGGTGCCGGCAGGGGCGGACGAGGACGTCGCAGAAGTGGCGATCACCGGACTGAGCTGGGAGGTATGCTCCCTGAGCCGACCCGCGGGTGGCCGGTTGGGAGGGGGAGCCGGGATGGCATCCGAGATAGGTCCCGAGGCGGGCGATCCGTGGCGTTCAGCGGAGCCCGGCTCTGGTGAGGGGACAGCTTTCGCGCCGACTCAGCCCGGACCTCAGGTGCCGCCGTACCCGACGGCGCAGGCGTGGCCTGGCTACGGCCAGCAGCCGCAGCCGCCCTATGGTCAGCAGCCGCAACCCCCCTATGGCCAGCAGCCGCCGCCGTACGGTCAGCAGCAACCGCCACCGCCTTATGGCCAGCCGCCCGGCATCCCCTACGGCCCCTACGGCTACCCGCCCTACGGCTACGGCTACCCCAGGCCCGCGACCGGCACCAACGGCCTGGCGGTCGCCGCCATGGTCCTGGGCATCTGCGGCTTCCTGTTCGTCACGCCGATCATCGGCCTGATCCTCGGCCTGGTCGCGCTGCCGGCGATCAAGAAGTCCGGCCAGCGCGGCCGGGGGTTCGCGATCAGCGGGATCACGCTGTCGAGCGCGTGGATCGTCCTGTTCGCCACGCTCATCACCGTCGGCATCGTCACCAAGCCGGCCTCCGTCCAGCGCGACGCCGACGGCAACGTCACCAGCCCGGGCCAGGTCTCGGTCTTCGACCTGCACCCGAAGGACTGCTTCACGCTGCCGCCGGGCCTGATCGGCTCCACCGAGGTCAAGACCCGCACCTTCAAGGTCGTCCCCTGCTCGACCCCGCACGACAGCGAGGCCATCGGCTCGTTCGCCGCCGCCGAGACCTCCTACCCGGGGACGGCCGGCCTGCGCAGCGACGGCATGGCCCAGTGCCTCAAGGTGCTCGCCGGCTACGAGCCGGACCCGGCGTCGCTGCCCAGCGGCAGCCTGGTCCAGTACATCTTCCCCAACAAGCAGGCCTGGGATTACGGCGAGCACCACGTGACGTGCTTCATCCAGTTCCCGAGCGCCACGCTGACCAAGTCCGTGTACCGCGACCGCTCCACCTACACCCCCGACCAGCTGCGCTTCCTCGACGCGGTCCGGCCGCTGGACGACGCCGTCAGCCAGCTGAACGCCACGCCGCAGGACGCCGACCTGTCGGTCCTGCGACAGCGCGCGAGCGACATCGCGGCCGGGGCACAGAGCGAGGTGGCGGCGCTGACCTCGGCACCGTGGCCGAGCGCCGTGCAGCCGCTCGTCGACTCCCTGGTCGCCAAGCACCGCGAGGCGGCGCGGCTGTGGTCGCGGGCCGCGACCGAGACCGACGTCGCCTCCCTCGGCGACGACGCCCGGCTGGCGAACGCCGACTTCGACATGCCGGACTTCCAGGCGGTCCGCACCGGACTCGGCCTGACGGCCGTCAACCCGGGCTCGGGTGGTTCGGGTGGTTCCACCGGCTCGACAGGCGGGGGCACGCAGTCGGCGTGACGTGATCGGGTTACGGGACCAGGATGCGCTCACTGGTCCTTAGGCGTTGAGAGCTCGGCGCGGGTGATGCCGATCCCGCGGAGCTCTTCGATGACGATCTCCAGGACTGTGCGGGCCATGAGCGGGAAGACGCCGCTTTTGCAGTCCAGCCAGATCAGGGGCACGTCCGGCTCGACGAACACCGAGTTCGGCGTGTACCAGGGCCCCGGTGGTCCGGTGACCTGGGTCGGGTCGGACACGGTACTGCCGTCGTCGGCGACGAACGGAAGCCGGGCACGCGCTGCGTGCAGAGCCAGGAGGGCGCGCGCCGGGTCATCGCAGTGCACGGCGATCCGCCAGTCCTGGTGGTGGGCGATCCAGCGATCGGCGTCGTACTCCTGAATCATGATCGGCAGGGTCAGCCGGTCCACGACGATCCCGTCCGGATCGCTGAGCGAGGCCGCCCCCTCGGCCATCCAGCGTGCGGCTCTGCCGTCGGCCACCTGTGCGTAGGCGTCGGCCGCGCGCCACACGGCAGTCCGGTCGCTGTTTCGCGCCAGCTCGAACGCGACCTCGGCGTGTCGGCGCTCGTCGTCACCGGCCGTCGCGACGATCCGGCAGCCGAGTTCGAGGGTGGCTTGCGGGTCGTCGCGCAGGGCTGCAATCGCCTGGTCTGTGTCCACCGGCCATGCCTATCAGAGGCTCCGGACATAGTGCGGCGGGCGATACCAGTCGGCAGGCTCCCGCTGAGCGCTGCACGCGCACCGGGTGCACACTGAACTCATGCCGAAGAAGCTGACAGCGAGCACCGCGGTCCCCGCGGTCCGACGCAAGCGCCTGGGGCGGGCCGTCGTGGCCGCGGCCGGGATGATCGCGCTGGAGACGGCGTATATGCGCAAGAGCGGCTACGCCGTGGGGTTGAAGACGGTGGTGCGGTGCCGGGGCGGCCACCTGTTCACGACGATCTGGATCCCCGGGGCGTCGGTCAAGGCCGTGCGGCTCGGACCGGTGCGGCTTCAGTGGTGCCCGGTGGGGCGGCACTTCACCTCGGTGCGGCCGGTCAAGGTCGCCGAGCTGACCGATGAGGTGCAGGCGGCCGCGGGGCTGCAGCACGACGCGCGGATTCCGTGAGGGCCGGCGGTTGAGCGGTGCCGGGCGGCCCGGGGAGATAATCAGGGTTCTAAGTTAGAGTTCTGATTCACGGGGCGGAGGGCCCGGGATCGCCGGAGTGAGGCTGGGCCCTGCCGATGACTTCAGGTTGCACACCGCTATCTGGCACCAGCGGAAGGAACCCATCGCCATGTCCCGTGTCCTCGTCCTGCCAGCGCTGTCGGCTGCGGCGCTGCTGTGCGTCGGCGGTCTCGGCGCATTGCCCGCGTCCGCGTCCGCGCGCGCCCAAGCCGCCGCCGCCCACGTCGCCGATCCACCGACCGGTCAACTCGCCTACCTCTCCGTAGGCGGCTCCTTCGGCACGCCGAACGCCGTCGCCGTAGTCGACACCCGCACCGACGCGCTCGTCGACTTCCGCACCATCACGCAGTACCTGTCCGGCATCGCCGCCGATCCGGCCGGGACCGAGGTTTACGGAACCGCCCAGGGCGCCCTCGTAGTTTTCGACGCCGCCACTGACGCGACACTGGCCACGATCACCGTCGGCGGCGCGAACAGCGCGGTCGCTGTGAACCCGTCCGGCACGCGCGCGTATGTCGCCGACGCGGACGGCTCCGGATCCACCGACGTCGTCGACACCACCACCCGGACGGTGACCGCGACGATCCCGGCCGGCGGCCACCGCCTCGCACTGAACCCGGCCGGCACCGTGCTCTACACCACCAGCACCGCCGGCACCCTGGCGGTGATCGACACCGGCACCGACACGGTCGTCGGCACCGTCCCCTGCGGCACCTCCGGCGGCTCGGTGGCTGTCAACGCGACCGGCACTCGCGTCTACGTCGCCGATGCCACGACCCGCGAGCTGTGCGTCATCGACACGGCCACGAACACGGTGACCGCCACCGTCACGCTGCCTTCCGGAAGCAACCCGATGGCCGTGGCGGTCAACCCGGCCGGAACCACGGCCTACGTCAGCACGGGGCCGACGGCCCGGATCTACGCGATCGATCTCCAAGCCGACGCCGTCTCGACCAGCTTCCCCTCCGCCATCAGCGTCGCCGAAGCCCTGGACCCGACCGGCAGCCCGCTCTACGTCGCCGACGAGAACCCCATGGGCAGCGGCTCCTTCGCGGCGCTCGACACCGGGGCTGGCACGAACCTCGGTGCGAACCTCGGCGCGGTCCGGCTCGAAGGCCAGCCCTCTGATATCGCCCTCGGCCCCGTCGCGACCAGCACGACCACCGCGCTCACGATCTCCCCGTCCGGAACGGCGACGCAGGGTACTGCGGTGACGCTGACCGCGACGGTGTCCGGTGCGACCTCGGGGACGGTCCAGTTCTACGACTCCGCGCTGGAGGGTGCGGGCACCGTCCCGCTGGGCGCGCCGGTCCCGGTCACCGACGGCACTGCAACTTTCAGCACCACCGCGCTTACGGCCGACACCCACACCCTGAGCGCCGCCTTCAGCCCGTCGCAAGCCGGACTACTGCGCTCAGCCTCGGCGCCCGTGACTTTGCAGGTGGAACCCCAGTAGCCAGAGGCCAGCCGCGCGCCGGCACCCCGGCGATCGCTCTGCCTTATAACTCGAAGCGCGGCGGCGGAACAGGTGACTTTTACTGTTGGCGCCGCCGTTCGCGCTCGTCACAATCGCTGAATGCTGAACAGTCGCCGGAGGGGCGCGATCGTGGTCGCGCCGGCACTCGTCGGGTTGTGCTTCGGGCTCACCGCCTGCTCCAGTACCGGTAGCACCACGACGGCTGCCGGAGCGAATACCTCAAGCACGGCTGCCGCCAACGCTGCCACATCATCGGCAGTCATATCAACGTCTGTCGCGTCGGTATCGGCGTCGCCCTCGACCAGCACGGCGCCCGGCGCGGGCAACGCACCGACCGGTGCCAGCAACCTGAAGCCGTTCGTCGGCACCTGGACCGGCCACACCCGCACGCTGACCATCAGCGCGGACGGCATCGCCACCGAGAAGGTGTACGACGGCTGCTGCACCGTCGCCTGGACGCTCCGCTTCAGCGTCGACCACGCCAGCGGCTCGCATGCCGACGCCGCCCTCTACACCACGCTTCTGTCGGCCACGTTCAATGAGAACCCGGACTTCCCCACCCCCGGTTCGCCCGAGGCGCAGAAGGGCCAGGGCGGCATCGCGGGCGTGCAGGACGGCGTACTGACCGAACCGTATGCCGGTGGGACATTCTGCGACGCCGCCGCCGACGCCGCCGGAAAGTGTGGTCAGTAGCGGGCCGCTCGGCCGGATACTGATGGCATGGGAGTCGACGACGGCCGGATGCGCCTGCGGGTCACGAGCCATCGAACCGCCGGCTCCGGGCCCGGCCCTGGCTCCGGCTCCGGCTCCGGTTCCAGCACCAGCACCAGCACCAGCTCTGGCTCCGGGCTCAGCCGGATCCTGAGCACCGGTCCCATGCTTCGCAACACCCGTATCTACCCGCCTGACCGCCAAGTCGGCTACCTGTTCGCGAACCGTGGCGACCTGCTCCGGCTCGGCGCGTTGTTCCGGGTCGCGGCGGCCAGCCCGCACAGCGCGATCCACGTCCCGGTCCCGCCGGACGCCGAGCCGGTCGGCGGGCGGGATCCGTTGGCGGGTGGAGTTTGCTGGGGGCTAGGGTATGCGGGCCGGGTTGCGGTTTGGCTGTTGTTTGAAAGGCGATTTTTACGGCCTTCGGTCATAGTTGTGCCGGTTCGGGGTTCGGGTCGGCAGGTGTGTTTGTCGGCTGCCGGTTCGCGCGTTCACAACCCCGCCCCACCTCAGGCCTCTTCAACTCCAGTTAGCCAGTGCAAGGTCAAGGGCTGTGGTGAAGGGCCGGGCCTCCGGCGGGCCTCGGCAACCTCAGGGAAACTAGCGCGGTTCC
>NZ_JAAFYZ010000142.1 GCF_018274385.1 Catenulispora pinistramenti | reverse complement strand
CCAGCACCCCCTACCATCCGCCACCTGCCGCAACAGCCGCGCCGCCCCATCCAGCCGGCGGCCCAGCCGTTGCACCTCGCCGAGTACCGTCAGTACCTCGACGACGGACAGCTTCACATCGTCGCCGGCATTCGCGGCAGCTGAGAGGTCTGACTCTAATTGCTCCCAACCTGGGAATACGTCTGCTGGGTTTGGCACGGGGAAAACGCTACGCCGCACTGGAACGTGTGAGCGGGGCGTTGCGGGTTCCCCTCAAGGTGGCTTGGGGACGCCATCCTAAGGGGGCGCGGGATCGGTTGGATCAAGGTGTTGAGTTAGCTGCACGCCGCATCCTGCCTTACCGCGCGACCACCAATACAGCGCTCCCAGCCGGCACGCTGACCGTCACCCGCGCCCCGGTCACCGGAACCGGCGTGGGGGCGGGCCTGAAGGTGCCGTTGCCGCTGACCGTGGAGCCGGCGATGGTGATCGCCTTGGAGGTGGGGCTCGGTGCGGTGAGGGTGTAGGCGTGTGCCGTTGCTGCCGGGGCGGGGAGCGTGATGGCGGTGGTGATCGGGGCGCTGCCCTTGTTGTCGACGAACACGTTGTCGCCGATGGACCAGGCCGAGATGGCGTCGCCCCCGGTCACCGATGCCGTGTGCAGTGGGCCTGTTCCGGCCAGCTTCCAGAGGAGTTCGCCGTAGTAGACGCCCTGGACGCCGGTCGGGGTGAGGCCGTTGAAGACGATCGGCGAGTAGTTGATGGGGAACTGGCCCGAGGTGCCGCCGTGGAAGTTGACGCCGGACGCGCCTTGGGCGGCGAGGCCTTCCATGAAGTCCAGGGACCACAAGGACGCCGCCTCGACATCGCTGACGCCGGGCGCGCCGCCGTCGAAGTAGGAGTTGGCCTCGGTCATCCGCCACTGCGGGATGTCGTTGGCGGACTTGGCCGCGGCTATGGCTGCCGCGTCGGTGGCGAAGCTGGTGGGGTTGGAGGCGAGCATGCCGGGGATGGTGGCCGTGGTGTTCTTGCCGATGTACATGTGCATCGACAGCGTGGTCAGGCCGCTGTTCTTCTCGTCGGCGGCGAATGGGGCGTCCCAGGCGCCGTGGCGGTAGGTGCCGGGGCCGTCGAAGGCGGCGGTGGGGACTTTGGCGCGGATGGCTGCGGTGTAGGTGTTGAACGACGCCTCGTAGGCGGCCTCGGTGTCGTAGACGTTCGGCTCGTTGCCGATCTCGAACGCGGCGAGGTTCTTGCCTAGCGTGCGGGCGGCGTATTGGGCTTCGGAGACGGCGTTCGCGGGGGTGTTGGTCTTGAGGTTGATGCCGTAGATGACCTTCCAGCCCGTCGCTTTGGCGAAGGCGGCCAGTTTGTCGACGTCCGCGGGGGCGATCTCCGTCGCGGAGCCGCCGGGGCCGGTCGGGTTCCAGTTCACACGGTCGACCTCGTTGCCGCCGATGCGGAGGTAGCTGGGCCCCAGCAAGCGGAAGAGGTTGACCAGCGCGGTGTCGTGGGCGTCGAACAGGCTGGCGCCGATGCGGTCCTTCTCGTAGCTGAACCCTGCGAAGCCGGTGCCGACGGTGCCCGCGACGCCGTGGTTCACGGTGACCGACACCGCCACGGCCGCGTGCGCGGCGGGGACCGGGGGCAGCGGTGCCTGAGTCCAGCTCAGGATGCTCTGGTAGGCGGGCTCGATGCCGGCGTTCGCGGTGATGGAGGTGGGGATCTGGCTCGGGCTGGTGATCGTGGTGTTGTTCTTGACCGTGACGCCGCCGCCGGTGGTGTAGCCGGCCGGGTTCTCGAAGTAGTTGCCCTCGACGTCGGTCGGGTCGTAGGTGGTGGTGTGGCCCGGGGCGTAGTCGGTGTGGCGGGAGGACCAGGCCTGCGCGCTGGGGTTGTTGTAGACGGCGTTGCCGGTGATGGTCTCGAAGGTGCAGCCGTTGTCCGTGTAGATCACGTGGCCACTGCCGGTCTGGTCGTGGATGTCGTTGCCGGTGACGTGCTCGCCGTCGGCCAGCGAGGTGCCGGTGATGCCCTGCGTGTAGATGGCACCGCCGTCGTTGAGCAGGCCCAGGTGGTCGAAGATGAGGTTGTCGGAGATGGCGTTGTCGCGGGAGAAGTTCGCCTGCGGCGCCTCCTTCTCCTTGTCCGGCCAGCCGCCCCAGCCCTGGGAGATCGCGGTGTACGGCGTGTGGTCGACTTGGTTGTGGCTGACCGTGTCGTGCGCGGTGTAGCCGGAGTCGATGCCGACTCCGCCGTGGAACTCGGCCGGGACGTCGAAGACGTGGTTGTCGGTGACGGTGTTGCCAGAGGTCTGCGACGCGCCGGTGGCGGTGGGCTGGTCGACGTTCCCGAGCTCGATCCCGTTGCCGGACACGTCGGTGACCACGTCGCCCGTCACCACGTCGTTCTGCGAACCGTCACCGAGCGCCAGGCCGGCGGCGCCGAGGTGGACGAAGGCGTCGTTGGTGAACTGCACGCCCTGGTCGTAGGTGAGCGAGACGTTGCCGGGGATCTGGGTCCACGCGCCGTAGGGGCACGTGCCCTTCGTGTAGCTCGACGGCGGGATGTGGCACAGACCTTGTGCGGCCGCCCCGTTCGCGCCGGTCACCTGGTAGTTCGCCTGGATCTCGGAGAAGCCGTCGCTGGTGCCCTGGGTGTGGAACTGCGGGCCGAGCCAGGTCGCGTAGGAGAACTGGATCCCGGAGAACGCGACGTTTCGCAGCGGGGCCGAGGCCGTGCCGCCGCCGGTGACCAGCTGCTGCAACACCGGCGCCTCGACGTCGGCGGTGCTCATCGTCTCGCCGGAGCGCGGGACGTAATACAGCTTGCTGTCACCCTGGTCGAGGAACCACTGGCCCGGGGTCTTCGCGCCGAGGAACTGGAAGGCGTTCTCCACACTCGTCGGCTGTTCGGTGATCGAGCTGCGGCCCACCAGGTTGTAGGCCCGGCCGTCCGGGAAGGAGCCGGCGCGCGCCGTGGAGTTGGTCCAGCACGGCTGCGCCATGACGACGGCCGCGCCGCTGAACGAGGCCACCGGGCAGCGCGGCTCGGTCCACGCGCCGAGGCCGCCGCGATAGACGAACTCCAGCTGCGGCTTGGCGCCGCTGGGGTTGCGCCACGCGGCCATCGTCGAGCCGCCGCCGCTGTAGCCGGTGGAGTCCTGGCCGGTGAGCGCGGCCGGGAGCGCGCCGTTGGCCCGCGAGGCGCGGACGCCGTTGACGTAGAGCTGCCGGGTCTGCAGGCCTGCCGGGGCCTGCGCGACCCAGATCGGGCTGCCGGCGCTCATCGGCTGCCAGCCGGTGATCTGCGCCGAGCCGGCCAGGACCGGATGGGCGCCGGTGGCGGCGGTCCAGTTCACGGTGTGACCGTTGGTGCCGGAGTCGGCGGCGGTGAGGGTCAGGGGGCTGGTCATCCGGTAGAAGCCGTCTTCCAGGACCACGGTCAGGTCGGCGCCCATGTTCTGGTTCAGCGTGCGGACCAGGGCTTGGGCTTTGCCGAGCGTCTGTACCGGGGCGGCGGCCGTGCCGGGGTTGCCGTCGCTGCCGCCGGGCGAGACGTAGACCTGGCCGACGATATCCGCCGGAGGGTGGGACGTGGCCGGGCTCGCTTGGCTGACAGCGGTGAATCCGGCTGCGCCGAGCAGGGATACCGTCGCCGCGGCGGTGATTAGAGATCTGATACCGAGCGGCACAGAGCGCTTCGTCATGCGCCGGAGTCAAGCAAACATCAGAGGTTTCAGCAATGGGGAAGGGGGCTGACTTGAGTTCAACAGGGTTTTGTGGGGATCCATCGCAGGATTCCGAGATCATTCATCCGACCCTTGTCGCCCCGCCTTCCTCGCAGTACCTTGCGTGGCGGATCGTGTTAGACAACTTTACTACCGGGAGCCGGCGATGGGGCGACGCACGCGAGGAATCAGGACCTGGACCGCGGGCATCGGGCTGGCGGTCGTGGCCGCGGTGCTGCCGCCGATCGGGGCCGCCGCCCCGGTGCACGCCGAGAACAACGGCGTCGGGCTGACCCCGGCACTGGGCTGGTCCAGCTGGAGCTCAGTCCGCAAGGACCCGACCGCCGCGAAGGTCGACGCCCAGGCCGACGCGATGAAGTCATCCGGACTGGCGGCGGCCGGCTTCCAGTACGTCAACCTCGACGACTTCTGGTACCAGTGCCCGGGGAGTCAGGGCCCGAATGTGGACGCCAACGGCCGCTGGGTCACCGACACCACGAAGTTCCCGGCGTCCGGCGGCACCGACGGGATCAAGGCGGTCGCCGACCACGTACACGCCGACGGGCTCCAGTTCGGCCTCTACGTCACGCCCGGAGTCTCCAAGCAGGCGGTCGCGCAGAACAGCGCGATACTCGGCACGTCCTACCACGTGAAGGACATAGCGACCACGACCGCGGAGAAGAACTACAACTGCAAGGGCATGGTCGGCATCGACTACAGCAAGCCGGGCGCGCAGCAGTTCATCGGCTCCTGGGCCGACGAGTTCGCGTCCTGGGGTGTGGACTACGTGAAGATCGACGGCGTCGGCACCGCGGACGTGCCCGACATCCAGGCGTGGTCCAAGGCGCTGGTGCAGACCGGGCGGCCGATCCACCTGGAGCTGTCCAACAACCTGGCGATCGGCAGCGCGGCGACGTGGAAGCAGTACTCCAACGGCTGGCGCACCAGCGGCGACATCGAGTGCTACACCAGCTGCACCACGCCCGGGACGCTGACCGACTGGACCCACGTTCAGAGCCGGTTCGGACAGGTCGCCTCCTGGCAGCCGGACGGCGGGCCGGGCGCGTTCAACGACTACGACTCGCTGGAGGTCGGCAACGGCCCGGCCACCGGGCTCACCGACGCCGAGCAGCAGTCGCAGCTGAGCTTGTGGGCGTTGGGATCCGGGCCGCTGATCCTCGGCACGGATCTGACGAACCTGAACGCGACCGAGCTCGGGTATCTGAAGAACAGCCGGGTGCTGGCGGTGGACCAGGACGCGATCGACGCCTCGCGGATCGTGGACAACGGGAACCAGCAGGTCTACAGCAAGAAGGAGAAGGACGGCAGCGTCGTCATCGGGTTGTTCAACTACAGCGGCACGGGATCGACGACGGTGAGCGTCCCGTTGTCGGCGGCCGGGATCTCGGGAAGCGGCACCGCGACGGATCTGTGGAGCGGCGCTTCGCTGGGCGGCGTGAGCGGCACGTATAGCGTGAACCTCGGTCCGGGCGCGGTGAGGCTGATCCGGGTGGTGCCGTCCGGAAGCGGCGGCGGCGTCACGATCGAGGCCGAGGCGGCGGGCAACACGATCGCGGGAGCGGCGCGGGTCGCGACGTGCGCGGCCTGCTCCGGCGGGCACAAGGTCGGGTACATCGGAAACGGCGCGGCGAACTCCGTGACGGTCAACGGGATCACCGAGGCCGCGGCGGGGAGCCACACGCTGACGATCGCGTATCTGGTCAGCGGGAGCCGCAGCTTCTCGATCAGCGTGAACGGCGGGCCGGACATCGTGGAGACGGTGAGCGGCAGCAGTTTCGCGACGCCGGCCAGTGCGAGTGTGACGGTGCAGCTCAATGCCGGGACCAACACGATCAAGTTTCACAATGACACGGCTTATGCGCCGGATCTGGATGCGATCACGGTGAGCTGAGCTGAGGTGAGGTGAGGTGACTTGGCGGGGCTGAGGTGACTTGGCGGGGCTGAGCTGAATCAGCAGCCTGAGCCAGCAGGGTGGATCAGCAGGCTGAATCAGTGGCCTGAATCAGCAGGCCGGCTCGGCGCGCGCCGCAAGCGCTTCCACCGAAGCGGCCACCTGAGCCGGATTCGAGATGAGCGACAGGTGGTGCGCGCCCTGGATCACCGTCGGTGCCGGTGCGCCGATGTTCGCGGCCACAGTCTCGGGGGCGTTGGCCGCGAACATCGAGTCCTGGGCCCCGAAGGTGACCGCCTTCGGCAGACACAGTTGTCGCAGCTGGGCCAGCCGGGACGCCGGCAGCCCCGGCCCGCCGATGTCGTCGATCGTGCCCCACAGGCCCTGCTCGGCTCCGGCCACTTGGAGCGGCCGGCGGAACTGCTCGACGCCGGCGGCGTCCAGGCGTGGGCAGGCCGGTCCGCATTGCGAGGCGTAGATGGTGCGGATGGTCCAGTCCGAGCGCAGGACCAGGCGGAGCGCGGAGGTGCGCAGCGGGCCCAGGATCCAGGTGGGCGGGCTCGGGATCGGCAGGCCGTCGCCGTCGAGGAACATCAGGCCGCTGTAGGTGTGGGGCGTCTCCAGCACCGCTTCGGCGGCGACGGCCGCGCCGCTGGAGTGCGAGACCAGCAGCGGGTGGTCGATGCCCAGGGCCGCGACGAGGCCGTTGAGTTGGGCGGCCATGTGTTGCGTGGTGTAGGGGGCGGCGCGTTGGCTGTAGCCGGAGCCGGTGAGGTCCAGGGCGTAGACGCGGTGGTGTTGAGCGAGCAGCGTGGCCAGGTCCTGCCAGGTGTCGGAGTCTTCGAAGGCGCCGTGGACCAGGACGATCGGGGAGCCGGTGGTGCCCCATTCCACGTAGCGGGTATGGATGCCGTCGGCTTCGACGTAGGTCAGGCCGGGCGGGGGCACGACACGGCCGGCGGTGTAGGCGTTGTAGGGGACCGAGAGCATGGTCAGCGTCACGAACACCACGGCGACGGCCTTGGCCAGGCGGCGCAGGACTCGGCGGTGCCAGGGGCGGCGGGGCGGGTGGAGCGCGTGGTCCGGCTCCGGCGGCTCCTCGTGCTGCCGCTCCGGTTCTAGGCTCTCGACGCCTGACTCATCCACCGCCATGTCTGCGATCTTCGCTGGCGCCGTCGTACTCCGTCGTCGGCCCGAAGACGGATACCTTGGCTACTCCCTGGAACGTACGGCGGAGCGCGCGGTCGCGATGATCGCCGCGTGCGCCGGGTCGGCGGCGGCGAGTTCGTCGAGGGCGGCGCTGAGGGTGGTGTCGTAGGTGGTGCGGGCCTCGCGGTAGCGGGTGCGGCCGGCGTCGGTGAGGACGGTGTAGGCGCCGCGTTTGTCGTCGGGGCACAGGTCGCGGTACGTGAACTCGGCGGCGTTGAGCCGGCCGACCAGGCGGGTGACCGAGCTCTGGTTGAGGCCGAGGCGGTCGGCGAGTTCGGTCATGCGCAGCTCGCTCTTGTCGGCCTGGTCGAGGAAGCCCAGGGCCCGGTATTCGGACAGGCCCAGGCCGTGGCGGCGTTGCAGGACGGTGCCCAGCCGGCTCTCGACCCGCGTGTGCAGGGTGAGCAGGTGGTTCCAGGTGCGGGCGTCGGGGCTGGTTCTCGGTGCTTTCACCGGCGGTGTCATCGGCTCGCTCCTTGGGTGGCTCCTCGGGTGGCTTGACGCCACTTTACTTGTATGTGCATGCTTTAGGCCCACAAACAACTTGCACATACATGCAACAGAAGGCAAGGAGACCGCATTCCATGGCCTGGGCCTACCTGCTCATCGCGTCCGCCTTCGAGATCGTGTTCGCGCTGGCGACCGACGCCACCCACGGCTTCACCGTCCTCGGCCCGTCCCTGCTGACGGTCGCCGCGGCGGCCGGCGGGATCTTCTTCTTGAGCCTGGCGCTGAAGACGCTGGACGTCGGAGTCGGCTACACGGTCTGGACCGGGATCGGCTCGGTCGGGACGGTCGTGTTCGCAACGGCGCTCTTCCACGAGGCCGTCACCCCGGCGAAGGTCGTGGCCTTCACGCTGATCATCGGCGGGGTGCTGGGCCTGAAGATCGCCGACAAACTCGCCGCCGCCCAGGACTGAGCCACGTTCCCGAAGGAGTGCCGCCATGGCCTGGATCTACCTGCTGATCGCCTCGGTCTTCGAGGTCGCCTTCGCACTGGGCACCAACGCCACCCACGGCTTCACCCGGCTGTGGCCGTCGGTGTTCACCCTGCTGACCGCCGCCGCCGGCATCTTCACGCTGAGTCTGGCGCTGCGCACACTGGATGTCGGCGTGGGGTACACGATCTGGACCGGCATCGGATCGATCGGGACCGTGGTACTCGGATCGGTGATCTACAAGGAGCGGATCACCGGGCCGAAGGTGGTCGCGTTCTCGGCGATCATCGCCGGGGCGCTGGTGCTTCGGTTGGCTTCCGGGGGCTGATGCGGTGTCGTAGTGGAACAGGGGCCTTCGATCGTCTCGCGGTAGGTCATCTCGTATTCGAGGTCGATCATGAATCGATGGTTGCCAGCACTGGTGTCCGGTGCCGGATCAGCCGGTGGCCGGCACCGTCGGCAGCCGGCACCCTCAGCACCCAGTAGCCGGCAGCGTCAGCAGCCGATCCACAATCGCCAAAGCCTCGGCCCCTCCCCCACTCGCGCGCACGATCTCACGCCCCGCGCGAAACGCCACAGCCAGCGCCCCGGACGACTGCGTCATCTCCGCCAGGTCGATCGCGGTCCACAGGTGGCTCTGGGCCGCGGCCGGGTCGCCTTCGCCGAGGCAGGCGAGGGCGAGCTGGCCCAGTACCAGCGCCAGTCTCTTGCCGGGCTCGTAGCGTGCGGCGGCCAGTGTGAGCGCGGCGCGTGCTTCGGTGTAGCGACCGAGCGCCAGGTACGCGGCGCCGGACAGGCGCTGGTAGGTGCGGGGCTGGCACACGCCGGGTGCCGGGTCGTCGGCGCTGATCGCCGCCATCGCGCCGCGTGCGGTGGTGAGGGCTCGGTCGCATTCGGCGGCGTTGCCGAGGATCGCGTGGCCTTCGGCGGCGTGCAGGCGGGCCAGGGCGAACAGGGCCTCGCTGACCGGTGCGGCGGTGACGGCCGCTTGGACGCACCGCCGGACCCCGGCGCGCGGGTCGCCGCCGTAAAGGCCGACGAAGGCTGCGCGCAGGGCCGCGGTGACCTGCATGACCGAGTCGCCGGCCTGTGCGGCTCGGCGGGCGGCGCGGTCGAAGAACTCTTCGGCGGCCGAGGTGTCGCGGCGGCCGGCGGCGTCCCACAGGAGGCGGCCGACGAGCAGGCAGGCCTCGGCTTCGGCGACGTCCAGATCGCGGCGCCACGGGATGGGAGCCTGGGCGATGGTCCCCACGACGGGGTTGAACGCGAACCCGGCCGACCCGCCCGCCCCGGACGGCGTGCCGATGAACCCGGACGGCGTGCCGATGAAGCCGGGCGACGTGCCGATGAAGCCGTCCATCGCCGCGGGGAAGACGCCACCGGTGCTGTCTCCGACGCCGGCAGCGGCACCGACACCCACAGCCGCACCGGAGCCAGTAGCCGCGGCACCGGAGCCAGCACCACCGGCACCCCCCGCCGACCGCAAAGCCTCAACCCGCCCCAACAAACCCGTCACCGGCACCACCAAACCAATCGCCGGCCGCGCCTCATACTCGGCCGTCAGCTTGGCGATCTCCTCGCGCACTCCGGCGATCGCCGCGAGCCGACCTTCCTCAGTAGCCCTTGAGGAACCGAACCCGGCTCCGCCGTAGTTCTGCGCCCCCTCCGGCGTCAGCAGCCGCTCGAGCTCGGGCAGTCCGACCCCGAGCGCCCGGGCGATCTGCGGCCGCTTCCCGGGCAGCGGGGTGGTGCAGCCGCTCTCCCACCGCACGACCGTGGACACTTCCACCCCAGCTCTGACCGCGAACGCCTCCTGCGTCATACCGGCCGCCTCACGCGCGCGGGCCAGCCCCACGCGGCGGAGCCGGGCCTGCTGGGTCTGCCGGGTCTTGGCCATGGATGCCCCCTTCCGTACGCCAGCGGACCGCAATCAGCAGTATGCGGACAGTCAGCTATATCCGTCAGCATACTTATAGGTCAGGCCAGTTGTCGCATGGTCCGTGCATGGTCGGCGCACAGTCGGTGCGCTTCCCGAACTGGGCGTTTTCGGCTTGGGTATTCGGCGTTTGGTTCGGGCCCTGACAACAGGCAACACAGAGGCGGTGGCAGTCGGTGTGCACACACTGCACGGCCCGCTTCGCGGTACCCGCGATCAGTACTCCGCAGGGCGGAGAGATCCCCGCGTGGTGAAGCGAAAAGGGTCAGGCGAGGGCCACCTGAAGTTGGTGTGGGACCCCGCCGGCCGGGACCAGTGGCTGGCGGCCACCACCCAGGAATTGCGCATGGGCCGGTACTCGCTGGCCGGTGAGCTGCTGGCCGACCGGCAGGCCCATGAGGACGTGCGGGACTACCGCTACCTGATCCTGGCGCAGATCGCGGCGTCCAACGGCGTGGACACCGCCTGGCTGGCCGAGGTGCCGGACAGCCCCGAGGCGCTGCTGCTGCGGCTGCGCACGAACGTGATCAGGGCCCTGCAGGCGCACCGCGCGCAGCACCCCAAGGCCGAGGGGCTGGTCGAGCTGGCCAAGGCGCAGTGCATGGAGGCCGCCGAGCGGTTCCCGGCGGACCCGCTGCCCTGGATCGCGTTGCTCCAGCTGGCACCCGCGGCGCCGGACAACATCCCGGGCCCGCCGGAGCTGGCGATCGCCGGCCCGTGGCGGACGATGGGCCAGCTGTGGCGGCGCGACCCGTGGAACCGGGAGGCGCACCACCGGCTGCTGACCGCGGTCGGGCCGAAGAGCGGCGGCTCGGTGGCCGCGGTGTCCGGGGTCGCGCACTGGATCGCCAGCCAGGCGCCGGCCGGCTCGGCGCTGCTCGTGCTGCAACTGGTGGCCTTCATCGAGGCGTTCCGGTACCAGCTGGAACAGAACAACCTCAACAAGATCCTGCTGACGTACCGGAACTGGTCGACCGCGTACGCCGAGCAGGAGACAGAACGCTGCTACACCCAGTGGTTCGCGGCGAACGCCGGGGCCGGCGCGCTGCTGCCGGACCTGCACCACCTGGCGCACGCGCTGTGGGCCGGATCGCAGTGGCAGCCGGCGAGCCAGGTCTTCGACGCCATCGGCCCCTACGCGCTGACCACCCCGTGGTCCCTGCACGGCAATCCGGAACAGGTGCTCCTCATGGCCCGGGAGCGCTGTATGTCCGGAATCTGATCAGAAGCATCGACCTGTTATACAGCCCGGCCGCGTACGCCCTCGCGTGGCTTGTCCCTCGTATCCCCCTTCCCCTTGAAAGGTACGAAAGATGGCGACCGACGCCGGTCCGACAAGCCGCCAGGGCACCTCCCTGGAGATCCCCGACGACGACCAGACCCTGAGGGAACTCGGTTATCCCCGCCAGCTGTCCCGGCGCGTCAACGCGTTCGGGAACTTCGCCATCTCGGCGACCATCATCAACTTCATCTCCGGCGTGCTGACCGCGCTGGGCCTGGCCATGGTCTCCGGCGGCCCGCGCATCATGGTCTTCGGCTGGCTCGTGGTCGGCATGCTGGTGCTGTTCGTCGGCGCGGCGATGGCCGAGATCACCTCCGGCTTCCCGACCTCGGCGGCGCTGTACTACTGGTCGGCGAAGCTGGCCAAGCGGCATAACGCGGGCTGGAGCTGGTTCACCGGCTGGCTGAACTTCATCGGCCAGATCGGCGGCACCGCGGCCACCGACTTCGCACTGGCGAACTTCGCCGTGGCGCTGGCCACCTTGCAGTGGCCGAGCTACAACCCGCACCCGGGGCAGATCCTGGCCATCTACGGCGCGATCCTGCTGATCCACGCGCTGCTGAACACCTACACCGTCGGGCTGGTCGCGCTGCTGAACAAGATCAGCGTGGCCTGGCTGCTGGTCGGCGGCCTGGTGATCGTGTTCTACCTGATCGTGTTCCCGGCCCACCACAACTCGGCGAGCTTCGCCTTCACCCACTTCGTGAACGGCACCGGATTCAAGTCCGGCATCTACGCCGGCATGATCGGCCTGCTGTTCACGAGTTGGACGTTCACCGGCTTCGACGCCTCGGCGCACATGTCCGAGGAGACCACCCACGCGGCGGTCTCGGCGCCGAAGGGCATCGTGCGCTCGATCGCCTTCTCCTGGGTCGCCGGCCTGGTGCTGATCCTGGCCCTGACCTTCTCGATGTCGGCGGCCAACTACTCCAACGAGGCCGGCGCCGGCGAGCCGGCCGCGCAGATCTTCGTCGACGCCCTGGGCCTGTCCACTGCCAAGGTCCTGCTGCTGGTGGTCTGCGGCGCGATCTTCTTCTGCGGGCTGGCGAACATGACCTCCAACTCCCGGCAGATCTTCGCCTTCTCCCGGGACGGCGCGATCCCGGGCAGCAAGTGGTGGCGCACGGTCAGCAAGCGCACCCACACTCCGGTGAAGTCGGTCTGGTTCGCCGCGGTCGGCGCGTTCCTGCTGGGTGTGCCCTCGCTGTGGAACACCGTCGCCTTCCAGGCCATCGTCTCGGTCAACGTGATCGGCCTGTTCGGCTCCTACGGCGTGCCGATCTTCCTGCGGCTGCGCCGCGGCGCCGATTTCACCCCGGGCCCGTGGAACCTGGGCCGCTGGAGCCGGCCGGTGACGCTGGTCGCGATCACGTGGATCTTCCTGAGCAGCATCCTGTTCCTGCTGCCGCAGCAGTACCCGATCACCCACAAGACGTTCAACTACGCCCCGGTCGCGTTGGCCGTGGTGCTGTCCATCGCGACCGTATGGTGGTTCGTGACGGCCCGGCGCACGTATAAGGGCCCGATCAGCTACGGCACCCCGGAGGAGCTGGCCGCCATGGAAGAGGACTTGTAGACGTGGAACAGGACGAGACGACCGAGCTGGAGATCACCCGGGCCACCGCGGCCGACTGGCCGGTCTTCGAGTCCTGGGCCGCCGGCGAGGGCTGGAACCCCGGCCCCGCCGACGGCGGCTGCTTCCTGGCTCAGGACCCTGACGGCTTCTTCCTGGGCCGGATCGACGACCAGCCGGTGTCGGCGGTGTCCGTGGTGAACTACGGGGACACCTTCTCGTTCCTCGGGTTCTACCTGGTGCACCCGGACTTCCGGGGGCGGGGCCACGGCTACGCCACCTGGCAGGCCGGGCTCGAGCACGCCGGCGACCGGATCATCGGGCTGGACGGCGTGCTGGAGCAGCAGGACAACTACCGCCGCTCCGGTTTCCAGCTCGCGCACCGCAACATCCGTTACGTCGGTTCGGTGGAGGCCGAGGCTCCGTCGACCGGGAACGGGCCGAAGATCCTGCCCGCCGGCGAGATCGCGCAGAGCACGATCCAGGCCTACGACAGCCGCCGCTTCCCGGCCGAACGCCCGGTGTTCCTCGCCCGCTGGCTCGCGGCGCCGGGGCACATCGGGTACGGCGCGGTCTCGGACGGCGAACTCGTGGGCTACGGCGTCATCCGCCGGGCCCCGTCGTTCGCCAAGATCGGCCCGCTGTTCGCCGACACCCCGGAGATCGCCGAGGAGTTGTTCAGGGCCCTGGTTTCCGGACTCGCCGCGGCCGACGGCGACGGAACGGCGGCCGAAGTCGCGCTGGACGTCCCCGAACTCAACCCGCAGGCCGTTGCCCTGGCTGAACGCCACGGCCTGAAGCCCAGCTTCGAGACGGCCCGGATGTACACCGGTCCGGTGCGCGATATCAATCTGGTGACGGTCTACGGAATCACCTCGTTCGAGCTGGGCTGACCCGGCGGGGCCCGGTAGAGTCGACGGCACTTCACCGGGCCCCGCGTAGGGACTGACCGACGTGGTCGGCGACGCCTCACCACCCTTGAGACGTGACCGCGCCGGAGCGGCGGTCCGGAGCCGCAATGGAAGTGGCGCCCTCGCTCAGAGGACGCCACTTCTTTGTTGGATGGCGCTTGTCGGATGGCGCTCTCAACGCGGCCGGCGCGGCGTCGGAACCGCCGGGCGCGGGCCTGCCGATCGCAAGAATGTGCGGAAACCCCGGCGCGATCCGCCGCCGGCCCTTCGCGGTTCGGCCCGAGGCCCCGGCCGCACCGGCCCCGGGCCGCGGCCGACCACGTCCCCTCCCCTCCCGGATGGCTCAGCCCGGAAGGCGCGCGCCGCACCCGCGCCGGATGCTGCGAGGGTGTCGAGCTACCTGTTCCGAATCGCCCGCTGGGCCTTCCGCCGCCGCCGGCTAGTCCTCGCGGTGTGGGTGATCGTGGTCGTGGCCATGATCGCCGTGGCCGGGGCGAGCGGTGGGAAGACCAACGACTCGTTCACGATCCCCGGCACCGAGTCGCAGCGGGTCACGGACTTGCTGAAGGTCAAACTCCCCGCGCTGAGCGGGGCCCAGACGACCGTCGTGTTCGCCGTGCCGAACGGGACGAAGGTCACCGACCCCGGTCCCAAGGCCGGCATCGAGCAGGCCGTGGCGAACCTGGGGAAGGTCCCGGGGGTCGCGCTGTCGGCGGACCCGTTCCAGGCCGGTCCGATCTCGCAGAACGGCCAGGTGGCGCTGGGCAACCTGCAGTGGAGCCAGCAGCCGCCCGACATCAAGGACTCCGCGCTGAACGACGTGAAGTCCGCCGTGGCGCCGGCCCGCGCGGCCGGTGTGCAGGTCGAGTACAACGGCAGCGTCTACCCCGGGTGGCGGGTCGTGCCCTCGGAGCTGCCGGAACTGGTCGGCCTGGTGATCGCCTTCTTCATCCTGCTGATCACCTTCGGCTCGCTGGTGGCCGCCGGGCTGCCGATCATGACCGCCATCATCGGCGTGATCACCACGGTCATGGCGGTCACCGCGCTGGCCGCGGTGATGACCATCGCCTCCACCTCGACGACCGTGGCGATCATGCTGGGGCTGTCCTGCGGCATCGACTACGGCCTGTTCATCATCCACCGGCACCGGGACGGCCTGCTGCGCGGGATGCCGCCGGAGGAGGCCGTGGGCGTGGCGGCGGGCACGGCCGGCAGCTCGGTGGTCTTCGCCGCCTGCACGGTCATGATCGCGCTGTGCGGGCTGGCGGTGGTCGGGATCCCGTTCCTGACGATCATGGGCGTGGCCGCCGCGGGCGCGGTGTTCCTGGCGATGCTGATCTCGCTGACCCTGATCCCGGCGATGCTGGGCTTCGCGGGCGACAAACTCAAGAACTTCTCCCGGTTCCCCTTCGGCAAGGAGCACTCCGAGCGCGTCGCGCACCAGACCGTCGAGGCTCCGGAGACGGCCGCCGGCTGGCGCTGGGCCCGGTTCGTCGTCCACCACCGGATCCCGGTGCTGCTCGCCGGCGTGGCGCTGCTGCTGCTCCTGGCCTCGCCGGCGCTGAAGATCCAGACCGGCCTGCCCGGCGCGTCGTCGAACCCCAAGAGCGACACCTCGCGCAAGGCCTACGACCTCACCACCGCGAACTTCGGTCCCGGGTTCAACGGCGCGCTGCTGGTGGTCGCCGACGGGGTGTCGTCCCAACAGCAGGTGTCGCAGATCGCCGCCGGGCTGGCCAAGCAACCCGGGGTCGCCGTATCCACCCCGGCGGCGCTGAACGGCAGCACCGCGGTGATCAAGGTCATCCCGACCACCGGCCCCAGCGACCCCGCGACCGCGACCCTGGTCCACCACCTGCGCGACAACCGCACCGCGATCGCCGCCGGCAGCGGCGCGAACGTGCTGATCGGCGGGGTCACGGCCTCGAACATCGACGTGTCCTCGAAGCTGAACTCGGCGCTGCCGGTGTTCCTGATCGTCGTGGTGGGACTGGCCTTCATCCTGCTGACCTTCGCCTTCCGCACCATCTGGGTCCCGATCAAGTCGATCATCGGCTTCCTGCTGTCGGTGGCCGCGGCGCTGGGCGCGCAGGTCGCCCTGTTCCAGTGGGGCTGGGGCGAGAAGATCTTCAGCATCACCAAGTCCGAGACCATCAGCTTCCTGCCGATCATCATGATCGCGATCATCTTCGGACTGTCCAGCGACTACGAGATCTTCGTCGTCAGCCGGATCAAGGAGGACTTCACGAAGAACGGGAACGCGGTCGAGGCGGTCCGGCGCGGCGCCGGCACGGCCTCGCGCGTGGTGACCGCGGCCGCGCTGATCATGTTCTCGATCTTCGTGGCCTTCATCGTCTCGCCGACCCCGACGATCAAGGCGATCGGCTTCAGCTTCGCGGCCGGGGTGTTCCTGGACGCGTTCGTCGTCCGGCTCACCCTGGTCCCGGCGGTGATGGCGCTGGCGAAATCGGGGTTCTGGTACCACCCGCAGTGGTACTCCAAGTACGTGCCGGACCCGGACATCGAGGGCGAGAAGTTGCAGGAGCAGCTGGCGCACGGCGGGGTGGAGGTCACGCCGACTCGGGGCAACGGGAGTGCTCCGGGCAATTGACGGCCCTCGCCGGTTTCCGCTGTGCCGCTATCTGCTATCTGCTATCTGCTATCTGCTACCGGCTACGGCGCGACCGCGCTGAACGCCGCGTAGTACCCGCCGCTCTGGCCGTCGGCGGTCGGGTGGTAGGAGTCGCTGACGTCGGTGACGTCCACCGAGTGCAGCCACTCGTTGAAGAAGTCGCACAGCTCGTGCCCGTGGAACTGGCCGCGGACGTCGGCGAAGGTGTCGCCGGCGTTCTGGGCCGCGGCCGAGATCTGGGTGTCGAGCAGGTCCGCGGCGTTGTTCAGCGCGGAGCGGTCGGTGCCGCTCAGGCCGGGGCAGTACCAGGAGTGGCTCAGGTCGTACAGCTCCGGGTAGCCCAGGACCACGACGTGCGCGGACGGCGCGGCCCTGCGGATCGCGGCGAAGGTGGTCGCCAGCCGGCCCGGCAGGATGGTCTTGGCCTGCGAGGTCGCGGTGTTGATGGCGTTCAGGCAGGCGCTGTCGGAGTCCAGCACACAGGTCTCCATCACCGAGGAGAAGCCGACGTCGTTGCCGCCGATGGTGATGCTCACCAGGGTGGTGCCGCTGCTCAGCGCCGAGAGCTGGTTGTTGAGCACGTCCTGGGTGGTGGCACCGGAGCAGGCGACGGAGACGTAGCTGGCCGGGTGGCGGCTGTTCGCCCACAGTTGCGAGTAGGCGTTGGTGCTGCGGTCGCAGCTGCCGCTGGAGGAGGTGTAGCTGCCGGCGCCGACGCCGGAGGAGTAGGAGTCGCCCAGGGCGACGTAGTGGTCGGCGCCGGTCGCCGAAGCATTGGTGGCCATGAGCGTGACAGCCGCCGTGGCCGCGGCCGTCAGCATGAACAGGCCACGCCGGAAGCGGCGACCGGAAGCCGATCGCCGCGGATGGTGAGCAGCAAACACTGGATGCCTCCACATGAAGGTGGGGATGTGGGGTGGCGCACTGAATTGAATAGCACGAGATCAGGGCCCTGGGAAGGATAGTTTCGCTCAAGGCCCCGACGACGGAACCAACAAACGAAACTTCGGAGTACTCCTTGTGACCTGTTGCCGTCCAAGGAGCTCCCGACCTGCTCGGACATGCCGACGGCGGCCGGGTCGCCCACTGCCCGGCCGCCGTCGCGCGTTCAACCGCTCAATGGGCGGGTGCGAAGATCCCCTGCCCCGGCGCAAGGATCCCATATGGGTCAAAGTACTGCTTCGCGGCCTGGAATCCCCGCCACCGCGCGCCGTACTGCGTCCGCCAGTCGGCCGGCGTCATCGGGATCGCGCCGACCGGGTACTGCGTGCCGCCCGCGGCCTGCACGCGCAGATACAGATCGCGGTTGGCTTGCAGCAGTTGCGGCGCCGGCAGCGCGCCGCCGTCCGGGGCGGCTGTGCGCAGCACCGCGAACAGGAAGGCCAGTTCCCCCTCGGGCACCGACAGCAGGGGAGCCGTCAGCTTCGCGGTCGGCACCGGGTAGAGCAGCACCAGGCCGCTGGCGCCGAGATCGGCCGCGGTGGTGCCAGCCAGGGTGTCCGCGACCAGGGCGTCGGTGGCGGCGTCGGGGAGGAAGCCGTTGAACCAGGGGTGCGGGTCGTACCACTCGCCGCTGGCCTTCAGGGCCGCGACGGTCGGCGCGAGGTCGTCCACGAAGGCCTGGTAGCCCGAGTCCTGGATCTGGGGCGGGCCGACATAGGCGAGGTCGCCGATCAGGGCATTGTCATCCGGCGGGGTGGTGTCGTAGAACGCCGAACCTTCGAGGATGTACAGCCAGCCGCCACCGCTGGCCGGCAGGATCGTGCCCTCCAGCCAGTCGAAACGGCCGTCGCCGACGACCTTGCGCTGCGCGGCGGTGAGGGCGGCGAGCGTCGGGTACGCCAGCGAATAGCTGCGGACCGAGGTCGGCGCGGGGATCAGGCGGACCACGGCGCGGGTGATGACGCCGACCTGGCCGAGGCCGGACAAGGTGGCGTGGAACAGGTCCGCGTTGTGGGTGGCCGAGCAGGTCTGGACGCGGCCGGCACCGGTGACGACGTCGAGTTCCAGGACGTTGTCGACCTGCGCGCCGTGCTGGTGCGAGGCCCCGCCGAGGCCGCCGGCGATCAGCGTGCCGCCCACCGACAGCTCGATGTAGTCGGTGAACACCGGCGGGGTGAGGCCGTGTGCGAGGCTCGCCGCCAGGACCGCGCTCCACACGGCGCCGGCCCCGACGGTCGCGGTGCTCCTCGCCGGGTCGACGCTGATCGTGTCCAGCGGTCCCAGGTCGATCACCAGGCCGCCGTCGACCTGGGCCTGGCCGTAGGCCTGGTGGCCCTGGCCGCGCGGCGCGACCGGGATGCCGAGCGGGCCGCAGAAGGCGATCATCGCGGCGATGTCGGCGACCGACCCGGGCAGCAGCGCCGCCTTCGGGGTGCGGTGGACCAGGTGGCCGTAGTCGTCTTCGTAGGGCGCCAGGTCCGCCGGGTCGATCAGGAGCCGGCCGTCCAGGTGCGGGGCGCGCCGGAAGTCCGCGGCCGCCCCGGTGCCCGCTCCCCGGTCAGCTGCCTGGTCCGTTCCCTGGTCCGCTCCGGTGCCGGCCGGGGCTTCGGCCGCCCAGGCGCGGGAAGTGACGTCGAAGCCGACGGCCAGCGTCCCCACGCTGACGGCGCGGATGAACGAGCGACGGCTGTGCTGCGCGTCGATGCGCATCAGTCCCACCCTTTCCCGAGAAAATGAAGACCCCTGATAATACGGACATGGTCATCGGGAATCCGGGTTCGGCGGCACGCGGGAATCCGGCCGGCGAAGCCGATCGGGCGTGGATCGAGCGCGAGCAGGATCAGGCGCGCGCCTGGGAGGCGATCGGCGCACGCTATGACGAGGCCTTCCCACACAAGGACGGCCAGCTCGCGATGGTGAGGACGATGCTGGAGCTGATGCCGCCCGGGGCGCGGGTGCTGGACATCGGTTCGGGGACCGGGCTGCCGACCGCGCGTCAGTTGACCGCCGCCGGCTGCCGGGTGACCTGCCTGGACATCTCGCCGCGGATGCTCGGGATCGCCGAGCAGAACGTGCCGGAGGCGGAGTTCGTCCTCGGGGACGTGATGGACCTGTCGGCCGACGGGCCCGGGTTCGAGGCGGTGACGGCGTTCTTCGTGCTGCTCCATCTGCCGCGGGAAAAGGTGCGGACCGCGCTGGGCCTGATCGGCGAGGTGCTGGTCCCGGGCGGCTGGTTCGCGGTGGCGATGGTCGAGGGGGATGTGGACGACGTCCCGATCACCTTCCTGGACAGCCGGATCCGGGTGACCGGGATTCTCCGCGACGATCTACGAACCCTGTTGTCAGAGTCCGGATTCGCCGTCGAGCACGAGCGGGTTCTGTCCTACGCGCCGGAGACGAGTTCGGCCAAACCGGAGATCCAGATGTTCTTTCTCTGCCACAAGGCGGACGAACGGTCCTAGACTTCGCACACCAGTATCGGGCCGGAGCGAGAGCAACTACCGAAGTGCAGCAATCAGAGCACGAAGACAGCAGAGTGCTGACGCGCAGGGGGGATCGAGGGGAGCGGGACGGGGACCGCGGCCCACACGGTGACCAGGAATGGGAGCATGATCCGGGACAAGAGCGCGACCAGGGGCGGGAGCCGCTGGATCTGCGCGACCACCTGTCGTTCCTGAACGACGCGACGACCCGGATCGGCGCCGCCGGCGACATGGTGGCGATCGCGGCGCAGTTCGCCGCGGCGTTGGTGCCGCGGCTGGGCGACTTCGCGTCCGTACATCTGCTGGACGCCTTGTTCGTGGACGGCGCCCCGGCTCCGCCGGCCCCCGGGGCGACCGCGTCCAGTCTGGTGCGGCGGGTGGCGGTGGCCCACGACGAGCCGCTTGAGCGCTGGCAGGCTCTGGTGCCGGAGGGCGCGGTGCAGATCATGCACGACACCAGCCCCTGCCACGAGGCGATGGCCACCGGCGTGCCGGTGTGGCTGGATCGCGTCACCCCGGACCGGGCCGAGGCGATGGCGCTGTCCCACTCCCCCGGCGACCTGTATCCGTTGGTCGCCGAGCGCGCGTATCTGGCCGTGCCGCTCGTGGTGCGCGGCCGGGTGCTGGGCTGCGTGGCCCTGACGCGGCGGCCGGAGCGGGCCGAGTTCGACGAGGTGGACGTGCTCACCGTCGGGCAGTTGGCGGCGCAGGCGGCGCTCGGCGTCGACAACGCGCGGCTGTTCCGCGGTCAGGTGGCCACGGCCGCCGAGTTCCGGCGCGGGGTGCTGCCGACCACGCCGCCGACGCTGGCCGGGGTCGAGGTCGCGCACCGGTATCTGCCGGCCAATCCGGCGGTCGAGGTCGGCGGCGACTGGTTCGACACCATCGCGCTGCCGGGCAGCCGGGTGGCGATCGTGATCGGCGACGTGATGGGGCACGGCGTGCGGTCGGCGGCGGTGATGGGGCATCTGCGGATCGCGGTGCAGACCCTCGCGGCCCTGGACCTGCCGCCGGGACAGCTGCTGCGCCAGTTGGACAGCCTGGCGCTGCAGTTGGGCGACGACCATCTGGCGACCTGTCTGTACGCGGTCTACGACCCGATCGCCTCGACGTGCGTCATCGCCAACGCCGGGCACCTGGCGCCGATGCTGGTCCGCGCCGACGGCCGGGTGGAGCAGGTCGAGGTGCCCAGCGGCGCGCCGATCGGGGTCGGCGGCGTGGCGTTCGACACCGCCGAGATCCCGATCGGCGACGGCGACGTCCTGGTGCTGTACACCGACGGGCTGGTCGAGGCCCGGGGCGACGACATCGACGACCGGATCGCCGCCCTCGCCGAGTGCCTGGAGCTGGCCGCGCAGCCGTCGGTCGAGCCCGAGACGCTGTGCGAGACCCTGCTGACGATGCTCGACGGGGACAAGCACGAGGACGACGTCGCGCTGCTGGCGGCCCGGCTGAAGGGCATCCCGGCCGAGGACATAGCCAACTGGCTGCTCTCCCCGCTGCCGCCGACGGTGCCGCGGGCGCGGCGCCTGGTGCGGCAGACGCTGGCCGGGTGGGGGCTGCCGGACGGGGTCCGGGACACCACCGAACTGCTGGCCACCGAACTGCTGACGAACGCGGTGCGCTACGCGCACGGGCCGATCGAGCTGCGGCTGCTGCGCACCGGGACGCTGCTGTGCGAGGTGCGCGATGACGACCACTTCCTGCCGATCCTGCTGGAGGCCGGCGATCTGGACGAGGGCGGGCGGGGGCTGTTCCTGGTCAGCCAGCTGGCGCAGCGGTGGGGCGTGAGCCGGACGGCGAACGGGAAGGTGGTGTGGTTCGAGGTGCCGTTGGAGGAGGCGCGGGTCGTCGGGGGCTGATGGCCGGTATGCGATGGCCGGTATGCGGTGGCTGCGCGGTGGCCGGTATGGATGACCCTAGGACGCGGTCTTCCTCGGCAGCGAACGATCGAGGACTGACACCAGGAGCAGCGCCACGCTGACGCCGATCATGATCCAGGCGATCCGGTGCACCCCGTGGTCGCTGACGCTCGTGTGGAAGACGATCCCGGTGATGGCCGAGGAAGCGATCGAGCCGCCGTAACCGAAGGTGCGCAGCAGGCCGGCGGCCGTCCCGAGCTGTTCGGCGGGCGCCTGCGCGTACAGCGCGGTCTGGTTGCCGGCGGCGGCCAGGCCCATCACCACACCGAAGACGATCGTCAGCACCACGACCCAGCCGATCCAGGCCGTCGCGCTGAGGACCAGCACGCCGGCCGCGCCGATCACGCAGGCGACCGCGGCGGCGATGATCGGGGCCCGAACCAGGTTGCGGCTGGAGATCGGGGAGACGATCAGCCCGGAGACCAGCGTCATCGGGAGCAGCAGGAGGCCGGCTTGGGTCTCGCTGAGGCCGCGGACGCCTTCAACCCACTGTGTAATGCCGTACAGGACCACGTACAGGCAGAGCATGGCCAGCCCGAAACGCAGGTAGGTCCGGGTGAGCGCCTTGTTCGAGGCGAGCATCCGCACATCGAGGAAGGGGCTGCCGGCCCGCAGCTCCCAGAGCACGAGCGCGATCCAGAAGACGAGGGATATGCCGAGCAGGTACCAGTGCGCGGTGGGCAGCCCGAACAGGAACAGCAGCAACGCGATCATCGCGGCGGCGAACCCGGCGATGCCGGTGAGGTCCAGGCGGACCGCCAGTTCGCGCCAGCGCAGCGGACGCTGGAGCGGGCCGTCGGGCGAGACCCAGGTGAGGGTCGCCAACAGCGCGATCACCGCGACGGGCACGTTGACGAAGAAGACCGAGCGCCAGCCGAACACCCCGACCAGCGCGCCGCCGACCGGCAGACCGAGGGACGCGGTGGCGATGCCGGCGATCTGCAGCCCGCCGAGCACCCCGCCGGGCGGCTTGGCCAGGCCGGCGTCGTTGGCCCGGCGACGGATCAGGAGCATCGCGGTCGGGTAGGCACAGGACGTTCCCAGGCCTATCAGGACCCTGCTGATCAGCAGGGTGAGCAGGTCGCGCGCGAACCCGCCGGCCAGCCCGCCGACCGCCACCAGGACGATCCCGGCGAGGAACACCCGACGCGGGCCGAACACCTCCGCGGCCTTGCCGGCCGTCGGCTGGGCGATGGCGCTGGCCAGGTAGAGGGCGGTGACCAGGGCCGCGGTCTGGCCGATCGGGACGCCGACGCCGTGCGCGATCGGCAGGAGGGCGGTGGCTATCAGGGAGCTGTTGATGGGGTTGAGAGCCGAGCCGATGAACAGTGGGGTGGTGAAACGCCAGGAGAAGGCGTTCTGGGATATCGACGCAGGGACGGTGTCGTGAGCCGGGGCAGAGGCAGGGGCCTCGGGCGAGGCGGGCATGGCGGCTCCAAAAGTGCTGGTGGAAGCGGTGTCAGAGCAGCTGGGCGAGCCGCTCGATCAGCGGGGCCGCGACCGCCAGGGCCTCGGCCTCCGCATCGGTGAACGACTCCTCCAGGACCGCGGTGACCCGGTCGACCACGGCGTTCCGGCCCGAACGCACGGCGTCGCGGCCCTGCGGGGTCAGACTCAGGATCGACCGCCGCGCGTCGTCGGCGTCCGCACTGCGCGTCACCAGGCCCAGCTTCTCCAGGCCGGCGATCGTCGCGCCCATCGCCTGGGGGGTCATCTGCTCCCGGCGGGCCAGCCCGGTAGTCGTCATCGGCCCCATGCGATCGAGCCGCGACAACGCGGTGAGCTGCGGATTGCTCAGGTCCCCTTCGGCCTGCGCCTCCTGGACGCGGCGCTTGAAGGCGCCGATGGCGATGCGGATGCGCCGGGCGGTCTCGCGGCGCGGGTCCGGGACGTCCGGGGCGTCCGGGGCGTTCGGCACGTCCGGGACGTCCGGGACGTTCGGGGCCGGGGTGGCGGGAGTCTGGGCGTCGTTCACAATATGAAGCCTAGCCTTAGTAGTTTGGATTAACAAGTCCAGCCTTCATATCTGCGGCCGGTCACCGGCCAGCGGCCAGCGGCCAGCGGCCAGCGGCCAGCGGCCAGCGCGGTCAGGCCAGCGCCGCGTCGAAGGCTTCGCGGTGCGCCATGGTGAACGCGGCCTCGCGGCGGCTCCAGGCGATGCGCGCGGCGATGGTCTTGGGATCGGCGGGAGCGTGCCCGGAGGCCTGGACGGTCGCCCAGAAGCGGGCATTGCGTGCCTGACGCTCGATCACGGCGTCGATGAGCACGGCGCGTTCGGCGGCGTCGAGGCCGTAGGCAGCTGCCAGGATCCTGACTTGGCCGGCTTGGCGCGCGACAGGTACCCGCTGCGTCGAGGCGATGCACCAGGTCCACGCGGCGTACCCGACGTCTTCGAGCGGATCGCCGGGGGCCGCGGTGTCGAAGTCGATCCAGGCGACGGGGATGCCGTCGCGGGACACGCCGCGCTCACCGGCCGGTGCACCACGTCGTGCACGCGCACCACGCCCCCGGTCATCCGCCCGCCGGTCAGAACAGCCGGTTCCTCGTCGGGCTGTCGGGGGTCGGTCCGATCCTGCATGGCCTCCCGCATAGCCCGAACGGTCCCCTGCGCGCGCCGTGCGCCGCAAGTCGGCGCATCGTCCCGACTGTGAGCCGTTACTCGTACGAACTCGCCCGTGATCGGGATCTCGACACGGACAGCACCGAGGACCAGTTCTGGCACATCGTGCGCGTCGATGACGCAGAAGATCCGCCGCACCTACACGCGTTGTGCAACCGGCGGCTGGTCGAGCCGGTGACGCGCTGGCGGGACTACTCGGTGGAGCGCATGGTCGACATCATCTGCCACCAGTGCCTGACCGGGTATGTCGCCGAGGCGGGAAGCCAAGCGGGATGAGGGAGGCGGGCCCTAGACTCCGCGGGTGAGCGATCCGTTTGAGACAGCAGCGACCCGTTCGCGGGTGCTGGAGGCCTGGGTGGCCTCCCCGGTGCGGTTCCGTGAGGATGCCAATCTGGAGGAGGACTTGGTCCTCGGTGGGTACCGGGACCGGGTGGTCGTGGAGTTGGCGCAGAACGCCGCCGACGCCGCGTTACGCGCCGGGGTGAGCGGGCGGCTGCGGCTGACGCTGGCCGGCCAGACCCTGACCGCGGCCAATGTCGGTGCGCCGCTGGACGCGGACGGGGTGACCGGGCTCTCCACGCTGCGGGCCTCCGGCAAAGTGGCGGAGGCGGGACCGGGGCCGGAATCGTCGGCGGACCCGGCGTCCTCGGAATCCTCGGCATCCTCGGCATCCCCGGCGGACGCGGGCGAGTCGGCGGCCTCGGCAGCGGCGGCCTCCCCGGTCGGGCGCTTCGGCGTCGGCTTCGCCGCCGTCCTCGCCGTCTGCGACGCGCCCTCCGTCCTGTCCCGAGACGGCAGCGTCCGGTTCTCGGCCGCCGACGCCCGCCGCGAGGTGGAACAGGCCGCCGAGGGCAGCGCCGGGCTCCGGGCCGAGCTGACGCGCCGCGGGGGCCGGACGCCGATACTGCGGCTCCCGTTCGCCACCGACGAGCGGCCGCCGCAGGGCTTTGACACGGCCGTCGTCCTCCCGCTGCGCGACGACGCCGCGCGCAAGCTGGTCGCCACCCTGCTGGCCGGCGTGGACGACGCGCTGCTGCTGGCGCTGCCGACGCTGGCCGAGATCGTTGTGGATGTGGACGGGGACGTGCGCCGGCTGACGGCGGCCCGCGACGACGACGGCGTGTGCAGCATCACCGACGGGACCGAGGTGTCCCGCTGGCGCACGGTCTCGGCGAGCGGGCAGATCGCGCCGGAGCTGCTGACGGATCGTCCGGTGGAGGAACGCGCGCGGCCGAGGTGGGCGCTGACGTGGGCGGTGCCGTGCGACGCCGCCGGGGAGCCCCGGCGGCCCGAGACCGCCCCGGTGTTCCACGGCCCGACGCCCACCGACGAGCCGCTGGGCCTGCCGGCGTTGCTGATCGCGACGCTGCCGCTGGATCCGACGCGGCGGCGGCTGGCGCCGGGGGCGCTGACCGACTTCCTGCTCGATCGGGCCGCGGACGCCTATGCGGAGCTCGTTCGGCGGTGGCCGTCGAAGAGCCCTGGTCTGCTCCGGCTGGTGCCCGGTCCGATCGCGGACGGTCCGGTCGACGCCGAGCTGCGGCGGCGGATCGTGGCGCTGCTGGCGCAGTCGGCGATCCTGCCCGCGGCCGAGAGAACAGCCGTGAACTCCGCGGATGCCGCGGATGCCGCGAATATCGTGAACGAGGAGAACGTCGAGAACGCAGAGGACGAAGAAACCCCCTCGCTCCTCATCCCGCGAAACGCCGTCGTCCTCACCCCGAACTCCGCGGCCCTGGTCGCCGCGCTCGAAGACGTGATCCCGGGCCTGCTTCCCGCCGGTTTCGAACGGGACCAGGCCGCGCTGACCACGCTCGGCGTGCGCGGCATCGGCCTCGGGGACGTGGTCGAAGCCGTCGCCGGGCTCAAGCGTGAGCCGTCGTGGTGGGCCGCGCTGTACAGCGCGCTGGACGGGGTGTCCGGCGACGATCCCCTTGCGTTTGACGCACTTTCGGCCCTGTCTGTACCTCTGGCCGACGGCCGCACCGTCCGCGGACCGCGCGGCACACTCCGTCCGGCCACCGCCTTTGACGAGGCCACCCTGGCCGCGCTCACCCCGCTCGGGCTCCGCGTCATCCACCCGCACGCCCTCGGCGACGGCGCCCGCCTTCTGGAACGACTGGGTGCGCAGCCGGCCGAGCCGCGGGTGATGCTGGCCGATCCGGCCGTGCAGGAAGCCGTGGAGGCCGCCTACGATCCGGTGCCGCTGGACGACGACACCGCCGACCCGCTCGCGATCGCCGAGGCGGTCCTGGCTCTGGTCCGGGCCGCCGGTCCGCGCCCCGGGGAACGCTTCGGGCTCGGCCGGCTGCTGCTGCCCGAGGCCGACGGCGGACTCACGCCGGCCAACGAGTTGCTGGTGCCCGAATCGGCGCTGGCCGGGATCGTCGATCCCGAGTTGTACGGGTTCGTCGACCCCGCGTGGGTGGAGCGCTGGGGGTCCGGGGTCCTGCACGCCGCCGGCGTTCCGGACAGCTTCCCGGTGCTGCGGGACACCGGCGTCCTGCTCGATCCGGACACCCTTGACGACGAGTTGACCGAGCTGGAGGGCTTCGAGGACTGGGCCGAGCACGTGGAAGCGTTGTGCCCGCCGGATTCCGCGCCGGTGGTGCTCGCCGAGTTGGCGGGCGTCATCGGGCTGGAGACGGTGCGGCCCGAGGCGTGGCCGCAGGCGTTGGAGCTGTTGGCCCGGACGCCGGCACTGCGCCAGGCGGTGCTGCGTCCGGCCCAGCTCGCGCTCGCCGACGGCAGCCGGCTGACGCTGCCCTCGGCCACCGCGTGGTGGCTGAGCCGGACGCCGGTGCTGGCCGGCAAGTGTCCGGCCGATCTGGTCATGGGCGAGGACACCGCGCTGGCCGGTCTGTACGACGCCCTGGACCCCGCCGACGCGGGCGCGCTGGCCAACGACTTCGACTTCTTGACCGCGTTGGGCGTCAAGACCACCGCGCGGGAGTTGCTGGCGGTGCCCGGCGGTCCGGACGAGTTGCTGGACCGGCTGGCCGATCCGGACCGGTCGGTGAACCGGAGCCAGCTCACCGATCTGTACTGCACGCTGGCCGAGGTGCCCGCCGACCAGGTGTCTCCCCCGGATCAGCTGCGCGCCACCCTGGACGGGGAGTTGGCGGTCGCCGAGGCCGACGAGGTGGTGGTCGTGGACGCCCCGGATCTGTTGCCGCTGCTGGCCGGCCGCCCCTACCTGCCGATCCCGTTGCGCCACGCGCACGCCCTGGCCGATCTGCTCGACCTGGACCTGGCCTCGGAGGTGATAGACGCCGGGGTCGAGGAGGCCGGAGAGGTGCGGGACGTGCCGGAGGCCATCAGGGCCCTGCTACCGGACGCACCGGGCACCTACGTCGAGCACGACGACCTGATCCTGGCCGACGGCACGGAAGTGGACTGGCGGGTCGCCGACGGCGTCGTGCACACCTCCACCTTCGACGGCCTGGCGCGCGGACTGGCCTGGGCCGCCGGGCGGTGGGAGCAGCGGCATCTGGTGTCGGCGATGCTCGCCGAGCCGGAGCGGACCGCCGATCTGTTGGTGGAGGTCGACTTCGAGTAGCGCCCCGCCACGGGAAACACATGGCGGGACAACAACGGACAACAGGAAGCC
>NZ_JAAFYZ010000141.1 GCF_018274385.1 Catenulispora pinistramenti | reverse complement strand
CCCCAATCGGACGAGCCGCCGGAGTCGCCCCAGCCCCCGCCGTCGCCGCCACCGGCGTCACCGCCAGAGCCGCCGTCGCCCCAACCGCCGCCACCACCGTTGTCGTAGTAGTTGTTCTCGACGTAAGTCTCGTTCCCGCCGAACATCGAGCCCATCATCGTCCCGATCATCAGCGCCGGCAGCACCGAACCGCCGAAGTACCCGCCGGCCCAAGGCGCGTACGCCGGGCCCGCGTTGTAATAGGGCTGCGGTCCATACGCCGTCTCGACCTGCCGCACCTGCGGCTGCTGCCCGGTGTCCACCCGCGTCATGTCCGCGGCGCACGCCGGAACCGGACGCGGCGCACCGCCCGGCGGTGCCCACGTCACCTCGCCGACCGAGGGCCCGTGGCGCGGGTCGAAGAAGCACGGCGGCCGACGCTCCGGCAGCGGCGTCCCGTGTCGCCGCGCGTCCAGCGTCGCCAAGGCGAAGCGTCCCTCGTCCAGCGCCTCGGTCACGCTCTTCATGTCCTCAGGACGCCGCGCCGCCGCGGCCGCGGCCTTGGCCGCCTCGTACTGATCCAGCGCTCTGCTGTAGTCGGCCCGCATCTCGTCGGTCGCGGCCGGGTCGCCGGGGGAGAAGTCCAGCCGGTCCAGCACCTCGCCATAGGCGGTGATGTCCTCGTCCACCGCACGCTTCAACCCGTCCAGTTCCGCGGCCCGCCGCCGATTCGCGCGCTGCTTCTTCCGCGCGGCCACGGCCAGGTAGCCGCCGCCGGCGATGACCGCCAGCACCAGGATCAAGACCAGCGCGCCCGACCCGGACTTCGAGGACGACGACTTCCCGTTCGGATTGCCGCGGCCGTCAGCGGTCACCGCCGAGTCGACCGAGGACACGAACGATGTCAGCGCCGAGTCGAGGTTGCCGCCACTGCCCGCCGCCGCAGCCCGGGCCAAGCCGTCGGCCTGCCCCGACCGCAGCTTCCCGGAGAAGTCGAGCGCGTGGAAGCTCTGCCCGAGGTTCGCGGCGTAGACGCCGGACTGTCCGACCTTGTTACGCAGCTGCTGAAGCAGAGTGGGCTGATTGAAGGTCGAGTTGTTTGGAAGCAGCGCGACGTACACCGGCACCCCGGAGTGCATCCCCTTGATCTGCGAGACGAGCGAATCGACCTGGGCCGACGTCAACTGCACCGAGGAGTCCGGGTCGACGTACACCGGTTTGTCCTTCAGCGCGGCCGCGACCGAGTCGACCGTGGAGTCGGCGGCGTAGGCCGTACCGCCGCCGCCCAGAGTGAATACCGAAAGCAGGAGAGCGAAGCCCGCAAAGAGGACCGCGAAGGTCCTCCTTCCCCGGCGGGCGAGATCTTGTTCCATTCACCGAGGTTAGTTGACCGGGCACGGGAAGGCCCGCCGCACGCGTTCGCGAGCGACGGGCCGGACCGGCTACGCCGGACTTCAATCCTTGATCTGGCACAGCACGGTGCCGGCCGTGACCGTCGCCCCGACCTCGGCCGCGATCGACGTCACGGTCCCCGCCTTGTGCGCGTTGATCGGCTGCTCCATCTTCATCGCCTCGAGCACCACGATCAGGTCCCCGACGGCGACCTCCTGGCCGTCCTCGACCGCGACCTTGACGATCGTGCCCTGCATCGGCGCGGTCAGCGAGTCGCCGGACGCCGCGGCGCCGGCCTTGGCCCCGCCGGCCCGCTTCGGCGCCGCCTTGCCCCGGCCGCCGCCGGCCCCGCCCGAAGCCGACACCCCCAGCTCGGCCGGCAGCGTCACCTCCAGCCGCTTCCCGCCGACCTCGACGACCACCTTGGTCCGCTCGGCAGCCTCGGCGACCTCGCCGGGGGCACCGGCGAACGCCGGGATCTGGTTGTCGAACTCGGTCTCGATCCACCGGGTGTGGATGTGGAACGGGCCCTCCTCCGGCGTGAAGGCCGGGTCGGACATCACCGCCTGGTGGAACGGCAGTGCGGTGGGCATGCCGTCGATCTCGAACTCGGCCAGTGCCCGGCGCGCCCGCTCCACGGCCTGCTTCCGGTCCCGGCCGGAGACGATCAGCTTGGCCAGCAGCGAGTCGAAGTTCTGACCGATCTCGGCGCCCTGCTCGATCCCGGAGTCCAGGCGCACGCCCGGGCCCGACGGAGGCCGCCACACGGTCACCACGCCGGGGGCCGGCAGGAAGTTGCGGCCCGGGTCCTCGCCGTTGATCCGGAACTCGAAGGAGTGGCCGCGGACCTCCGGGTCGCCGTAGCCGAGCTCTTCGCCGTCGGCGATCCGGAACATCTCCCGGACCAGGTCGAGCCCGGTGACCTCCTCGCTGACCGGGTGCTCCACCTGGAGTCGGGTGTTCACCTCCAGGAACGAGATGGTGCCGTCCTGGCCGACCAGGAACTCACACGTCCCGGCGCCGTAGTAGCCGGCCTCCTTCAGGATCGCCTTCGAGGCCCGGTACAGCTCCGCGATCTGCGCCTCGTCGAGGTACGGCGCCGGGGCCTCCTCGACCAGCTTCTGGTGCCGGCGCTGCAGGGAGCAGTCGCGGGTCGACACCACCACGACGTTGCCGTGCTTGTCGGCCAGGCACTGGGTCTCCACGTGCCGCGGCCGGTCCAGGTAGCGCTCCACGAAGCACTCGCCGCGTCCGAACGCGGTGACCGCCTCGCGCACCGCCGACTCGTACAGCTCGGGGATCTCCTCCAGCGTGCGCGCCACCTTCAGCCCGCGCCCGCCGCCGCCGAACGCCGCCTTGATCGCCACCGGCAGCCCGTGCTCCCGGGCGAACGCCACCACCTCCTCGGCCCCGGTCACCGGGTCCGGGGTACCGGCGACCAGCGGGGCGCCCGCGCGCTGCGCGATGTGCCGGGCCGAGACCTTGTCGCCGAGCGAGCTGATCGCCGCCGGCGGCGGGCCGATCCAGGTCAGCCCGGCGTCGATGACGGCCTGGGCGAACTCGGCGTTCTCGGACAGGAACCCGTAACCGGGGTGCACCGCGTCGGCGCCGGAGTCGGCGGCTGCCTTCAGCAGCTTGTCGATCACCAGGTAGGACTCGCCGGGGGTGGACCCGCCCAGCGCGTAGGCCTCGTCGGCGACCCGCACGTGCAGCGCGTCCCGGTCCGGGTCGGCGTAGACGGCGACCGAGCCGATGCCGGCGTCCCGGCAGGCCCGGGCGACCCGGACCGCGATCTCGCCACGATTGGCGATCAGAACCTTGCGCACGGCGGCAATCCTTCCCAGTGGGTGGTCGATTCGCAGTTTAGGGCCGCACGCGTGATGCGGCCTCACGATCGGGACGTGGTTCGCGCCACTTCCGGCAGGCCGCCGCTCCCTGCGCTCCGCCCACGCTCTGCCTACGGAGGTAGTCCTTTGCGCCTTTCGGCGCGTGTTTTCTCCCCCTCAAGGTGGATGCGTCCTCGAACAGCGACCGCTACGCTTTCTCTCAGAACGCGATACAACGCGACACTTGGGGGACCAGATGGACGGGCCAGGCTCCTGGGACGGCAGAAGTGCCGAGGAGGTCCTGTACGAGGCGCGCAAGGCGCTGTACGTCATGGTGGGCTTCATCGCCGCCATCTGGGCGGTCCAGGTGGTGAACTGGGCCACCGACTACCGGCTGTCCACCCACTTCGGCATCGTCCCGCGCAACGTCGGCCACCTCGGTGACATCGTCTCCGCCCCGTTCCTGCACTACAGCTGGCAGCACATCGAGAGCAACAGCGGGCCGCTGTTCGTCTTCGGGTTCCTGGCCGCCTACCGCGGCGTCCGCAAGTTCCTGATGGTGACCCTGATCATCACCTTCAGCAGCGGGCTGATGGTCTGGTTCGCGCAGGGCAACTCGAACACCGTCGGCGCCTCCGGCCTGGTCTACGGGTACTTCGCCTACGTCATCGTGAAGGGCCTGTTCGATCGGCACCTCGCGGACGTGCTGATCGGCTGTGTGATGGCGCTGTCCTATGCCTACCTGCTCACCGCGGCGCTGCCCGGCGTGCCGCACGTGTCCTGGCTCGCCCACTTCGGCGGGGCGATCGGCGGCGTGCTGGCCGGCTGGCTGCTGCGCGAGCGCGGGGCCGCGGCCCTGGCGTCCGGCGGCGGGGGCGGGGAACAGATCGGCGACGGCGGCCTGCCGGACACCAAGATCCTGTCCCAGCCGACCAAGGACGGTGGCCGGAAATCGGCCAAGGGCGGTAGTCTCCCGGGCAGCCCGCGGTCGGACCTCATGAAGGAGCTCGACGACCTCGGGTTGTGATTCCCGAGAGGCGTGGGTGGGGTGCGAGGACAACGCGGTAAGCGGTCGGTCGTTGCGGGCGTCGCGGGGGCCTGCCTGGCCACGGTGGCGCTGGGGGTCGTCGCCGCGGCCCCGGCCCAGGCCGCGCACGCCTCGGCGAGCCTGACGCTGGGCCCGAACAGCGGTGTCGCCGACTCGCCGTTCAGCGCCACCTTCCACATGAACGCCCGCGGCGGCCCGGCGGCCTGCCTGGGCGGCCAGGTCACCTTCACCTTCGACGCCACCCCGCTGGGCTCGGCGATGCTGGACCAGACCTGCACGGCGACCACCGCCCTGGCGGTCCCGGCGCCGGCCGGTCCCGGGCCGCACACGATCCACGCGACCGCCAGCGGCGCGGCGCAGAACGCCTCGGCGAACGCCACGTTCACGGTCACCGGCGCGCCGCCGGCCACGACCGGCAGCACGCCCGGCGCGCCGCCGGCCACCCCCACCTCGTCGGGCTCGCCCTCGTGGTCGAACTCGACGACGCCCTACCCGGGCTGGACCGCGCCGCCGTACGTCAGCCAGGCGATACCGACCTCGACCGGGCCCTGCGACACCTCCGGCCCGCACGCGACGGCGCCGAACAAGATCTTCCTGCAGATACCGGCGTACTCGGTCGGGACGCACCCGGCGACCTCCGGCCCGACCGGGATACCCGAGCCGGCCGCCGGCTCGCTGCCGATCCTGTCGGTGGGACCGGCCGGGATGATCCCGCCGGCGCTGGGCGACGGCCGGCACCCGTACCAGAACCTGGAGTTGCTGGAGACCATCGACCCGAACGTGTCGCCGAAGCTGCGGCTGGCCGCGGCGGCCGGGGAGTCGTTCGGCTGTCTGCATGTGGAGGGGTTCGGCGGACCGGGGAGCGGCTACGGCTATCTCTCCTTCGCGCTCAAGGACTCCACGGTGATCAGCGTCCAGGACGCGAACCCGGACGGCTCGCTGTTCCAGACCGCGGAGCCCACGGTCGCCCTGCCGCCGAGCACGCCGGCCCCGGCCGCCACCGGCAAGGAGAAGGGGAAGACGCCGGCGCCCGCCCCGGCGCCGACCCCGGTGCCGCAAGCCAAGTTCGAGAAGGTGGTGCTCGGCTACACGTCGCTGACCTGGGAGTACCAGGAGGCGGCCGGCGGCGCGCAGGCCCCGATCCACCGGGGCGCCGGGACCATCGTGCCGCCCCCGCCGCCCGCGCAGCTGTCGTACTCGAACCTGGTCTTCGCCTTCGGCGGGCTGGTCGCGGCCGCGGTGGCGCTGATGTTCGCCTACCACTCGCGGCGGCGGGACCTGGCGCGGCGGTTGCGGCGACGCCGGGCCTCGACGCACGCTTCGTAGCCCGACTCGTAACGCCTCAGCCCCGCCGCACCCTGCCCGCCTGTGCTCCGGCCGGTCTCAGCCCCGGTCTCAGCCCCGGTCTGAGCCCCGGTCTGAGCCCCGGTCTCAGCCCTGGTCTCAACCCTGGTCGAAGCTGAGGTCCGCGGTGGTCACGATCCCGGCGGTGCGGCCCGGAGCCTCGTGGTACTTCCAGTACAGGTTGGTGTGCGCGATGACGGCGTCAGGGGCCGGAGCGCCGTAGGCGGTGCTGTCCTCCGTGGTGTGCGCGTCGCTCACCAAGAGGGCGTCGTAGCCGCGGACGATGGCGCCGTGCAGGGTGGAGCGGACGCATTCGTCGGTCTGCGCGCCGGTCACCACCAGGCTGCCGACCTTCAGGCCCGCCAGCACCGACTCCAACTCGGTCTCCTCGAAGGAGTCGCCCCACTGCTTCTGCACCTGCGGCTCGTCCTGGCGCGGGTCCAGTTCCGGCACGATCTTCCACGGTTCCGTCCCGGGCGCGCGCTCGCCCCCGGTGTCCTGGATCCAGACGACCGGGACCCCCGCGGCGCGGGCCTTGCCGACCGCGGTGTTGATGTTGGCCACGACGGCGTCGCGCTCGTGGTTCCCGGCGACGACGCCGTTCTGCACGTCGATGACCAGGACGGCCTTGTTCGGCCGGTTTTCGAGAGTGCTCATCGCACCAACGTATCCGCGGCCGCCGACAAGCGCGCTTCTATTCGATCTCGCTGATCTCGTAGCGGAGCCGCTTGATCCCGTTGATGAAGCTGGAGGTCAGCCGGTCCGGCTCGCCGACCGCCCGGATCGACGGGGCCCGGGCGAACAGCTCCCGCAGCAGCGCCGTCATCTCCGTCCGGGCCAGGTGCGCGCCGAGGCAGAAGTGCGGGCCCGGGCCGCCGAAGCTCAGGTGCGGGTTGGGGGTGCGGGTGATGTCGAAGCGGTCGGGGTCCTCGAAGACCTCCGGGTCGCGGTTGGCGGCGTTGTAGAAGAGCAGGACCTTGTCGCCCTTCTTGAGCGGCGTGCCGAACAGGTCGTGGTCCCGGGTCAGGGTGCGGCGGAACTGGGTCACCGGGGTCGCGTAGCGCAGGATCTCGTCCAGGGCGCCGACTATGTGCCGGTCGAAATCGCTCTGCAGGAGTTCCATCTGGTCGGGGTGGTCGGTGAGGAGCATCAGGGCGTGCGACAGCGCGGTGCGCGTGGTCTCGTTCCCGGCCACCACCAGGAGGATGAAGAACGAGCCGAACTCCTGGTCGGTGAGGGCGTCGCCGTCGACATCGGCGTTGACCAGCTTGGAGGTCAGGTCGTCGGTGGGGTGCCGACGGCGTTCCCGGCCCAGGGCCGAGGCCAGGTGGTGCAACTGGCGTCCGGCCCGGACCAGGCGGTACATCGCGACCGGCCCGACCAGCTTGGTGCGCAGCGGTCCCGCGTCCGGCGGCACACCGGTGAACTCCGGGTCGCTGCCGGCCAGGATGCGGTTGGTGTGCGCGTGGACCATGGCGTGCCGGTCCTCGGGGATGCCCATCATGGCGCAGATGACCTGGATCGGCAGCCGGGCGGCGGCCTCGGCGACGAAGTCTCCCGTGCGCCGGGCCAGCAGGCCGTCGACGATCTGCGCGGCGGTGGCCTCGATCTCCGCCTTCAGGCCGGTCACCAGCTTCGGGGTGAAGGCCCGGGAGACGATGCGGCGCAGCCGGGCGTGCCGGGGATCGTCCATGTTGATCATCGAGCCGAAGTAGGTGGCCAGGAAGCGCGGCATGTCCGGGATGCTGTTGGAGGCCGGCTCGCTGCTGAAGACCTCCGGGTGGCGGCTGGCCGCCACGATGTCGGCGTGGCGGGTCAGCGCGTAGTAGCCGGGGCCGGGCTTGATGAGCGGGAATCGGGGCTCGGCGAACAGCGGGGCCGTGGCCCGGGCCCGGAGTTCGGCGAAGGCGGCCATGCGCTGGTCGTAGGGCAGGGCCCAGAAGCTGTTGTCGGACAGGTCGATGTCGGTGCCGAGGACGGTGGCCATGGGGTCAGCTTGACATCGAGTACTGATACGTCAAGCTTTTCCGTATATGTCATGGTCGGTGTGGTGCCGGCCGGTCAACGGCCGCGGCGTATCCGGCGCCGGTCACGGGAGGCCGCGGTCCCGTCGGCCGCCGCCTCCCGCACCCGGATCAGGTGTCGGGCGGCGGCCGCGATGGGGCGCTGGATGCCCTCGCGCTTGGCCTCGTACTGGGCCGCGTCCGCGAGCCGGAAGAGGGTGTCCCGGTCGGCCACTGGACCGGCCGGGCCGTCGGTGGCGGAGTAGCCGACGGCGGCGCCGGCGATGCCCTCCAGCTTGGCGGCCCGGGCCGCCAGGTCCTCGGCCAGCTGGGTCACCGCCGACCAGGGCTGGCCGACCGCCAGGACCGCGAACTCGTCACCGCCTATCCGGGCGGCCAGCGCGCCGTTGACGGTGCCGGCCACCGCGGACAGGTGTCCGGCCAGCTGCTCCAGGACCGCGTCCCCGGTGTCGTGCCCGGAGGTGTCGTTGACCTGCTTCAGGCCGTTCACGTCGCAGATGATCAGGCCCACCGGCAGTCCGGTGAGCCGGTGCAGCTCCATCGCCTCGTCCAGGCCGACCTCGATGGCCCGCCGGTTGGCCAGTCCGGTCAGCTCGTCGGTGTAGGCCAGCCGCTCCAGGTACTCCTGCCGGTCGGCCTGCGCCAGCCCGGCGCTGACCAGGGCCGCGAGCGTGGCGGCGAAGTCCAGGTCGGCGTCGGTGTAGGGCTCCTGGTCGGCGGTGCGGGCGGCGTACAGCTCGCCCCAGACCTGGCCGGCGAAGAAGATCGGGGCGATCAGCGCGCTGTTCCGCTCGCGCAGCCGCAGCGAGGCGGTGCGCCGCGGGTCGGCCTTCGCGTCGTCGCTGCGCAGCGTCCACGGCCGCGGGTACTCCTCGCTGACGATGCGCGGGAAGTCGGAGGGGGCGTACCACTCCTCCTCGGGGAACCGCTCCTCGAACGGCAGCAGGTCGCCGTGGTTGATCAGCACCCGCAGCTGCCCGGTGGCCCGCACGAACTCCGACAGCGAGACCACCCGCGCGTCCAGCGCCTTGCGCGACTCCTCGGCGGCCACCGAGATGACCTCGCTGAACCCGTGCACCCGCGCCAGTCCGCGGGCCAGGTCGGTGAGCGCACGCAGCCGGACCGAGGCTTGGTCAGCCATCGCCGCGGGGCCCGCCGTACGAAATCACGGGACCACGCTAGGTGATCTCCCCGGGCTGTGCCACTTCACCCGTCTGGGCGACGGTCCACGAGATCCACGCCGGGTGTCGGTACCGTGGCCCGACGTGACCGGACCCCAGCCCCCCACGTCCCCGCCCGACGACGGCCTGGCCGCCGCCCGCACCCGGGCCGCCGAGCTGGGCGTGTCCGTGTCCGAATACGTCCGCGACCAGCTGCGACGCGCGCGCGGCGAGGAGGCCTGGGAACGGGCTCTGGCGCAAGCCGGAGAGGCGAGGCCGGCGGCGCGGGAATAGCCGGACCCGTCGGCGGCGAGTCATATCGACTGACCGGCGCGGGCCGGTCAGTCGATGTCGGGTTCCCGTCAGCCCGGCTCAGCTCTGCGCGGTCCGGCTCAGCTCTGCGCGAGCCGGGTCCGCGGTCCGGCCCGCAGCACCTGCGAAGGCAGCGTCCGCCCGACGGCCTGCTCGGCGTAAGCCGCGGTGTCCAGCAGCGCGTCGAGGTCGACGCCGGTGTCGATGCCCATGTCCTCGACCATGTGCACCAGCTCCTCGGTGGCGATGTTGCCGGAGGCGCCGGGGGCGTAGGGGCAGCCGCCGAGGCCGCCGACCGAGGCGTCGAAGTCGGTGACGCCGAGTTGCAGCGCGGCCAGGACGTTCGCCAGGCCCGTGCCGCGGGTGTTGTGGAAGTGCAGGTTCAGCGGCTTGTCGGCGTGCGCCGAGCGGGTCTCGCCGATCAGCCGGGTGACCCGGGTCGGGGTGGCCATGCCGGTGGTGTCGCCGAAGGACAGGGAGTCGGCGCCGTGCGCGACCGCCGTGTCGACCACCCAGAGCACGCGCTCGGTGGGGATGTCGCCCTCGTACGGGCAGCCCCAGGCCGTGGAGGTGATCACCTGGACCGTGGCGCCGCGGCCGTGCGCCAGGTCGATGATCGCGGCGATGTCGTCCAGGGACTCGGCGGTGCTGCGGTTCAGGTTCTTCTTGTTGTGCGTGTCCGAGGCGGAGACGACCACCTCGATCTCGTTGAACCCGGCGTCCAGGGCCCGCTCGGCGCCCCGGAGGTTCGGCACCAGCGCGGAGTAGCGCACGTCGGCGGCCCGCGTCATCTGCGCGGCGACCTCGGCGGCGTCGGCCATCTGCGGGATCGCGCGGGGGTGCACGAACGACACCGCCTCGATCCGCGACACGCCGGTGTGCGAGAGCCGGTCGATCAGTTCGAGCTTGGTTTCGGTGGAGACCGGGTCTTCGTTCTGCAGGCCGTCGCGCGGCCCCACTTCCCGGAGCGACAACGCTGTCGGCATATCGGTCATGCCATCGATGCTAGTAGCGGGTCTCACAGTGTGGAACGGAACGTGGCGCCGGTCACTCCGCCGGCGTCAGCGCCGAAGCCTCGATCTCCCCGAGCCCGCGCACCATCCGGGTCCCGATCGGCGCCAGCGCGAACGCCGCGTCCGGGTCCAGCGCCTTGGCCAGCTCCGGGTCCACCACGATCTGGTCCGGCTCGGCCAGCGACGTCAGCCGCGCCGCCAGGTTGACCGTGGTCCCGTAGATGTCGCCGTTGCGCTGCACGACGTGCCCGTACGCCACGCCGATCCGCAGCTCGGGCACGGCCTCCGTCCGCCGCATCGACGCCAGCAGGTCCAGCGCGATCCGCGCGGCCCGCGCCGGGGAGTCGGCGGCGAACATGATCTCATCGCCCAGGGTCTTGATCAGCCGGCCGCCGCCGAACGCGACGGTGTCGGCGGCCGTGGCCTCGAACACCGAGACCAGCCGGGCCAGTTCCTCCTCGGACAGCTGGCGCGAGAGCCGGGTGAAGGACACCAGGTCGGCGAACCCGACGGCCTGCTGTCCCTCGGCGTGCTCCTGGAGCTGCTGCCGGACCCGGCCGGCGGCCGCGGCCAGCTGCCGGCGCCAGACGTAGACCAGCAGCTCCTCCAGCTCCGGCAGCACCCGGCGGCCGATCCGGTAGCCGAACTCGGCCATCTCCTCCGAGCCGACGCCGGCCGTGTCGAAGGCGTCGAACAGCGCGTCGACCTGCCACTCGGCCAGCCGGGCCGTGGTCTGGCCCATGGAGCGGGCGACCTGGATCGCGAACTCCTCGGTGAACAGCCCGCTGCGGGGCATGCCGCCGAGCCGGAGCAGCGCGTCGACGTCGGCGTCGGTGAAGGCCCGGGCCTGGCCGACGTCGGCGAAGCCCATGGCGCGCCAGTAGCGGCGGGCCTCGTCGTAGGGGATGCCGGCCGCCTTGCAGACCTCGTAGGCGGTGTGCCGGGGGACGCCGCCGAGCAGCAACGCCTCCAGCTCGTCGCCGTTGGCCTTGCGCTTGGCTGCGGCCCGGGCCTGGGACTGGGCTTCCGGGGTCTGTGCTTCCTGCGCCTGTGCTTCCAGGGCCTGGGCCGCCGACAGTGCGACCTCCCCCGCCGTCGTGGGGACGTCGGGGAGGCCGGGGAGGTCAGACCAGGCGGAGCCGGTGGCGGATGACGCTCCGGAGGGGGTGGATCCAGCGGACCCGGCGGCCTGTGCCGACTCGGCGGATCCGGCCGACTCGGCCGACCCGGCAGTGTCGGCAGTGTCGCCGCCGTTCCGGGCCGCGTCGCGCCCGCCGTCCCCCGGCACCATGCGCGCCATCGTCTTCCGCTGCTCCTGCTCTGGTCGCCGTCGAATCGCCGGGTACTACTTCTTGCGGTGGTGCTCGTGCTCCTCGGGCTCGCTCAGCTCGGCCGTGCCGTTGACGCCGACGTTGCTGATCAGGGTGGTCAGCTCCCGCTGCGTGGACTCCACGTGCGGAATGTCCTCCAACTGCTCCTGACCGTGCTCGCCGGCGGACTCCACCACCAGCGTGCCACAGCCCAGGATCCGGTCCAGCAGGCCGTTGTGCTTGAACGACACGTCGTTGATCTTCACCAGGGGCATGTCCCGGCCCTCGCGGTGGATGAAGCCCTCGCGGATGATCAGCCGCTTGTTCGTGACGATGTAGTTCTTGTTCAGCCAGATGACCCAGGGCCGGACCGTGAAGATGATGATGTCGATCACCGCCAGCGCGCCGACCCCGATGGCCGCGTACTTCTGGGTGTTGCCGCTGGTCAGCCCGGCCGCCGCGCCGAACACGGCGACCGCCACGATCAGGTTCAGCACCGGGAGGATCAGCGCCTTCCAGTGCGGGCGCATCGCGAGGTCGATCTGCTCGCCGGGCGCCAGAAGGTGCTTGGGGTAACCCATTACCGTCACTACTCCCTCAACTCCGCGCCTCCCCCCTGTGAGGAAGCGAAGGTGTCTTGTCGCCACGCATACTTGCAGACAATAGGAGTGGTTGGCAGTTACTTGCCGGTGACAGGGTCTTGTCATCTGAGATGAACGACATCCCCGGCCCCGAACGCCCGCTCCCCGGCCGCGGTCCGCACGAGCAGCCGCCCGTCCCCGTCCAGCCCCACGGCCTCGCCCACCACGGGCTCGCCGCCGGGCAGCTCCACCCGCACCCGGCGTCCGATGGTCGCGCAGGACGCGGCGTACGCGGACAGCAGGCCGGAGGCCATCGGGTCGCCGCCGGTGACGCTCCAGTCGGTGTACCAGCGCTCGAGCTCGCGGAGCACGGCCCGCAGCAGCGGGTCGCGGTCGGCGGCCTTCGCGCCCTCCAGCACCAGCGAGGTCGCGTGCGGGGCCGGCAGCTCCTCGCGCCGCAATGAGACGTTGAGCCCCAGACCGACGACCGCGGCCGGACCCTGGGCGGTGTCGACTCGCTCGACCAGGATGCCGCCGAGCTTGCGGGCGGCACCGTAGGCGTCGGCCGCCGGATCGGAACCGCCGGCGGTCGCTTCGGCGCTCGGCGTGTCATCCACCACGATCAGATCGTTCGGCCACTTCAGCTTGACCGGCACCCCGCTCACCGCGTCCACCGCGGTCCTCGCCGCCGTCCCGACCAACAACGGCAGCCATCCCCAGCGGGCCGCCGGGACATCACTCGGCCGGAGCAGCACCGACAGGAACAACCCCGACCGCGGCGGCGCCGACCACGTCCGCCCGAGCCGCCCCCGCCCGGCACTTTGCACCTCGGCGACCCGGACATAACCCTCCTGCGCCCCGGCCCGCGCGGCGTCGGCCACATCGCCGTTGGTGGACGCCGTCTCGGCCACCACCTCGATCCGCCGCCAGAGCCCGCCCGGGCGCCCGACCGCCTTGTTCAGTGCCGGCTCGCGCAGTGGCGGGCGGTCCAAATCACTGTAAGGCGAGTCACTAGTCATCCCACGAGGCTATTGCCTGGGTACGCATTACAGTGACCACGTGACCGACGCCGAAGCCCCCTCAAACGACGCACCCCACACCACGGCGGGCAAGCTCGCGGAGCTCCGCTCCCGCCTCGACACCGCGATCCACGCCGGCAACGAGCGCGCGGTGGAGAAGCAGCACGCCAAGGGGAAGATGACGGCCCGCGAGCGGATCGAGTACCTGCTCGACGACGGCTCCTTCATGGAGCTCGACGAGCTGGCGGTGCACCGGTCGGCGCGCTTCGGGATGGAGCGGAACCGGCCCTACACCGACGGTGTGGTCACCGGGTTCGGGACCGTGGACGGCCGCCAGGTGTGCGTGTTCTCCCAGGACGTCACGCTGTTCGGCGGGGCGCTCGGCGAGGTGTACGGCGAGAAGATCGTCAAGGTGCTGGACCTGGCGCTGAAGCTGGGCTGCCCGATCGTGGGGATCAACGAGGGCGGCGGCGCGCGGATCCAGGAGGGCGTCGTCTCGCTCGGCCTGTACGGCGAGATCTTCCGCCGCAACGTACTGGCCTCCGGCGTCATCCCGCAGATCTCGCTGATCATGGGCGCGGCGGCCGGCGGGCACGTCTACTCCCCGGCGCTGACCGACTTCGTAGTGATGGTCGACCAGACCTCGCAGATGTTCATCACCGGCCCGGACGTCATCAAGACGGTCACCGGCGAGGACGTCTCGATGGAGGACCTGGGCGGCGCCCGGACCCACAACACCAAGTCCGGCAACGCGCACTACATGGGCGCGGACGAGAAGGACGCCATCGACTACGTCAAGGGTCTGCTCTCCTTCCTGCCGAGCAACAACCTTGAGGACGCCCCGGAGTACGACGTGCCCGGCGACCTCGAAGTCACCGCCGAAGACCGGGAGTTGGACACGCTGGTCCCGGACTCGGCGAACCAGCCCTACGACATCCACAAGGTCATCGAGCACGTGCTCGACGACGCCGACTTCCTCGAAGTGCAGTCGCTGTTCGCACCGAACATCGTGGTCGGCTTCGGCCGGGTCGAGGGCCGCACCGTCGGCATCGTCGCCAACCAGCCGCTGCAACTGGCCGGCTGTCTGGACATCGACGCCTCCGAGAAGGCCGCACGCTTCGTGCGCACCTGCGACGCGTTCAACGTCCCGGTGCTCACCTTCGTCGACGTCCCCGGCTTCCTGCCCGGCACCGACCAGGAGTGGAACGGCATCATCCGGCGCGGCGCGAAGCTCATCTACGCCTACGCCGAGGCCACGGTGCCGCTGCTGACCATCATCACCCGCAAGGCCTTCGGCGGCGCCTACGACGTCATGGGCAGCAAGCACCTCGGCGCCGACCTGAACGTCGCCTGGCCGACCGCGCAGATCGCCGTGATGGGCGCGCAGGGCGCCGTGAACATCTTGTACCGCAAGGAATTGGCGGCCTCGGAGGACCCAGCCGCGGAACGGGCGCGGCTCATCCGGGAGTATGAGGACGAACTGCTGAACCCCTACGACGCCGCCGAGCGCGGTTACGTCGACTCGGTGATCGAGCCGTCACAGACCCGGGTCTACGTCGTGAAGGCGTTGCGGGCGCTGCGTTCCAAGCGCGAGACGCTGCCGCCGAAGAAGCATGGGAACATCCCGCTGTGAGCGCCGGGACACAGGGCGTGCCGACCGCCCCGGCCGACGCCGGGGCGGCGCAGGCGGTACCAGCCCCCGAAATCAGGGTTCTGCATGGCAACCCCACTGCTGAGGAAGTAGCCGTGGTGGTGGCGGTCATCGCCGCCGCGGCGGCCGGGACGCCGTCACGATCCAGTAACGATGGCGCAGGCCGGGGCGGACGAAGCGGTTGGACCGCGAGGGAACGGAACGTGCGCACCCCCTCGCACCCCGGTCCTGGTGGCTGGCGCGCGTCGGCGTTCCCGCAAGCCCGGTGACCGATGCGCCCGTCGGCGTACGTCGCAGGGAGTACTCGGGCAAGATCACGTCATCTGTAGGTGGATTCACAGATTCCGCCCTAAGTCGCATCCGGTCAGTCGGGCCCTGCGGGTACAGTTAAGAGAGTTAGAGGAAAAGTTAAGGCTCGGCTAAGTGGGGGGTTCCCAGCAATGCCACAGACGACGTCCATATCCACAAAGCGTCCGGTGCGCGCGTTGACGATGACGATCGCTGTCGGCGCCGTCGCCGGGCTCTCGCTGACCGCGTGCTCCTCTTCCGGAAGCACCGGTGGGGGGACCGGCGGTAGCAAGAACCCGACCGAGGCGCTGGCCGCCGCGGTGCACAACATCAACAGCGGCAACGCCGAGGCCTTCCAGCTCTCGCTGAAGCCGGACGACGCGATGATCGCGGCGATGAACAAGGACAGCGACCCGCAGTCCGCGCAGATCGCCAAGAGCCTGTTCAGCAACGGCGGCATCGTCGTGAAGTTCACGGCCAGCTCCGACAAGCCGCTGAAGGACCTGAAGCCCGGTGAGAACCCGAACGTCGAGCTCGACCTGACCGCCGGCGGCACCGACTTCCTGGACATCCGGATGGTCGGCGGCGCGTTGTACGCCAAGGCCAACATGCCGCAGTTCCTGCAGCTGGCCGGCAAGTCGGCCTCGGACGTGAACAGCCAGCTCAGCCAGGCTCCGGCGGACTTCCAGGCGCCGCTGCAGGCCCTGATGGCCGGCAAGTGGGTGGGGGTCAGCGCCGCGGACCTGAAGAACCTCGAGCAGATGGCGCAGAACCTCGGCAACAGCGACCTCGGCTCCAGCACCGCCCCGAGCACCTCGGCCGGAACGCAGATGCTGGCCGGCATCGAGTCCAACCTGATGAAGGCCCTGACCCAGGACGCCACCGTCACGGACAAGGGCAGCGGGCAGTACGAGGTCAGCGGCAAGGTCAAGGTCATCGGCCAGGACGTGCTCCAGGCCATCACCCCGACCCTGAGCGCGGTGCCCGGCAAGTCGAAGGCGGACATCGACAAGCTCCGCCAGGGCCTGAACTCGGTCCCGGACAGCGAGAACGTCACGTTCAACGTCTGGCTGAAGAGCGGCCAGATCAGCGAGCTGCAGGTGGACCTGGCGCAGTTCCTGCCGTCGAGCCAGACCGGCGGCGGCCACCTGCCGGTGGACGCCAAGTTCAGCCAGACCGCCGGCAGTGTCTCCGCGCCGGGCGATGTCACCAACGTCGACGTGCAGAAGCTGCTGTCCTCGTTCGGGCAGGGTCTGTAAGGCCTCGGCTCAAGCCGGTGCGGACAGCGCCGGTGTGAGCCGGTGTGAAACGTCGACGGCGGGAAGTCCCTTCCAGGGGCTTCCCGCCGTTGTCATTCACCGCGCCGGAGTCTGCCAGTACGCCGTGTAGTTGAGCCCCAACTCCGCCATCAGCTTGCGCAGCAACGGTTTCGACAGCCCGACCACGTTCGAGTGGTCGCCCTCCAGCCGGTCCACGAACGCACCGCCCAGGCCGTCGATCGTGAACGCACCGGCCACCCGCAGCGGTTCGCCGGTGGCGACGTAGGCGAGGACTTCCTCATCGCTCGGCTCGCCGAAGTGCACGACGGTCGCGGCGACCTCGCCCGCTTCCTTGCCGGTGGCGCGGTCGGCCAGCCAGTGCCCGGTGAGCAGCACGCCGCTGCGGCCGCGCATCGCGTACCAGCGCGCGACCGCCTCTTGCGGGGTGTCCGGCTTGCCCAGGGCCCGGCCCTGGAATTCCAGGATCGAGTCGCAGCCGATGACCAGGGCGCCGTCGGTCTCCGGGAGCGCGGCGACGGCCTGGCACTTGGCCTTGCCCAGGGCCAGCGCGACCTCGTACGGCGTGGCGTCGGGGCCGAGCGCTTCCTCGATCGCGTCCTCGTCGACGCCGCTGACCACGACGCGCGGGTCGAAGCCGGCGCCGCGGAGCAGGGACAGCCGGGCGGGGGAGGCGGAGGCCAGGACGATCGGCGGTGGTGTGGTGGGCATGTCCCCGACTCTAACGGGGCCCGGGAACCCTCAGGCGGCGGTCGGTGCGCCGTCCACCGGGCCGGGCTCCGGCGTGGGCGCGTTCGGCGTCACCATCGCCACCGCGAGGGCGCCGGCCACCAGGACGAAGATGCCGCCGAGGATGAACAGCTGGGTCCAGCCGGTCAGTCCGGTGACCACTATCGTGACGAACAGCTGCAGAGCCGCGATCGCCATCATCAGGCCCTGCATGAAGCTGTTCAGCACCATGCCGAACGCGGCCAGGATCAGGATGACCGCCCCCAGGAGCAGCGCCGCGCACAGGGCCAGGTTCAGGGCGACGGCGACGATCTTCAGCAGGCCGGGACCGGCCGGGCCGAACTTGACGCCGTTGCCGAAGGCCACGAACCCGTAGAAGGCGGCGGCCACGACCAGCGTGCCCAGCGCCTCGGCGGCCAGCGCCAGGGCACCGGCGAAGATCAATATCTTGCGTCCCACGGCTCAGCTCCCGCTCCCGACGACGGAGTATTGGACGGTCCGTTGAAAACTACTCGCCAGTAGCGATCGATACAAGAGGGTTGATGACTACCGATCGGGTGAAACGCCGGTCGCACTTAAGGCGGCACGCGGACCAAACGCCGGAAAACGGACGGTGGCCGACCTAGGATCTTGGCCCGTGAACGCACCGGACCGACGTACCGCGCTGCGGGCGGGGCTGGCCGTGTTGGGGACGGCCGCCGCGTCGGCCGGTCTGGCGGCGTGCTCGGACGGGAAGGCGGCGCGGACGGAGCCGGCCGCGAGCCAGGGGTCCGGCGCGCGGGCGGCGGGAACGGCGGCATCGCCGGGACCGACGTCCGCGTCCGCCCCCGGGGCCGGCTCCGCGTCGCCCTCCAGCCGCACCCAAGCCCAAGCCCAGGCCCAAGCCGAAGCCCGAGCCCAAGACTCGGCCCGGACCCAGACCCAGGCCTTCACCGAGGTCGACCACGCCGCGACCGGCCGGGCGCAGGTCGCCCTGACCTTCCACGGCGACGGTGACCCGCAGCTCGCGCAGTCCCTCCTGAAGGAGGCCGAGGCCAACGACGCCCGGCTGACCGTGCTGGCCGTCGGCCGCTGGCTCGGCGGGAATCCGGAGATGGCGCGGCGGGTCCTGGACGGCGGCCACGAACTCGGCAACCACACCGAGAACCACGTCGACATCTCCAGCCTGTCGCCGACCGCGGCGTTCGCCGAGATCGAGGCCTGCGCGGCCCGGCTGCGCAAGCTCACCGGCTCGCCCGGCATCTGGTTCCGGCCCTCGCAGACCCAGCACGCCAACCCGATGCTGGTCGAGCAGGCCCGCCGGGCCGGCTATCGCACGGTCCTGTCCTACGACGTGGACCCGCTGGACTACGAGGACCCGTCGGCCGCGCAGATCACCGAGCGGCTGCTGGCCGCGGTCCACCCCGGGGCCGTCGTGTCGATGCACCTGGGGCACCAGCACACGGTGACCGCGCTGCCGGCCGTGCTGGCCGGTCTGAAAGCCCGCGGCCTGGCCGCCGTCACCACATCGGAGCTGTTCTCGTGACGCGCACTCCGCGGGGCACACACAGCGGCGGCGCCGCGCTCCCGTCCCGCCGGGTGCGCATGCGCCGGGCCGCGGCCACGCTGATCGCCACCGGGGTGATCGGAGCCGGCGTGTGGGTGGCGACCGATCGCGGAGTCTGGCATGACGGCGGGGACTCCGCGAAGGGCTCGGCCCACACCGGCACGGGCATGGCCGGGATGGACACCAGCGCCGGCTCGGCCGCCGCCCAAGGCGCCGTTCCCCAGGCCTCCGCGATGGCGGCCACCGGCGGCCGACTCGCCGGCGGCTCCGCACGAAGCGCCGGCGCGCTGCTGCCCGCCGCGCTCCCCGGCATGCCCGGCTACGATCCCGCCGACCTGTACGCCTTCGACCGCGCTGGCATGGTGTCCCCGGTGATCGCCTCGGCCCTGCCGAGGGTCTACGTGCCGAACACCGAGAGCGACACCGTCACGGTGATCGACCCGGCGGACTACCACGTCATCGAGACGATGAAGGTGGGCCACGAACCGCAGCACGTCGTCCCCTCGTGGGACCTGAAGACGCTGTGGGTCAACAACGACCTCGGCAACAGCCTGACCCCGATCGACCCCTTCACCGGCAAGGCCGGCACGCCGATCCCGGTCCACGACCCGTACAACCTCTACTTCACGCCGGACGGCGGGTCGGCGGTCGTGATGGCCAGCATGGACAAGCAGCTGGTCTTCCGCGACCCGCACACCATGGCCGTCCAGAAGGTGCTGCCGGTCCCGTGCCAGGGCGTGAACCACGCCGACTTCGCGCCGGACGGTTCGTACTTCATCGTGTCCTGTGAGTTCTCCGGCCAGCTGCTGAAGGTGGACACGAAGAAGCGCGCCCTGGTCGGCGTGGTGGACCTGCCGATGCAGGGCTCGATGCCGCAGGACGTGAAGATCTCGCCGGACGGCCGGGTCTTCTACGTCGCGGACATGGTCGCGAACGGCGTGTGGACCGTGGACGGCGACGCCTTCAAGGTGACCGGCCTGATCCCGACCGGCAAAGGCGCGCACGGCCTGTACGTCTCACGCGACTCCACGACCATGTACGTCTCCAACCGCGGCGAAGGCAGCATCACGCTGTTCGACTTCGCCACCGGCAAGCCCCGCGCGAAGTGGCAGCTGCCCGGCGGCGGGTCGCCGGACATGGGCGGCGTGTCGGCGGACGGCAAGGTGCTGTGGCTGTCCGGGCGCTACGACGCCGAGGTGTACGCGATCTCGACCACGGACGGCCGGCTGCTGGCCCGGATCAAGGTCGGGCGCGGGCCGCACGGGCTGGCGGTGTACCCGCAGCCGGGGCGGTATTCGCTGGGGCACACCGGGGTCTTCCGGTAGCCGTTCGAGCTCCTCGGTAGCGGTTCGGGGTCTTTCGGCGGCGGTTCGATCCCTCGGCAGTGGTCCAGTGTTTTCCGGCAGCGGTCCGTCGGGTCGGCTTGCCAACTGATCGGCTTCGTGTTCCTCTATAAGTAGCAACTTATAGAGAGAGGTCGATACGCATGCTGCCCAATCCCGCCATCATGGCCGGGCTCGTCACCCGGCAGGTCCGCAGCGGATCCCGAGAGGGTACGCCCACCAAGATCGCTGTCGCCCGCCGCACGTACGCCACGGACCAGGCCGACCTCTGGGACGCACTGACCAACGCCGAGCGGATCCCGCGCTGGTTCCTGCCGGTCAGCGGCGAACTGCGGGTCGGCGGCCGCTATCAGCTGGAGGGCAACGCCGGCGGCACCGTCGAGCGCTGCGAGGCCCCGGAGCTGCTCGCCCTCACCTGGGAGTGGGAGACGCAGGTTTCGTGGGTGCGGGTCACGCTCACTCCCGAGGGCGACGGCACTGAGCTGGAGCTGATGCACGAGTCGCAGGTCGATCCGGAGATCTGGGGGACCTACGGGCCCGGTGCCGTCGGCGTCGGCTGGGACCTGGCGCTGACCGGTCTGGAGCTGCACCTGTCGACGGGGAAGCCCGTGGACCCGGCCGAGGGGATGGCCTACCCGACCACCCCCGACGGAAAGGAGTTCGTCCGCACCGCCGCCAACGGGTGGGCCGATGCGGCGATCGGTGACGGGGAGGACCCGGCGGCGGCGCGTACGGCCGCCGAGAAGACCGTGCGGTTCTACACGGTCGGTCCCGAGGAGGGCCCGGCTTCTTGACCGTCTCAGGTCCGGGGGACCTCTTCGACGCGCTGGGCGATCCGGTTCGCCGGTATGTGCTGGAGTTCCTGGCCGCCGGCGAGCAGTCGGCCGGCGGGATCGTCGACGCGGTGCGCCGGCGTGCGCCGATCTCGCAGCCCGGCGTCTCGCAGCATCTCAAGGTGCTTCGCGACGCCGGGCTGGTGACGGTCCGTGCCGACGGCAATCGTCGGCTGTACGCGCTCGACCCGGAGGGTCTGGACGCGGCTCAGGCCTGGCTCGTCCGACTGGCCGACCCGATGCGGCAGTTCACCCAGCCTCTGGACGCGCTGGCGACCGAGGTCGCCCGAGGAAAGCGGGCCCGCAGGGTGACGGCGGCCGAACGCCCCGCGGAACAGCAGCCGGGCGGGGACGCGCGGTCTGCCTGACCGGCCCGGATCAGTCGATGATCCGCTCCGACCCGCAGTACACATTCGCCGTCCGCCCCCGCAGGAACCCGACCAGCGTCAGCCCCGACTCCGCCGCCAAGGTCACCGCCAGCGACGACGGCGCCGACACCGCGGCCAGCACCGGGATCCCGCCGGCCACCGCCTTCTGCACCAGCTCGAACGAGGCCCGGCCGCTGACCGCCAGCACGTGCTCGCGCAGCGGCAGCCGGCCGGCGCGCAGCGCCCAGCCCAGGACCTTGTCGACCGCGTTGTGCCGGCCGACGTCCTCGCGCAGGCAGACCAGCTCGCCGTCGGCGGTGAACAGGGCCGCCGCGTGCAGGCCGCCGGTCTTGGCGAAGACCTTCTGGGCCTGGCGCATCCGGTCCGGGAGGGTGAACAGGGTCTCGGCCGAGACCTTCCCGTCGTCGTGCGCGACCGGCCAGCGGGCCGCGGCGTGCACGGCGTCGATGGAGGTCTTACCGCACACCCCGCAGGCGCTGGTCACGTACGAAGAGCGCCGCAGGCGCTCCTCGGGCAGCTCCACGCCGGGCGCGAGGGTCACGTCGACGATGTTCAGCGGGTCGCCGTCGGCGAAGGCCAGCGACGCCTCGCCGTCCACGTACGCCGTGGACGAACAGCCGTTGTCGGCCGAGCAGAACTTCATCCGGACCAGATCGTCCGGCGCCGCCAGCACGCCCTCGGCCGCGAGATGGCCGGCCACCAGGTCGAAGTCGTCGCCGGGGGTCCGCATCGTCACTGTGAACGGCTTGCCGCCGATGCGCAGCTCCAGCGGTTCCTCGGCGGCCATGTGCTCCTCGCCGCCGCGCCGCCGGACCGGGCCGTCGGCACCGTCCAGGCGCACCACGCGCCGCCGTGCCGTCACCCTACTCATCGGGCTCACCCATGGGCCTCACCCACACTCGTCCCCAAGTCTTAGACTGCCAGGTTCCCCCGGTAATAGGCAAGCGATTTTCCACCACTGACATTCCCCCCTAAAAACCAGGTGAGAAGTGTCGTAGGCATTCTCTACCATCCGATTCATGGAGTCGACGCCAGCAGAACCTTCCACCAGTAAACCCAAGATCCCCGATGATCCCAGGCGCGGCGCATTCGTCTCGCTGCGCCGCCTGGCCCCGTTCGTACGTCCCTACCGGGGCCAGATGATCCTGATGACGCTGTCCGCGCTCGGGGCCACGTTGGTCGGCGTGGCCGTGCCGCTGCTGACCAAAGATCTCATCGACGGCCCGATCGCGCACCACGACAAGGCGGCGCTGTGGCCGTTGGGCGGCCTGGTGCTGCTGTTCGGCATCGCCGAGTCGGTGCTGCTCTGGCTGCGCCGCTGGTTCCTGCAGCGCGCCGCCCTCGGCATCGAGGCCGACATCCGGAACGCCTTCTTCCGCCACCTGCAGAGACTCCCCGTTGCCTTCCATGACTCCTGGCAATCCGGTCAGCTCGTCTCCCGCGTGTCCGGCGACATCAACAGCCTGCGCCGGTTCTTCGGCTTCGCGCTGATCTTCCTGGTGGTCAACGGCGCCACCTTCCTGCTGGTCGGCGGGGCCCTGATCTTCATCCACACGGTGATGGGCCTGATCATCTACGCCGCGTCGGTTCCGCTGATCCTCTACGGCCGGCTGGCCGACCGCCGCTACCACCGGCAGTCCCGGGCCGCCCAGGACCAGGCCGGCGACGTCGCCACCCTGGTCGAGGAGTCCGCGCTGGGCATCCGCGCGGTCAAGGCGTTCGGCCGTCAGGAGCTGCTCTACGGCCGCTTCGACGAGCGCGCCAAGACCCTGCGCTCGCTGGAGCTCCGCAAGATCAGGACCCTGTCCGAGCTGTGGGCGATGTTCGCGCTCCAGCCGCAGCTGGTGCTGTCGCTGTGCGTGCTGATCGGCGCCTACGCGGTGTCCTCCGGCGCACTGACCCTGGGCACGCTGGTCGCCTTCATCTCGCTGTACCTGATGCTGCTGTGGCCGATCGAGTCCATGGCCTGGCTGATGGCGCAGAGCCAGGAGGCGAACTCCGCGGCCGAGCGGGTGCTGGAAGTCCTGGACATCGTGCCGGACATCGACGACGCCGAGAACCCCGCGCTCCCGCAACCCGCCAGTGCGGGCGAGCTGGTCTTCGAGAACGTCAGCTTCACCTACCCGAACTCCGACCGGCCCGTCATCTCCGGGTTCGACCTGCGCGTCGCCCCCGGGGAGACCGTCGCCGTGGTCGGGCCCACCGGCTGCGGCAAGACCACGCTGACCGCGCTGGTGCCGCGGCTCTACGACGCCACGCGGGGGCGGGTGCTGGTCGACGGCGTCGACGTGCGCGAGCTGCCGCTGGCCGAGCTGCGCAGCAAGGTCGCGTGCGCCTTCGAGGACCCGACGCTGTTCTCCGCCTCGGTGCGCGAGAACCTGACCATGGGCGTCCCGGACGCCAGTCAGGAGCAGGTCGAGGAGGCCCTGGCGATCGCGCAGGCCGAGTTCGTCAATGAACTGCCGTGGGCGCTGGACACCCGGGTGGGGGAGCAGGGGCTGACGCTGTCCGGCGGGCAGCGGCAGCGGGTCGCGCTGGCGCGCGCCGTGCTGGGCCGCCCCTCGATCCTGGTGCTCGACGACCCGCTGTCCGCGCTGGACATCCACACCGAGGGCAAGGTCGAGGAGGCACTGCACAGCGTGCTGCGCGGGACCACCGGCCTGGTGGTCGCGCACCGGCCGTCCACGGTGCTGCTGGCCGACCGGGTGGTGCTGCTCTCGCCGCCGGGACCGCAGGGCACGACGATCGAGGCCGTGGGCACGCATCAGGAGCTGCTGCGGACCTGTCCGGCGTACCGCGACATCCTTTCGCAGACCTCTGATCTGATCGACGCCGCGGACGCGTCCGAGCCCGATACCTCCGACAGCGAACTCATGGAGGTGTCCCGATGAGCACGACGACCACCGACTGGCGGGGCGTCGCCACCGAGAAGAAGGACGACCTGCCCGGCAAAGCCGGCATCCGGCTGCGGGCCCGCAGCCGCCGGCTGCTCGGCCGACTCGTCCGCCCGCACCGCCGGGAGCTGGTCTTCTGCGCCGGCATGGTCGTGGTGCAGACCGTCTTCAGCATGGCCGGGCCCTACCTGGTCTCGGTCGGCATCGACCACGGCATCCCGGCGCTGCGGCGCGGGGACTGGGGCCCGATCACCGCGATCTTCGTGGCGATGGTGGTCTGCGCCGCGCTGGCCTCGGGCCTGCGCGCGATCTTCCTGAACAAGGTCGGGCGCATCGGCCAGACGATGCTGCTGAACCTGCGCCGGATGGTGTTCACCAAGTTCCAGGCGCTGCCGTTGGCCTTCCACGAGAACTACACGTCCGGACGCGTGATCAGCCGGCTGACCTCCGACCCGGACGCGCTGAACGACCTGATCGACAACGGCTTGGACGGACTGCTCGACTCGCTGCTGACGGTGATGGGCATCGGGATCATGATGGCGGTGCTGGACGTGCCGCTGGCGCTCGTGGTGGCTCTGGCCTTCCCGCTGATGCTGCTGCTGATGCGCTGGTTCTCCCGGCACTCGGCGGTGGCCTACCGCCGAACCCGCGAGGCGATCGCGGCGCTGATCGTGCACTTCGTGGAGACCTGCAACGGGATCCGCGCGGTGAAGGCGTTCCGCCGCGAGCCGCGCAACGAGGAGATCTTCGGCCAGCTGAACAACGAGTTCCGCTCGGCCAACGCCCGCGCGATGAACCTGCTGGCGATCTTCGTCCCCGGGATGCGGACCATCGCGGCGTTCACCACCGCGGCCGTGGTGGTCTACGGCGGGCTGCGGGCGATGGACGGGGACATCCAGATCGGCGTGCTGGTGGCCTTCGTGCTGTATCTGCGGCAGTTCTTCAACCCGCTGGAGACCATCGCGATGTTCTACAACTCCTTCCAGAGCGGGACGGCCGCGCTGGAGAAGCTGTCCGGCGTTCTGGAGGAGGCCAACGAACTGCCCGAGCCGGCCGAGCCGAAGCCGCTGCCCACGCCGTTGCAGGGCCGGGTCTCCTTCGACGGCGTGACCTTCGCCTACCCCAAGCGCGAGTCGGACGCGACCTCCGCCTCGGGCATCGAGGCCGAGGACATCGGAACCGGCGGCAAGGTGATCCTGCCCCTGCTGAACCTCGACGTCCCGGCCGGCCAGACCGTGGCCCTGGTCGGCGCGACCGGCGCGGGCAAGTCCACCCTGGCCCGCCTGCTGTGCCGCTTCTACGACCCGCAGGACGGCGCCGTCCGCGTCGACGGCGTGGACGTGCGCGACCTGGCCGACACGGACCTGCGGCGCGCGGTAGTGATCGTGACGCAGGAGAACTTCCTGTTCGCCGGCTCGGTCGCGGACAACATCGCCTTCGGCCGCCCGGACGCCACCCGCGCCGAGATCGAGCACGCGGCCAAGGCCATCGGCGCGCACACCTTCATCAGTGCCCTGCCGGACGGCTACGACACCGACGTCAAGAAGCGCGGCGGCCGCCTGTCCGCCGGCCAGCGCCAACTCGTGGCCTTCGCCCGCGCCTTCATCGCCGACCCGGCGGTCCTGGTCCTGGACGAGGCGACGAGCTCCCTGGACGTCCCCAGCGAGCGCATGGTCCAGCGCGCGCTGCGCACCATCCTCGCCGACCGCACCGCCCTGATCATCGCCCACCGCCTGTCCACGGTCGAGATCGCGGACCGCGTCCTGGTGATGGAGGACGGCCGCATCGTCGAGGACGGCGAACCCGCGGCGCTCCTCGAAGCCGGGAGCGGCCGCTTCGCGGGGCTGCACCAGGCTTGGCGGGAGTCTTTGGTCTAGAGCCGAGCCCGCCGAACCTGCCCGGTCCGGTAACGCTGGACGTGGCCGGTGTCGTCTCCGCGAAGACGACACCGGCCACCCTTTGTAGGGTTCTGCGATGACCGAATTCCTGCCCCCGGCTGAGCACTACGCCCGCCTGCCGAAGACCATCGCCGGCGCCGGAGTCATCCTGCACGACGAGACAAACCGCATCGTCCTGGTCCGCCCGCGCTACCGCACCGACACCTGGGAGATCCCAGGCGGCGCAATGGATCCCGGCGAACACCCCTGGGAAACCGCGCGCCGCGAAGTCGGCGAGGAACTAGGCCTCGACCGCTCGCCAGGCCGCCTCCTCGTCGTGGACTGGGTCCCCGCCCTCCCCGACGGCAGACCACCACTGGCCAACTTCCTCTTCGACGGCGGCACCGTCACCGAGACCTGGCTCACCGCGAACGCCGTTGTCCAGCAATCGGAACTCGCCGAGTGGCGGCTCGCGGACGAGCGCGAGCAGGAGGCTCTCCTGATGCCGTTGCTGGCCCGGCGCCTCCGCGCTTGTGCCGCCGCGCTGGCTGATGGCGGTGCGCGCTATCTGTACGACGGTCAGGCTCCGTCTGCGAGCTAATGCCGCATCGGGAAACCTTCGCCCGGGTGACGGCCTGACGTAGGCGGCGGTTGTCGGTGTGGCGGTTGGCCAGATAGGGCGATGTAGTGGCGGGTGTTTGTGGGCCGGGTTGCGGTTGGGGTGTGGGTTTCAAAGCTTTTTACGGCCTTCGGTTATAGTTGTGCCGGTTCGGGGTTCGGGGTGGTGGGTGTGTTTGTCGGCTGCCGGTTCCGGTGTTCACGACCCCGCCCCACCTCAGGCCTCTTCAACTCCGGTAAGTCAGAGCAAGGGGCACAGGCAAGATCAACAGCACAGGCCAGATCAAGAGCAAGATCAAGAGCCACAAGCAAGATCAAAGTCAAGGGCTGTGATGAAGGGCCGGGCCTCCGGCGGGCCTCGGCAACCTCAGGGAAACTAGCGCGGTTCCCTGGGGTGGCCGATCTAGTCTCAGCGGCGGCGGTCCCAGAGGTGGCTACGGTCCGTTCCCCACGGTCGCGTCGTCAGCCCGGGGGGTACAGCACCGGTGTCCGGGGGTCAAGTCCGCGCGCTGGCGGTCGGGCGGTCAGGTGGCGGTCGTATACAGCGCGAACTGGACCCCCGGCCACCGGCACTGTAGGCGAAGCCCTGCCGACGCGACCGAGGGGAACGAACCGAAAACCAGCCGGAGAAATACAAAACGCAGGGAACGAGGACACCGGTTGGTTGATGCAGCTGGCGGTGAGGTGCTGGCGGCGGGCCGGTGGTCAGTTGGTCGAGAACATGCCCGGGTGCGGTAGGCGGCATGCCTTGGCGGCTAGACCAATCTGTCATCCGGCGGTGGCCATCTTGGTGGTCGGGTCCGTCTGTCATCCGGCGGCGGCGATCTTGGCAGCCAGATGAGCCCGCGCCCACACCTGCGGCCGCACCCGCCAGCCCAGAATGAGCACCCTGCGACTGTCGCGCTGCCAGCGCCCTGACCGGCAGCCGAACTCGCCGAGCCGCCGGTACCGCACCCCCTGTTTTGCCATTCTTCCGGCTGGTTTTCGGTTCGTTCCCCTCGGTCGCGTCGGCAGGGCTTCGCCTACAGTGCCGGTGGCCGGGGGTCAAGTTCGCGCCGTACGAAACCGCCGCCTACCTGCATGACCGCCACGCGCGGACTTTACCCCCGGACACCGGTGCTGTACCCCCCGGGCTGACGACGCGGCCGTGGGGAACGGACCGCACCACCCCACAAACCGCCGCCGCTGAGACTGACCCGGCCACCCTAGGGAACCGCGCTAGTTTCCCTGAGGTTGCCGAGGCCCGCCGGAGGCCCGGCCCTTCATCACAGTGGTCTGGCGCGTTGCAGCGCCGTCGTGTCGGCGCGAAAATGACCCCGAGAGG
>NZ_JAAFYZ010000140.1 GCF_018274385.1 Catenulispora pinistramenti | reverse complement strand
GCCAAACCCCGACCCCGCCGGACGCGTGACGCCCGCCGCCCAGGTGGTCCCCCGCTTCCACGCTCGGTGGCTCGCTGCTCCGCACGGTCTTCAGACTAGGGTGCCGACGCTGCGCGACCAAGCATCAACGCCCTGCGAAATCGGGCGTTTCCCGGGTTCGAGCTGCGCTTGCAGCCGCGGCGCGGCCTCTGATGCGCTCATACACGGTGTGGCTACTCGGTGTGCTTACTCGGTGTGCTTACTCGGTGTGCTTACTCGGTGTGCTTACTCGGTGCGCTTACTCGGTGCGCTTACTCGGTGCGCTTACATAGTGCACTTACATAGTGCGCCGACACGGTGGGCTTCGACGAAAGCCGAGCCGCGCCTACACGAACGCCGACAGCCCCGTCAGCGCCCTGCCGATCACCAGACTGTGGATCTCGCTGGTGCCCTCGTAGGTGAGCACCGACTCCAGGTTGTTCGCGTGCCGAAGCACCGGGTACTCCAGCGTGATCCCGTTGGCGGCCAGGATGGTGCGGCACTCGCGGGCGATGTCCAGGGCCTCCCGCACGTTGTTCAGCTTGCCCAGGCTCACCTGGCGCGCGTCCAGTTGCCCGGCGTCCTTCAGCCGGCCCAGGTGCAGCGCGAGCAGCATGCCCTTGCCGAGTTCCAGCGCCATGTCGGCGAGCTTCTGCTGGGTCAGCTGGAAGCCGGCCAGCGGCCGGTCGAAGACCTCGCGGTCCAGCGCGTAGGCGATCGCCGCCTCCAGGCAGTCGCGGGCCGCGCCGAGTGCCCCGAACACGATGCCGAAGCGGGCCTCGTCCAGGCAGCCGAGCGGCCCCGACAGCCCGGACGCCTCGGGCAGCATCGCGTCGGCGGGCAGCCGCACGTCCTGCAGCACCAGCTCGCTGGTGACGCTGGCCCGCAGCGAGAGCTTCTTCTTGATCACCGGGGCGCTGAACCCGGGGGTGCCGGTCGGCACGACGAAGCCGCGGATGCCGTCCGCGGTCCCGGCCCACACCACCGCGACGTCGGCCACCGACCCGTTGGTGATCCACATCTTGGTGCCGTTGACCACCCAGCTGTCGCCGTCGCGCTTGGCGGTGGTCCGCATCCCGGCCGGGTTGGAGCCGAAGTCGGGCTCGGTCAGCCCGAAGCAGCCGATCGCCTCCCCGGCGGCCATCCGCGGCAGCCAGGTCTGCTTGTGCTCCTCGGAGCCGTAGCGCCAGATCGCGAACATGGCCAGTGAGCCCTGCACGGAGACCAGCGAGCGCAGACCGGAGTCGACCGCCTCCAGCTCCATGCAGGCCAGGCCGTAAGTCAGGGCACTGGTTCCGGCGCAGCCGTAGCCGTGCAGGTGCATACCGAGCACGCCGAGCCGGCCCAGACCGCGGGCCACGTCCCGCGCCGGCAGGTCACCGGCCTCGAACCAGTCGGCGATGTGCGGGCGCAATTCGCGGGCGCCGTAGGAGCGGACCAGATCGCGCATCGCGCGCTCCTCGTCGCTGAGGAGACCGTCGATCGCGAACAGATCGAGAGGGGACACAGGCTTGGAGGGCATGGCTCCTACTCCACCACAGAATGGATTTTGGATCCAGAACTGATTTTGGATCCAGTATGGTGGACCGCCATGAGCGCAGCGCTGAACGGCCTCCTGGTGGCGGACTTCAGCCGCGTCCTGGCCGGCCCCTACGCGACCATGCTGCTGGCCGACCTGGGCGCGGACGTGGTGAAGGTGGAGCGGCCCGACCTCGGCGACGACACCCGCGCGTGGGGCCCGCCGTTCGCCCCGGACGGGACCGCCACCTACTTCCTCAGCGTGAACCGCAACAAGCGCTCACTCACCCTGGACCTGCACGACGCCCAGGACGCGGCGCTGGCCAGGGAGCTGATACGGCGCGCGGACGTGGTGGTCGAGAACTTCTTGCCGGGGACGATGGAGCGCCTGGGCCTGGGCTATGAGGAGATGCGGGAGCCGAACCCGGGTGTCGTCTACTGCTCGATCACCGGCTTCGGCGACGGCCCCGGCGCCTCCCTCCCGGGCTATGACCTGCTGGCGCAGGCGGTCGGCGGCCTGATGAGCGTCACCGGCGAACCCGAGCACCCGACGAAGGCAGGTGTGGCGCTGGTCGACGTGATCACCGGCCTGCACGCCGCCTTCGGCATCCTGGCCGCACTCCGGCACCGCGACGCGACCGGCGAAGGGCAGCGGGTGTCGGTGTCGCTGCTGACGTCGCTGTTGTCGGGGCTGGTGAACCACTCCTCGGCATACCTGGCGGCCGGCGTCGTCCCCCGGGCGATGGGAAACCGGCACCCGAGCATCGCGCCGTACGAGGTCTTCGACGCAGCGGACCGCCCCCTGGTGATCGCCGCCGGCAACGACCGCCAATTCCACAGCCTGTGCACAGCGCTCGGCGCCGGCTCGCTGGCCGCCGACGCGCGCTTCGCCACGAACGCTTCGCGGGTGGCACATCGGGGGGCTTTGGTCGATGCGCTGAATGCGCTGCTGGGTGCCCGCCCGGCTGAGGAGTGGTTCGCTGTGCTGACCGAGGCCGGCGTGCCCTGCGGGCCGATCAATGATGTCGCGGGGGCTTTCGCGCTCGCGGAGGAGTTGGGGTTGGGGGGTGTGGTGGAGGTTGGCGGGGTTCGGCAGAGTGCGCATCCGGTGCGGTTTAGCGCTACGCCTGCGGCGTACCGCTCGCCGCCGCCTGGGTTGGATGGTGATGGGGGCGGTGTTCGCGAGTGGCTGGGTCGGCCTTGGTGCTGAGGTTCGCTGACTTCGCGAGTGGCTGGGTCGGCCTTGGTGCTGAGATTCGCTGACTGATCTCGATCCGCGATCCGCGCCCGGGCTTCAATCCGTCGTCAGGCCTCGATCTGTCCCGCCAGGGTCTCCACCGCGGCCGCCCGATGCCGGTCGAACCACCGCACCGCCCCCTCGGCGTCCCCCGCTCGCAGCGCCGCCAACGCGGCCCGGTGCTCGGCCACCACATGCCGCCGGTTCTGGTCGCCGGCGTAGTAGAGCGAGCGGTAGGCGTCGGTGCTGTCCCACAACGTGCCGATGATCCGCACCAACCGCGGCATAGCCGCCGCCTCGAACAATGCGAAGTGGAAGCGCCGATTGGCGCCGGCCATCACCGCCACGGCACCCTCCCCGGCGGCCCGTTCCACCTCCGCCTGCGCCGCCTCCAACCGCCCCAACACCGCCTCGTCCAAAAGCGGAACCGCTGCCCGCACCGCCTCAGCCTCAAGGATCTCCCGCAGCCGATACACCTCGCGCAGATCAGCCATCGACAACTCGACGACCCGATAGCCCCGGTGCGCCCGGTAGGTGACCAGCCCCTCCCCCTCGAGCGTCTTCAAGGCCTCCCGCAGCGGAACCCGGCTGACCTCCAGCCGCCCCGCCAAAGCCTCCTGCCGAATAGCAGTCCCCGGCCGCAACTCCCCGCTGGTGATAGCCCGCCGCACCTCACCCAGCACGAACTGTTGCGCGGTCGGCGGCCGCGAGCCCACCTCGGCCATATTGCCTCCCCCACAGTCGTGCTCGGGAACTGGATCCAAAACGGTAGCATGCGGGTGGTGTTGGGCTGGGCACTCGCCGCTAGGAGAGCCTGGGTTTGTCGAGCGGCAAGTCTTTGCCGAGCGAGAAGTCTTCGAGCCGGGTTGCGGTTGGGGGTGTGGGTTTCAAAGCTTTTTACGCCTTCGGTCATAGTTGTGCCGGTTCGGGGTTCGGGGTGGTGGGTGTGTTTGTCGGCTGCCGGTTCGCGCGTTCACAACCCCGCCGCACCTCAGGCCTCTTCAACTCCAGTAAGCCAGTGCAAGGTCAAAAACTGTGATGAAGAGCCGGGCCTCCGGCGGGCCTCGACAACCTCAGGGAAACTAGCGCCAGTCCTTCGGGTGGCCGGGTGAGTCTCAGCGGCTGCGGTTTGTGGGGTGGTGCGGTCCGTTCCCCTCGGTCGCGTCGTCAGCCCGATGGGTACAGCACCGGTGTCCGGGGGTAAAGTCCGCGCGCGGCGGTTGGGTGCCTGAGCTGCGGTTTTGTTCAGCGCGAACTTGACCCCCGGCCACCGGCACTGTAGGCGAAGCCCTGCCGACGCGACCGAGGGGAACGAACCGAAAACCGGCCGGAGAAATACAAAGCCCGGTGGTTCGGTACCGGCAACTCGGCGAGTTCGGCCGCCGGTTCAGAGGGCTGACAAGGCGGAGTCTTCGGCCGCCGGTTCAGGGGGCTGGCAACTCGGCGAGTTCGGCTGGTTCAAGGAGCTGGCAATGCGGTGAGGCCGCCGGTTCGGAGGGCTGACATCGCGGCGGTCCCGGGGGCGCATTCTCGGCTGGCGGGTGCGGATCGGCTACTCCCTTGCCTCATCCTCGCCGTCGGCCTCGGTCCCACCGCCCCGTCCCGAAACCGAGCCCGTGGATCCCCGCACCACCAACTCCGGCTCGAACAGGAGCTCCTCGGCTGCCACTCGGGCGCCCTCGATCTGGTTCACCAGCAGGGTCACCGCTGCTCGGCCCAGGGCCTCGATCGGTTGTCGCACCGTTGTCAGGGGCGGGTCGGTGCAGTTCATGAAGGCCGAGTCGTCGTAGCCCACTACCGATACGTCGCGGGGGACCCGTAGGCCCGCTCGGCGGACTGCGCGGATGGCGCCTAGGGCCAGGGGGTCGCTGGCGCAGATGATGCCTGTCGCTCCGGCGCGTAGGAGGCGGGTGGCGGCTGCGTGGCCGCCTTCGAGGGCGAACATCGCGTGCTCGATCAGGGCCTCGTCGGCTTCGCGGCTGTGGATTGCGCACTGCTCGCGGTAGGCCGTGAGTTTGCGGCGGGATGGGGCGTGGTCTTCGGGGCCCAGGACCAGGCCGATGCGTTCGTGGCCGAGGGAGGCCAGGTGGGCGTAGGCCTGCTCCACCGCTACCGCGTCGTCTGTTGAGACCTGGGGGAGTTCCAGGTGTTCCACCGCCGCGTTGAAGAGCACTACCGGGATGCCGCGTTCGCGCAGGAGGTGGTAGTGCTCGTGGGGGGCGTCGCTTTCGGCGAAGTGGCCGCCGGCGAAGACGACGCCGGAGACGTGTTGGTCCAGGAGCATGGTGACGTAGTCCGATTCGGACAGGCCGCCGGCGGTGCGGGTGCACAGGACCGGGGTGAAGCCGCGTTGGGCCAGCGCGCCGCCGACCACCTCGGCCACCGCCGGGAAGATCGGGTTCTGGAGTTCGGGCAGGACCAGGCCGATCAGGCGGGCCCGCTCGCCGCGTAGTTGGGTGGGCCGTTCGTAGCCCAGGACGTCGAGGGCGGTGAGCACCGCGGTGCGGGTGCTCTCCGACACCCCCGGCCGGCCGTTGAGGACCCGGCTGACGGTGGCCTCGCTGACCCCGACCTTTTGCGCCACCTCGGCGAGTCTGCTCGTCATGTCGCAAGAGTAGAACGGAAATCAGTAAGAAGGCGATGGGTTCCGACTAACTGGCGCAAGAATCTGCGGGCCGGTCCGCAAGGCGGTGACGGTGCCGTGACCCCCGGTCAGAGGGCTGAGTGGATCATCCGTAACCTAGTCGTGTTCTTTCGATTTTTCATCAGACTCTTGCAGTCGACTGTTTACAGCTGTACCTTCTCGGCACGCCGATGACTCACGCCGACGCTGCGGCACGGCGCCTCCCCAGCCAACGAACGAAGGGGTGAAACGCATGAAACGCAACGCATCACGCACGATGGTCGCGCTCGTCACGGTGGCCGGTATAGCCATGGCGGGCTCCGCCTGCTCCTCCAGTTCCAGCAAGGGCTCCTCGACCAAGGGCTCCGCCAACTCCGCCGGCGGTGTCGCCGACGGCAAGCCGCTGGACCCCAACGCCACGGTGACCATCTCCATCGACGGCGCGCCGGGTGCGGACCAGGCCGCGAACAAGGCCGAGTACGCGGACGACCTGGCGGCGTTCAAGATCCTCTACCCGAACGTCACCGTCGACGCCAAGCCCTACGTCGGCCAGATCGAGGTCGCCGCGCAGTTCACCGCGCAGCTCAAGGCGCACAACGAGACCGGCGCCTACCACGCCTACTTCACCGACAAGAACCAGGTGCTGGACTCCAACGACGAGACCGACATCAGCTCCTACGTCAACGACCAGACCGTGCCGGGCTGGTCCCAGATGCTGCCCGGGGTGAAGCAGAACCTGCAGGACAGCGGCAAGACCTACTCGCTGCCGATCAACTACTACTCCGAAGGCCTGATCTACAACCGCGACCTGTTCACCAAGGCCGGTCTGGATCCGAACAAGCCGCCGACCACCTGGGACGAGGTCGAGGCCGACGCCGCCAAGATCTCCGCGCTCGGCGGCGGGGTGAGCGGTTACGAGGACTACAGCGGCGGCAACAACGGCGGCTGGCACTTCGCCGCCGAGCTCGACAGCAACGGCGGCCAGATGGTGAACGCCGACGGCACCAAGGCCGCCTTCAACACCAGCCAGGGCCAACAGGTCCTGCAGCGCCTGCACGACATGCGCTTCAAGGACGGCGGCATCGGCCCGACACCGGTCACCCAGTGGGCCGACGCCTTCCCGCCGCTGGCCACCAGCAAGGTCGGCATGTTCATCGGCGCCCCGGACGTGATCCAGCACCTGGTCGAGGTCCTGGGCGCGAGCCCGAACCTGTACGGCATGGGCCCGATGCCCGGTACCACGGGCCCGGCCACCGGCACCCTGGCCGGCGGCGACCTGTACTACTTCAAGAAGGGTCTGACCCCGAACCAGATCAAGGCCGAGATCGCCTGGATCGACTTCGAGTACCTGACCCCGGGCAAGGGCCAGTTCGACTTCGCCCGGGACAAGGCCCTGGCCACCCCGGACAAGCCGGTCGCGATCGGCCTGCCGCAGAAGTTCTTCTGGAACCAGACCTCCCCGCAGATGGCACAGGTGCAGTCGGACCTGAAGACCTCGGCGACGCTGCCCATCGATCAGTACACGGACTTCGTCGACAACCCGATCTCCCCGGTCCTGGAACCGCCGGCGGCGCAACAGCTCTACAAGGTCCTGGACACCGCGATGTCGGCGGCCGTGACCGATGCGAACGCCGATCCGGCCAAGCTGCTGAGCACCGCCGAGACCCAGGTCAACCAGATCCTGGCCAACCAGTAGCCGCGCCCCTGGCGCCAGGCGGCCGCCTCCGCGCTCAGGGACGCGGACCGGCCGCCTGGCGCGGCCAGACCCACGGAAACGGAGTCGACACGATGGCCTTCGCCTTGGCCTCAGAGCGGGTGCGGGACAACACCGGACAGCGCGACAGCAGAAGCACCTGGAAGACGCTGCGCCGCGCCACCGGCCGCAACCTGCGGGCCCATGCCTTCCTGTTCGGCGCGCTGCTCTGCTTCGTGCTGTTCACCTGGTATCCGATGATCCGCGAGATCATCATGTCCTTCCAGCGCGTGCACCGCGGACAGACGACGTGGGTGGGCTTGGGCAACTACCGCCAGGTCGCCGCGGACCCCGAGTTCTGGCAGGCCTGGCGCAACACCCTGGAGTTCACCGGCCTGGCCCTGGTCCTCGGCTTCGCCGCGCCGTTCGCGGTGGCCATCGTGGTCAACGAGTTCCGGCACGCGCAGGGGTATCTGCGGATCCTGGTCTACCTGCCGGTGATGCTGCCGCCGGTGGCCGGGATCCTGCTGTTCAAGTACTTCATGGACCCCGGGTTCGGGCTCTTCAACCAGGCGCTGCACTTCCTGCACCTGCCCAAGTCGCAGTGGCTGGCGTCCAAGACCACGTCCATGCCCTCGATCGTGCTGGTCTCGACGTGGAGCAACATGGGCACCGCGACACTGGTCTACCTGGCGGCCCTGCAAGGGATTCCGGGCGACCTGTACGAAGCTGCCGAACTGGACGGTTGCAGTGTCTTGCAACGGATCCGGCACGTCACCATCCCGCAAACCCGGCTCATCCTGTCGCTGATGCTGATGCTGCAGATCGTCGCGACGATGCAGATGTTCACCGAGTCGTTCGTCCTGACCGGCGGCGGTCCAGAGGGATCCACCACGACGGTCGTCTACCTGCTCTACAACTACGCGTTCAGTTACAACAAGTTCAACACCGCCGCCGCGCTCGGCGTGATCATGCTGCTGGTGCTGGCCATCTTCTCAGCCATCTACATCGTGCTGGAACGCCGCGGAAGCGAGGACTGACAGATGAGCCGGCACAGTCTCCTGCGGGCCTTGGACGCCCGGAACCGATTCCACTCCCAGCAGCTCAAGTCCACGCCGAACTATCAACGTACCCTGATATCTCGGACCCAGCTGAACACCGACCGGGGCCGGCGGCTGTACTGGACCGCCCTGACCATCGCCCTGCTGCTGGCCACGCTGGTGTTCATCGGCCCGCTGTTCTGGATGGCCACCGGCGGCTTCAAGACCTCGCAGGAACTGGTCAGCAACCCCCCGGTCCTGCTGCCCGCGCACCCCTCCACCCACGCCTTCAGCCTGGCGTGGGACCGGCTGGGGATGGCGCAGCTGCTGTGGAACACCGTCGTCTACGCCGGCGGCGCGCTGCTGCTCCAGCTGATCTTCTGCGTCGCGGCCGCCTACTCGCTGTCCAAGCTCCGGCCGATCTTCGGCAACTGGATCCTGGCGCTGATGCTGGCCTCGATGATGATCCCGGCCGCGGCGCTGGTCATCCCGCAGTACCTGACGGTGCTGGACCTGCCGTTCGTGCACTGGAACCTGCAGAACACGCCGTGGGTGATCTGGTTGCCGACGGTCGCCAACGCCTTCAACATCTTCCTCCTCAAGCGGTTCTTCGACTCCATCCCCAACGACCTGCTGGACGCGGCCGCCGTGGACGGCGCCGGCCCGCTGCGCACCCTGTGGCGCATCGTGCTGCCGATGTCGCGGCCGATCCTGGGGGTGGTCTCGATCTTCGCGATCGTCGCGGTCTGGAAGGACTTCCTGTGGCCGCTGATCACCGTGCCGGCGCACGAGACGCTGAACGTCGGAGTCAGCACCGCCAGCACCTCAATGCCGGACAACGCACTGGTCGGCGGCCTGTTCCTGGCCTCGATCCCCACCATCGTGCTGTTCCTGATCTTCCAGCGGAACATCATGGCCGGCCTGACCGTCGGCGGCGTCAAGGGCTGACAGGGCCCTCATCCCCCTGCACCTCGTCCCCTGTCCCTTTCCCGTCGGCTGTCCGCCGTCGTTCTGCTTCGAGCACAGAGAGCAGGTTCCCGGTGTCCGCGCTGCATTCTTCCCAAGCGCCGTGGTGGCGCTCGGCCGCCATCTACCAGATCTATCCGCGCAGCTTCGCCGACGGTTCCGGAAACGGTATCGGCGACCTGGCCGGCGTCCGCGCCAAGCTGCCGTACCTGGCCCGCCTCGGCGTGGACGCGGTCTGGTTCAACCCCTGGTACCTGTCCCCGCAGGCCGACGGCGGCTACGACGTCACCGACTACCGGGTGATCGACCCGCTGTTCGGCGACGTGTCCGAGGCCGAGGCGCTGATCGCCGAGGCCCACGAGCTGGGGATCCGCGTGGTCGTGGACATCGTGCCGAACCACACCTCCGCGGCCAACCCCTGGTTCGCCGCCGCGCTGGCCGCCGGACCCGGCTCGCCGGAGCGCGAGCGGTTCTGGTTCCGGGCCGGCCGCGGCGCCGACGGCGAGGTGTCGCCGACCAACTGGATCGGCCCGTTCGGCGGCCCGACCTGGACCCGGGTCATCGAGCCGGACGGCGAGCCCGGCCAGTGGTACCTGCACCTGTTCGATCCGGCGCAGCCGGACTTCAACTGGGAGCACCCCGACGTCCACGCCGAGTTCGAGGACGTCCTGCGGTTCTGGTTCGACCGCGGGGCCGACGGCTTCCGGATCGACTCCGCCGCGCTGTGCGTCAAGGATCCGGCGCTGCCGGACCAGGTGCCCGGCGACGACTCGGCGTTCACCGACCGCGAGGAGGTGCACGAGATCTACCGCGCCTGGCGCCGGGTCGCCGACTCCTACGACGGCGACCGGGTGCTGATCGGCGAGATCTGGCTGCCGGACGCCGAGCGCCTGGCCCGCTACCTCGGCCCGGACGAGATGCACACCGTCTTCAACTTCCCGTATCTGGGCTGCGCCTGGGACGCCGAGAAGCTGCGCGAGGTGATCGACGAGACGCTGAGCCTGCACCTGCCGGTCGGCGCCCCGCCGACCTGGGTGCTGTCCAACCACGACGTGGACCGGGTGGTGACCCGCTACGGCCGGGAGGACACCTCGTTCGCGATCTACGCCCGGCAGCTCGGCCGACCGGTGGACCTGGCGCTGGGGACCCGGCGCGCGCGGGCCTCGGCGCTGTTGACGCAGGCCCTGCCGGGGTCGGTCTACGTGTACCAGGGCGAAGAGCTCGGCCTGTGGGAGGTCGAGGACATCCCCGACGACCTGCGCCAGGACCCGATGTGGGAGCGCAAGGGCCGCAACCCGGCCGACCCGGGCCGGGACGGCTGCCGGGTCCCGCTGCCGTGGTCCGGGATCGAGCCGCCGTTCGGCTTCAGCCCGGACGGCGCGACGGCGCCGCCGTGGCTGCCGCAGCCCGAGGCGTGGAAGGACTACACGGCCGAGGGGCAGGAGGCCGACCCGGACTCGATGCTGGCGCTCTACACCAATGCCCTGCGCCTGCGGCGCGAGACCGAGGGGCTCGGCGACGGGCCGTTCGCCTGGCTGGACGCACCGGCCGGCGTGCTGGCCTTCGAGCGCGGCGCCGGGTTCGCCTGCGTGGTGAACTTCGGCCCGCGACCGTCGGACCAGCCGGTCGCGGGCCGAGTGGTGCTGGCCAGCGGGCCTTTGGCGGATGACGGCCGGATCCCGGCCGACACCGCCGTGTGGATCGCCCGCTAACCCGTTCCCTGCTGTCCGCCGGTGGCCCCACCCGCGGGTCCACCGGCGGAGCCGGGTCCGGAACCCGATCCGGGGATCGGTCCGGATGCTGATACGGCTTCGGATCCTGATTCGGGTCCTGATTCAGCTGCGGATCTGGATACGGATCCTGATTCAGAACCGGCCGCGACCGGACCCGGGGCGGACGGCGGCAGCGGACTTCTCCCGGACCCGGCGGCCGCACTGAACTGACGTCCGACCTCGAACGAGACCGTCTTGCCGGTCTCCCCGACGTCCACCCGGAACCGGTCCACGGTCATCACGACCAGGTCCAGCCCGCGGCCGCAGACGTCCTCGCCGCCGGCCGCCCTGGGCTGCGGGGCCCGGTCCGAGCAGTCGGCGACCTCGCAGGTCACCGCGCCGGACCGGATCCGCGCCGACACCGTGACCGGGCCGGTGCCGTGCACCACGGCGTTGGTGGCGATCTCGCTGTAGGCCAGCACCACGCGGTCGGCGTCGTCCCCGGCGCCCCAGGCCTGTTCCACCGCGGCGGCCAGCCAGCGCCGGGACAGGCTCACGTCCAGGGCCGAGCCCGGGAACGACCAGTACAAAGCAGTGTTCTGCTGTGCCGTCGGCCCCGGCGCCGGCTCGGGGCCGGCCGCCGGGCCGCGGACTGCCACCCCGCCGCCGGCGCCTGATCCGGCGACGCGGCACGCCGCCGGGGCGGGGTGGCGTAAATCCTGCATGACGGCCTCACATCATCGATGTTCGCGCGATTCGTCTCCCCCAGCGCGCACCCCGTAATGAAATATCCCACCACGGGCCGGGCACCGCAGGGGAATCCGTGAAATCGCCGCAGCCGCGTCGGGCACAATGGCCTCCCATCGCAAAAGCGAACCGCAGGGGGTTGGCGATGACATCCGCAGAAGGTCCCGGACCGCGCGCCCGAACCGCTCCCGACGGCGGGTCCGCGACGCCGCCGGAGCCGGGCGGCCCGGTCGAGCGGGCGGCCCGGGTACCGGCCGGGCCGTCGGCGCCGCCGATCCGCCGCCGGCGGCTGGGAGCCGCGCTGCGCAGGCTCCGGGTCAGCGCGGGACTGACCCTGCAGGGCGCGGCCGAGCGCCTGGAGATCTCGGACTCGACCCTGTCCCGGCTGGAGAACGGCCAGGGCCGGCTGCGGCGCATCGACGTGGCGGCGGCGCTGGACGTGTACGGGGTCGACGACGAGGACCTGCGCACGACTTTACTGAACCTGACCGGCCAGATCAGGGACAAGGGCTGGTGGCAGTACTACCGGCGGGCCATCCCGGAGCCCTACGCGGACTACATCAGCGTGGAGGCGGCCGCCACCTCGATCGACGCGCACACCGTGCAACTGGTCCACGGCCTGCTCCAGACCGAGGACTACATCCGGGCCCTGGCCGAGGCCTGGCGGGTGCGCACTGAACCGCTCGACGTGGACGCGCTGGTGGCGGTCCGCCGCACCCGGCAGCGCATGCTCGGCGGCGCCGAACCGCTGCGGCTGCGGGTGGTGATGCACGAGGGCGCGCTGCGGCAGACGGTCGGCGGCCGCGAGGTGATGCGGGGTCAGATCGAACGGGTCATCGAGGAATCGCGCCGGCCCAATGTCGTCATCCAGATCATCACCCATTCAGCAGGCGCATATTCGGGGCTCGACGAACCCTTCGCGATTGTAGGCTTTGGGAATCCTCTGGAACACGACGTGGTATGCCTGGACAACCTGACACGAACGCATTTCCTGGAGACCGTCGACGAGGTGCGTAATTACGCGTCGGTGTTCGACCAGCTGCGTGCCGCGGCGCTTTCCCCCGAACGGTCGGCGCTCTGGCTCGCCGACCTGCTGACGAAGATGGAGAGCTAGTTGAGCACCAGCGCACAACCGCACCAGTCCCCCGGCGGGGCACCCGATCCCGGCGCGCCCGGCGCGTCCGTCACCGGCGGCGCCGAGCACCCGGACCTGGCCGGCGCCGCCTGGCGCAAGAGCAGTCACAGCAACGGCGCCGCCAACTGCGTCGAAGTCGCGATGCTGGCCGACGGCTCGGTGGGGGTCCGGCACTCCCGCCGCCCCGACGCCGAGGTGATCGTCTACTCCCGGACCGAGTGGGCGGCCTTCGTGGCCGGCGTCAAGGCCCGGGAGTTCGAACCGGTCGGCTGATCCGCTGACCAGGGTCCCGTTCCGTCCCCTTCGGTTCGGGGCCCGCCACGCGACCGGGACACGCCGCGTTCCCGCAGGTGACAAGATGTCCCCATGGTCCACCAAGCCGCACAGCCCGACCCGGCCGCCCCCGGCCACCCGGACCACGCCGACCCGGCCGAACGCACCCTGCCCGACCCGGTCGTCGACACCGCGGTCGGCTTTCTGGACCTGCTGGCCGAACCGAGCCGGCTGCGCCTGCTGTGGGCCCTGCGCGACGGCGAACTGGGCGTCACCGCCCTGGCCGAGACCGCCGGCTGCACCCCCACCGCGGCCAGCCAGCACCTCGCCAAACTCCGCCTCGGCGGCCTGGTCGAACAACGCGCCGACGGCCGGGCCCGGCTCTATCGGCTGCGCGGCAGCCACATCAAGGGCTTGGTCGAGGAAGTCGTCGGGCACGCCGAGCACGCGGTGCGCGGCATTCCATACGAGCTCTGAGACGCAACGCCGGCCGAGAAGCTGCCCAGGGCACCGGCACCCGGCGGAACCAATCGTCTACGGCAGGTACCACTCCTGGGCCTTGTTCCCGGACGCACACGGCTTCGTCGAGAGCGCCTGGCCCGACCCGTTGTCGGTCAGGCAGTCGCTGAACTGCTGGTTGTGCAGGTAGTAGGCACCGGGGGGCACCCTGCCGTCGGTGGCCAGCCACCACTTCTGGTTCGGCGCGTTGTTCACGTGGTACAGCGAGATCTTGCCGTCGCCGCTGCCGTCGTCGTCGATCAGCTCTTTGGTGCTCAGGGCGTTGCCGAACTGGTAGACGGTGACCCCGTCGATGACCGAAGGGGTCACCTGGAACGTCTCCTCGGGCTGCCCCGCCGCCTGCGCCTCGACGGTCAGCGGCGCGCTGTCGCTGAGGTTGGCCAGACCGTCGTAGTGATAGGTGTCGATCACATCCGCGTCCCCGACGTTGGTGATGTACCCGGTCTTGATCGGCGTGGACGGCGACGAGCCCGCCGTGGGCCCGGGACTCGGGGACGACACCGGTGGCCGCGGCGCCGTGGACGGTCCCGGTTTCGTGGACGGTCCCGGCGGGTTGGGCGGCCCCGGCGTCGTCAGCGTCACCACGGCGGTGCTGCTGCTGGGGATGGTCGGCGAGGGCGTCGAGGACGCCGAGGACGCCGACGACTTCGAGGTCGTGGCCGAAGTACCGGCTGTGCTGGAGGGCAGGCTGGTCACCGAGCTGGGGTCGACGGAACCCGGATCGGTGCTGCCCGAACTGGACGCGCTCCGGGTCGCGGCGACCGCACCGGCCGCCGAGGAGTTGGATCCCGACAACGGATACGCGATCGCCACCGCGACGACCGCGGCGACCACCGCCGCCGCACCGGTGAGGACAACGGTCCGCCGCCGATTCGGCTGCGCGGACCCGGGCCCGCCGGAGGCGCCGCCGCCCGGGCCGCCGGAATCATGCTCCGCCTGGCCATCGGGCTCCGCGTCGGAGTCTTCGGGCGCCAGATCGGGCTCGACGCCGACCATGAACGAGTCCTGCGGCACCGCCCGGCCGGATCCGCCATACCCACCGGCGTCTTCGTCGGCCGCAGGCGGCTCGGCCCGGCCGCTCAGATCCTCCGCGCCGGCAGCGCGGACAGGTCCGTCACCAGCAGCTCCGTCACCAGATGCTTCGGCTGGAACCTCGGGAGCGCCGGCGCCGAAGACGCGGCGCAGACGGCCGCGCCGCGGACTGGCGGGTTCAGCGGCTCCGGCCGGATCCTGGCCCTCGTCTTCCGGCACGACGCCGACGGTGAACGAGTCCTGCGGCACCACCCGGCCGCCGGGAACGCCGTGCGGGCCCTCAGCAGCCTCGGCATGCGCGGCGCCTTCGGCTCCGGCGACCGGCGGAACCGCGGCTCCCGGCAGCCCTTCGGCCCCGTCGAACTCCCCCTCGGCGTCCGGCAGCGGAACCGTCTCCTCCGCCGCCTCGCCCACTGTGAAGGAGGCCCAATCCTCGACCGCGTTCGGCGGCCGGATCGCATACGAAGCCCACGCCGGCGGGATCTCCTCGGTCGCCGACTCGTCCAGTCCGGCCGAAGCCGCCTGCACTTCCGCGTCTTCGTCCTCGGGCTCGGCCTCCCTCGGAAGCACCGTGAACGACATGAAGTCGCCGTCCGCCCGCGCCACCGGCAGCACCGCGTGCCCGGCCGCGATCGCCCCGGCCACCGGCCCGGTCGAGGCAGTGTCCGCGTCCCCGTCCGCGTCCGCGTCCGCGGCCTCCATCTCCGCGACGACGACCCCCGTCTGGAAGCTGTCCTCCGGCGTCCCGGTCCGCGTGAGCGACCCGTCCCGCGAGAGCAGCCGCCGCGCCGCCCGCGCCATCTCCTTCGCGCTGCCGAAGCGCTCCGCCGGGTCCTTCGCCAGGGCGCGCATCACCAGCTCGCGCACCGGCTCCGGCACCGTGTCGGGCAGCGGGGGCACCGGCTCCTGGAGGTGCTTCATCATGATGCCGAGCGGGGTGTCGCCGTCGAAGGGCGGGAAGCCGGCCAGACACTCGTACGCGATCACCCCGACCGCGTACTGGTCCGCCGCCGCCGACACCATGCTGTGCCGCGCCTGCTCGGGGGCCGCGTACACCGCGGTCCCCAGCACCACGTCCGCGGCGGTCAGCCGGCGGGCGTCGGCGGTGCGCGCCACGCCGAAGTCCGTCACCACCACGGCGCCGTCGCGCAACATCAGGTTCGCCGGCTTCACGTCGCGGTGGACGATCCCCCGGTCGTGCGCGACCTGGAGCGCCTCCAGCGTCTGCGCCACGATGGCCAGCGTCGAGGCCTGCGACAGCGGCGCCGAGTCGTCCAGCAGATCCGACAGCGGGCGGCCGGTGATCAGCTCCATCACCAGGAACGCCGTGCGCGGGTCGTCCGTCTGCCCGTAGTCGTACACGGACACGATGCCGGGGTGGCTCAACGCCGCCAGCACCCGGGCCTCGGTGTGGAATCGGGCGGCGAAGCCCTCATCCTCCAGCAGCGCCGGCAACAGGATCTTGACCGCGACCTCGCGGCCCAGCACCGTGTCCAGCGCCCGCCACACGTCGCCCATCGACCCACCGCCGATGCGCTGGCGCAGCTGGTACCGCCCGGAAAGGACGGTTCCTTCACCCCACATGTCGTCGTTCCCCACGAATCTCGTCGGTCGTGCCCGGATCAGTACGTTCAGAAGCGGTCAGTGCGCTTCGCGCGGCCGTGAGCCGCGCGTCCCGCTTGCGGCGCCGAGCCAGCCACGCCACGCCGGCGACTCCCCCGGCGGACAGCAGTCCGCCACCGCCGACCGCCAGCGTCCGACCGGTCAGATCAGGCCTCTGCGACACAACGGGGAACGTCAACGGCGCGGCCGGAACCGGCGGCGCGGAGGTGGCGGGCGCGGGCGCGGCCACCGAGGTCAAGGCGGCATAGGGATCGACGATGCCCCAGCCGTAGGAGTGGTCCGGAGCGTCGGCTGCCACGCGGTCCGCCGTCTCGTAGAGCCGTTGCCGCACCTGCGCGGCGGTCAACGAAGGGTACCGGTTCCAGACCAGAGCCGCGGCCGCCGTGACATACGGCGCCGCGAACGACGTCCCCATCCCGGAGGCCAGCGTCCCGTCCGCGGCCGGTCCGACCCCGAGCAGCGGGGCGTCCGAGGTGCCGCCGGGAGCGGCCAGGCCGATGTCGGCGCCGTGCTCCGAATACGGCGCCGCCGTCCGGTCCGACCCGACCGCGGCGACCGCGATCACTCCCGGATAGGCGGCCGGGTACTGCAACGGATCGCCGTCCTGCTGGGCACCGAGGTTCCCGGCGGCGGCGACGATCAGCACCCCCGCCGCCTGGGCCGTCCGCACCGCCGACGCCATATCCGGGGTGTCGGTCGGGGACCCCGCCGACACGTTGATGATCTTCGCGCCCCGTTGCACCGCCTGCAGGATCCCGGCGGCGATGGGCGCGTCCTCGCTCTCGCACACCTGGTACGTCCGGATCGAGAGCAGGCTGACCACCGACGGCGCCATCCCCACCACCGCGACCCCGGCCCGGGCCCGCGCCGCGATGATCCCGGCGACCATGGTCCCGTGCCCGAGGGCGTCGGCGGTCGGCGGATACGTCGCCGGATTCACGAGCGAGACGCTGTCCTGGACGTCCACCGCGCCGGCCAGCTGCGGCGCGGACACGTCGATCCCGGAGTCGACGACCGCGACCTTGATCCGCGCCCCGGAAGCCGCGGGCGCGACATAGGGGGCCAGGTCGCCGTAGCGCAACGCCGTCTGCGCCCACGGCACCGCGGCCGTCTGCGGCACCGCCGTCACCGACGGCTGGCAGGTGTCGGCCGCGGCCGTCGGCGCACCGCCGATCGGGGCGACCACGAGTCCCGCGACGAGCGCGGCGACCGCGCCGCCGGCGGCCAGCGCCCGGGCCCCACCGCCGTGCGGTGCCCGCCGGTTCACGCCACGTCCTCGCCGGCCCAGGCGGTCTGCACCAGCAGCGTTCCGGACCGCCGACTGACCAGCTGCGCGCGCCCGGCCGGCAACCGCATGGGCCGCGCGTCCCCGAGGAACACGCCCTCGTCCTTGCTGCACGACAGCAGCAGCCCGGGAGTGCTCAGCTCCCACATCCGCCGCAGTACCGGATCGCCCATGCCCCGCGCCGCGCCGGCCGTCGACCGCGCCAGCACCAGGTGCAGTCCGATCTCCGCGGACTGCGGCAGCAGCTCCAGCAACGGTGCCAGCGGCGTTCCGCGACCGCCGATCATCAGGTCGTAGTCGTCCACCACCACATACAGCTCCGGTCCGCTCCACCAGTCGCGCAGCGGCAGCCGCGCCGGTTCCACCTCCGGCCCCGGAACCCGCTGCAACAGCACGGGGGTGATCTCCTTCAGCAGGTCCTCCAGCGCCCCGGCCGTCACGGCGTACCCGAGCTGCTTGGCCTGCGGAACCGCGTCGTGCAGCCGCCGCCGGGTGTCGGCCAGCAGAACCCTGACTTGCGCCGGATCGGCACGTTCGGTCACCGCCTTGGCCACCAGTCGCAGCAGGTTCGTCTTCCCGCTCTCGTTCTCACCGAACACCATCAGGTGCGGGGTATTCCCGAACTCGTGCAGCACCGGCTCCAACCGGGTCTCGTCCCAGCCCAGCGCGACCGCGGTCGGCGAGGCCGGCTGGGCCAGCCGGGAGGCGGGCAGCAGCGTCGGCAGCATCCGCACCGGCGGCGCGGCCTGCCCGGGGTGCGCCTTGGTGATGTGCCGCACCAGATCGCGCGTGCCCTCGCTGAGCGTCGCGGGGTCCGGATCGCCGTCGATCCGCGGCAGGGCCGCCAGGAAGTGCAGCCGGCCGCTGGTCAGACCGCGCCCGGGGACCGCCGGGACCTCCTTGGCCAGCGCCGCGTTCACCTCGGAGTCGATCGGATCGCCCAGGCGCAGCTCCAACCGGGTCCCGATGAGGTCGCGCAGCCACGGCCGCACCTCGGTCCAGCGCGCCGCGGTGATCACCAGGTGCACGCCGAATCCGAGCCCGCGGGCGGCGATGTCCTGGATCGCCGGCTCCAGCCGCTCATAGTCCTGGTGGAAGGTGAACCAGCCGTCGATGACCAGGAAGACGTCACCGCTGTGCCCGATGCCGGGGAAGCCGGGCTGGCCGTCGGCGAACTCCCCGGCCCGGCGCCGCCGCCGGTAGTCGGCCATCGAGCCGACCCCGGCCGCGGCGAACGCCTGCTCGCGCTCGGCGAGCAGCATCGCCACCTCGGCCACGGTCCGGATCACCTTCTCCCCGTCCAGCCGGCCGGCCACCCCGCCGACGTGCGGCAGGTCCGACAGCGCGGTGAGCCCGCCGCCGCCGAAGTCCAGGCAGTAGAACTGGGCGTCGCGCGGGGTGTAGCGCAGACTCAGGGAACTGATCATCGTCCGCAGCAGCGTGGACTTGCCGGACAGCGGCGCCCCGACCACCGCCACGTGCCCGGCCGCCCCGGCCAGGTCCGCGACCAGCGGATCGTGCCGCTGCTCGAAGGGCCGGTCGGTGACCCCGAGCACGGCCAGCAGGGTGTCGTCGGTTCCGGCCATGCCACGCACCGGACCGGCCGTGCCCAGGGTCGGCGTGCGGTACTGCGTCGCCCGCGGATCCGGCTCCGGCAGCGCGCCGGTCAGCGCCGAGACCGCCTCCGGCAGCAGCGCGTCCAGCGTCGGCGAGGTCGACAGCGGCGGCAGCCAGATCCGGTGCGCCGGCCGGCCCCGGCCCCGCATCCGCGAGGCCAGCACTTCCAGCGTGCTCTCCGAGACCGGCGGGCTCGTGAGCTCCTGCTGGTCCTGCGTCTCGGCCTCGGATTCGGTCTGCGGCGCGACCCGCGGCGCCAAGTACGCCGACCGGTAGCGGATCACGTGATACCGCCCCGGATCCTCGGCCGGCCCACCGGCCTTCGGCGGGACGTAGGGTGCTGATACGTAGCCCGCACGGAACCGGATCAACGGATCGGTACCGCACCGCAGGAACCCGTGCCCCGGCGCCGACGGCAGGTCGTAGGCGTCGCCGACACCCAGCACCGCCCGCGACTCCGCGACGGAGAAGGTCCGCAGGCCCACCCGGTAGGACAGATGCCCCTCCAGCGCGTGGATACGGCCCTCGTCCAGACGCTGCGAGGCCAGCAGCAGGTGCACGCCGAGCGAGCGGCCGAGCCGGCCGATCATCACGAACAGCTCCAGGAACTCCGAGTGCGCCGCGAGCAGTTCGCTGAACTCGTCGACCACCAGGAACAGCGACGGCAGCGGCACCAGCGGCACCCCGGAGTCGCGCGCCGCCTCGTAGTCGCGCAGCGAGGCGTAGTTGCCGGCCGAGCGCAGCAGTTCCTGACGCCGCACCATCTCGCCGTGCAGCGCCGTGTACATGCGCTTGACCAGCGGCAGCTCGTCGGCCAGGTTGGTGATCACCGCCGAGGTGTGCGGCAGCTTGTCCAGGCCCAGGAACGTCGCGCCGCCCTTGAAGTCCACGAGCACGAAGTTCAGGATCTCGGGGTCGTTCCGGACGGCCATGGCCAGCACCAGCGTGCGCAGCAGCTCGCTCTTGCCGGACCCGGTGGCCCCGATGATCATGCCGTGCGGACCGGTGCCGCCCTGCGCGGCCTCCTTGATGTCCAGCTCGGCGGGCAGCCCCTGCTCGGTCCGGCCCAGCGGCACCCGCAGCCGCTCCCGGTTGGGCCGCGACTGCCAGGTCTGCTCCGGGTCCAGCGCCCGCGCGTCGCGGATGCCGAGCAGGCCGGTGAAGGAGATGTCGCCGCCGCCGCGCCCGCCGGCGTCCCCGGTGCCGGCCACCCGCACCGGCGCGAGGATCCGGGCCGCGGCCGAGGCCTCTGCGGTGCTCAGGGTGGCGGCCCGGCCCAGGGGGGTGAGGTCTTCGCCGCCGGCCCGGTCCGGGGTCACGGCGGCCAGTGACGCGTCGCCGCCGTCGCGGGTGGCCCGCAGCCGCAGCGTGGCCACCGGGACGTCCGGTCCGACGGCCGCGCCGGTCAGGTCCAGCAGCACCGCGTTGCGGTAGCCGGTGCGCAGCGCCCGGTGGTCGCCCGGCAGTTCGCCGCCGTCCAGCAGGATCACCGTGAACGGCTCGCGGGACGTGGGCTGGGCGCTCGCGTCGTGCGGCCCGCGCTCGCGGAAGTCACCGGGGTCCAGCAGCCGTTCCAGATCGGCGTAGCTGTCACTGATCAGCCGCACCCGGCCGACCGCGTCGGACTCCGAGGAGTGCAGGGCGTGCGGCAGCCACTTCACCCATTCCCAGCGCTCGCGCGTCGCGTCGTCACAGTGCACTGCGATACGCAGCTCCTGCGGACCGTGGAACACCGCGAGCTGGGTGAGCAGCGCGCGCACCACGGCCCGGCAGGCCGGGCCGTCGCCGTCCAGGGCCACCCGCGCGAAGGCCCGGAGATTCGCGGCGATCGGCAGGTCCGGGACCGTCTTGTACGCCTGCAGGAACCGGCGCAACGCGTTCGCCGACACCGGATCCAGGTCTTCGATCGGCTTGGTCTCCGGCGGCGCCATCCGCACCGCCAGCGCCATCGGCCCGGTGGCCAGCCGCACCTCGGCGAAGTCCTGGTCCCCGGCCCCGCGCTCCCACAGCCGGCCGCTCATCGCCACCGACCACAGCGCCGCCGGGTCCGGGTGCCGCCACGTCAGGGCCTTGATCTGAGAGTCGATGTGCTTGCGCACCTGACGCCGGATCTGGTCCAGGTGCCGCAGGTAGTCGCGGCGCTCGGCGACCAGCTTGAACTTGCTCTGGCCACCGCCGCGCCCCAGCTGCATGCCGACCATGCCCAGCGACGAGAAGGCCATCATGCCGCCGGCCAGATAGTTGGTGGGCCGCGCGCCCGGCTGCAGGAACATCATGGCCATGGCGCCGCTGCTGGCGGCCATCGGCAGGACCATCACCGCCTGCCCGAGGCCGCCCGGCACCGGCTCCGGCATCGCCGGAGGTTCCTGGAACGCGATCTCGCCCTGGGGTAGTGCCGGCGCGGGGCGGCGCGGTATCGGCCGGAATTCTCGGATGCTCAACGTTCGCCCTACTTCCCCTGGCGGCCCGTTCACACGACCCGGGATAGTCGAGCACCTGCCCCAGACTCCGCGCAAAGGGAAGTTGAGCTGGACGTTGAGCATCCAAGCCGCACTGCCTGAGACCGACTTGTGCCGGCTCTCGATCGCGACCCCGGCCAACGTGCTGGAACTCGCATTGCCCTCCACTGTCCCCTTGGCGGACTTCCTCCCAGCGGTACTGAGCTTCGCCGGACCCGAGCTGGCCGACGCCGGACTGGCCCACGACGGCTGGGTGCTGCAACGCCTCGGCGGAGCCCCGCTGGCGCCCGCCCGCACCCTGGCTGAACTGCGGATCTATGACGGCGAGACGCTTTATCTGAGGCCGCGCCGAGCTTCCGCGCCGGCGGCCGTCTTCGACGATGTCGTGGACGGACTGGCGACCGCGGTGCGCGAACGCGCGGACCGGCTGCGGGTGGCCGCCGGCCGCTGGGCCGGACCGGCGCTGGGCGCGCTGGCGCTCGCCGCCGGCGCGGCAGCCGTCGCCGCCGGGTCCGGCCAGGTCGGACAGCGCGCCGCGCTCGCCGGCGGGCTGGCCGCACTGCTGCTGGTCTCGGCGGCGGTCGCGGTGCGTTTCCTGGGCGCACGGCCCGCCGGGATCGTGCTGGGCGTCGCCGGGATCGGCTGGTCCGCGCTCGGCGCCTGGCTCGCGGCGCGGGAGTTCGCGCACGGTGCCACCCATCCGGAATCGGCAGCCGCGTTGTGGGCCGGGGCGGCGGCGCTGTTGGCTGCGGCCGTCGGCGCTGCCGCGGTCGGCGGCGGGACGGCCGCCGAGGACGTCGGAACCCCGCCGCAGCGGGCCCAGACCGGCACGGCCATCTTGGACGAGCCGCCGCGCGCCGACGGCCTGGAACCGTTCGTCGCGCTCACGGTGCCGGCGGTCGGATCGGTGCTCGCCGGAGCCCTCGGCGTCGGTTTCCACCTGGCGCTCACCCAGTGTTTCGCCGCCGCCGCCGTCCTCGGCCTGGGGTTCGTGCTCGCGGTGCCCCGGCTGGCGTTCCGCCTGGCCGGACAACGGCTCGCGGCCCTGCCGGCCACGGCCGAACGGATCCAGGTGGATCTGCCGGCCCGGGAGCAGGCCGAGCTGTGGGCGGCCTCGGCCCGGATCGACCGGCTGATGACGGCGTTCCTGCTCGGCAGCGGCCTGCTCGCGATCGCCGGGGCGACGACGGCCGCCGGACACGGCGCGCTCGGCGCCGCCGCGGCGGCCGATCTGGGCGTGGCGTACCTGCTACGGGCCCGGGTGTTCGCGCGGACGGCGCCGCGGCTCCTTCTGCAGACGACCGGCATGCTCGCGCTGGCCGGTGCGGGTTGGCGGGCGGCGGCCAGCGCGCACGCGATGGCCACGACCGCCGGCGTCGCGGCCGGCGCGCTGATGGTCGGGCTGATCGCGGCCTCGGTGGGGCCGCGGCGGCGCGGCGACGACCCGCCGTACGCGGCCCGCGCCGCGGACATCGCCGAATACTTCGTGCTGGCCGCGCTCGTGCCGCTGGCCCTCGGGGTGCTCGGCGTGTTCGGCTGGGCGCGCGGGTTGGGGGGCTGAGCCGTGGCTACCCGGCGGCAGGAGTTGCAGGCGCACCGGTTCGTGGTGCGGCGGTTGGTCGCCGGTCTGGTCGGCGGGGATCCCGGAACCGCGACGCCGCCGGCGCAGCGGCTGAAGACCGGGCTCGTCCTCGGGACGGCGGCCGGGGTGCTCGGGATCGGCACGGCCGCGGTGCTCGGCCTGGTCTGGCCGAAAGCCAGCTCCGCGTGGCGAGACGGCCAGTCGGTGGTCGTGGAGCAGGGTACTTACAACCAGTACCTCTATACCGACGGCGTCCTGCACCAGGTGCTGAATCAGGCCTCGGCGATGCTGGCGCTGCCGAAGTACGCGGTGCGGACCGTGCCGGCCTCGGCGCTGAAGGACGTGCCGCGCGGGGCCGCGGTGGGCATCATCGGCGCACCCAGCGACCTGCCGGCCGCCTCGGCGCTGACCGGCGGGCCGTGGACGGTGTGCTCCTCGCCCGGCACCGACGGCACGGTGCGGGTCTCCGCGGCGCTGGGTGTCGACGTCGCCGGGACCGAAGTCACCGACGGTCAGGCGCTGTACGTCGACGTCGGGGACGCGCGGTACCTGATCTGGGCCGGCAAGCGGCACCTGCTGAAGGAGCCTCTGCCCCTGATGACGGCGTTCCAGATGACCGCCGCGCAACCGACCACGGTCGGCGCCAACTGGCTCAACGCGGTACCGGCCGGCTCCGACATCGCGCCGCTGACGGTCGGTGCCCGCACGTCCACGGCCGACCTGGGGACGATCGGGGACCTGTACACGTACCAGGACGCTAGCGGCGCCTATGAATACGTGGTCACCGCGCAGGGCCTGACGCCGGTGACCCCGACGCAGGCCGCGTTGCTGCGGGCCGGCGGCTCCCCGGCGCCGAAGACGCTGGACCCGAACCGGCTGGTGGCGGCCAAGCAGGGCAACAGGGTGACCGGCGCGCTGGCCGGAGATCTGCCCGCGGCGCTGCCGACGCTGGCCGGCGGCTCCGGAAACGCCGCCGGCGCCACGACCGGCTCCGGCGCGGTCTGCCTGGCGGTCACACCGGGCTCGGACCCCTCAGCCGCGACCTACCGGCTGCGCTCGGTCGCCGCGTCGGCGGTGGACGCCGCCGGCAGTTGGGTGAGCACCGACGGGGCCGCCGGCCACGCGGACCGCGTCCTGGTCCGGCCGGGCACCGGGGCCCTGGCCAGCTCGACCACCGGCGGCGCCGTCCAGCTGCTGAGCGCGGTCGGCGAGCGCTTCGCGGTGGCCTCGCCGGATGATCTGGGCCGGCTGGGCTACGCCTCGGTGGCCCCGGCGGCCGTCCCCGCGGCGGTGCTCGACCTGTTCCCCGAGGGACCCGCGCTGGACTCGAACGACGCGCGGACCCCGAGGACCGCCGCCGTGTCAGGGCCCTGATGGGAGCCGTCCGGGCGCCGCGGCGCGAGCCGGTCCGGCCGGTGGGGCCGGCCGGGGGCGACTCACGCCGCGGTGAACCGGAGGAACGACTCCGGCGTCACCATCCGGTACCCGACCCCGCGCACCGTGGCGATCATCCCGGGCAGCGCGATCTTCGCCCGGAGCGAGGCCACGTGCACCTCCAGCGAGCGCTCCGCGCCGGCCCAGCCGGTCGGCCACAGCGTGGCCACCAACTCCTCCCGCGGGACCGCGCGCCCCACCTTGCGCATCAGCGCCACCAACAGCTGGAACTCCTTGGGGCGCAGATCGACGCGGGTGCCGTGGATCTCGACGGTCCGCGCCCCCTCGGAGACCACCAGCGGGCCCGCGGTCAGCCGCTGTGGCGGGCCGGTCGGCGGCGGTGGCGGCTGCTCCCGGCCGGGAGTCACCGACAGCCGCAGCCGCGCAGCCAGCTCCTGCAGGCCGAACGGCTGCACCGCGTAGTCGTCGATGCCCGCCTCGTGCCCGCGCAGCCAGGCCTGCAGATCCACGCGCTGTGTCACCGCGACGATCGGGGCCTGGGTGCGCCGCCGCAGCCGCCGGCAGTAGGCCAGCACCTCGTCATCGATCACACCGCAGTCCAGCAGCACCACATCCGTCTGGATCGGCACGTCGGCATCACCGGCGGCCTCCCGCACTTCGAACCCCAGGATCGCCAGGCCGCCGCTGACCGTGCGGCTGCGCCGACGACCCAGACCGGTCACCAGAACTTTCATAAGACAACACTTTCGCGGGTGGCTCACCCTTTGCTCAACATCCGACAGACCACCTTGTGACGGCTCCATGACCGGTGGTGCGATTTCAGTGACCGCGATTCGGTGCCACCAGTGCGGTGACGCCAGTTAGGGAGCAGGCCATGGCCGACCCGACACTCCAACACGAACACGAAGCCATGACGCGGGCCGCGAACGAATTCTCGTGCGCCCTGGACGATCTGAACGCATACGTGGCGCCCGTGCGCGCCGACCACGAAGCCCTGGACTGGCTCAGCGACGCGGCCGAGAGGTACCGCGCCCTGTTCCAACAGTGGCTGATCCAGTTCGGCGACATCTGCCGGGCCCTGGAAACCATGAGCGACGTACTCGGCGCCAACGCCACAGCATACGGCGCCAACGAGGACTGGGCCCTGCAGTACGTCAACGGCATCACCACCGCTCCGCCGGTGTCGCCCACCCAACCGGTGCACGTCATCGTCGAGAAACCCTACAACCCGTACCCCGGCATGCCCCTCACCCCCGCTCAGCGGGCGTTGCAGGGGCTGTGATCCGGGCCCCGAGGCAACCGGCCCACGCATCGCAAGGAGACCGCCATGGCTTTCGTCGCCAACACCGACAACATGGGACAGCTCGTCACCACCCTGGGAACCGCCAGCAGGAACATCGAAGACCGCCTGTCCGCACTCCAGGCCTACGGCGACCGGCTGAAGTCGACCTGGACCGGACCAGCCGGCGACGCCTACGAGGAGCAGAAAGTCAACTGGGACCGGGCCGCCGCGACCATGAACGAACTGCTCGCGACCTTCGGCGTCAAGCTGAACGCCATCACCGACGGCATCCTGCAGACCGAGCAGGCCGCCACCAACCGCTGGAGCTCCACGGGCGCCCCGGGATCCACGGGCTCCCCGCTGTCCCCCAGCTTGTACTCACCCGTCACCCCCGGCCACTACGACGCGGGGACCACCCCGATCGCCCCGCGCTTGTACGAGGGCGGCGTCGCTCCGCTCAGCCCCCGCTTGCACGAGGGCGGCGTCGTCCCGAACAGCCCCCGCTTGTACGCCGCCCAGGTCCAGCCGCAAATACAGGACACGCAGAACTAAGAGCGTGCGCATTGCGGCCAGTACCGCGGCTCACCATTTGCTCAACATCTGACAGACCACCTTGTGAGGCCCGAGTACTCGGTGGTGCGATTTTAATGACCGCATTTCGGCGAAACCAGTTAGGGAGCAGGCCATGGCCGACCCGACACTCCAGCACGAACACGAAGCGATGTCCCGGGCCGCCGGCGAATTCTCGCAGGCCCTGGACGACCTGGGCTCATACGTGGCCCCGGTGCGCGCCGACCACGACGCCCTGGAATGGCGAAGCGACGCGGCCGACAAATACCGCGACCTGTTCGACCAGTGGCTGATCCAGTTCAACGACATCTGCAAATCCCTGGAAACCATGCAAGAGGTCCTCGGGGCCAACGCCCAGGCGTACGCCAACAACGAATCCACGGCCGTCGACACCGTCAAGACCATCGGCGTCGGTGACTTCACCAACACGCAAAAGACTTTGATGGGCATGTGACCCGCACCCTAAGGAGACCGCCATGGCTTTCGTCGCCAACACCGACAACATGGGACAGCTCGTCACCACCCTGGGAACCGCCAGCAGGAACATCGAAGACCGCCTGTCCGCACTCCAGGCCTACGGCGACCGGCTGAAGTCGACCTGGACCGGACCGGCCGGCGACGCCTACGAGGAGCAGAAGCGGAACTGGGACCGGTCCGCCGCGACCATGAACGAGTTGCTCTCGCACTTCGGCGTGAAGCTGAACGACATCACGGACAGCATCGTGCAGACCGAGCGCACCGCCACCAATCGCTGGGTGAACTGACCGTGGCCAACGACCCCGGCGACACCTGGAACGTCGGCACCCACACCGCCATCCCGGGGCCGACCATCGGCACCGTGAAGGCCGACAAGGACGCCATCCGGGACCTGGCCACGTGGTTCTCGGACACGCTGACCCAGGCCGGCGGACTGTTCACCGCCGGCCCGTCGTGGCTGGTGGACTGCTCGGCGACGGGCGGCTACGCCGGCGCACCGCTGCGGTATGACCTGTACGCCGGGCGCACGGCCGGCAAGGGCAGCGCGCTGGCCGGGCCGGACGTCACCGCGGTCGGGGTCCTTCCCGGCTACGCCAAGGACGACACCTACCTGCCGAGCGCCTACAACCTGAAGAACACGGTCGACACCCAGCTGTCGACGATGTACACGAAGCTGATCCAGGACCCGAACAGCACGCAGATGTCGGACGGCAACCTCTACACGATGGTGTCGATGCTGGCCGACACGCTGAAGAAGGTCGCCGACGACTACGACAAGGGCGACCAGCAGATCGAGACCGACCTGCAGTCGCTGGGCAGCGCGATGCAAAACACTCTGGACACCCTCATAAACGGGCTGAGCGGTTCCGGCGGGAAGACGCCGCCCGGCGGCAGCGGCTCGACGGGGGGCAGCTGATGGATGTCATCCACCCGGGCGCGGGCACACCCACCCCGCCGGCGCCACCGCCCCCGAAGAACTCCGACACCTCCTCCGGCAGTTCCCAGACCGGCTGCGGCTTCACCTTGCACGTCCAGGTCAAGAAACCGCCGGGAACCGGCGCCATGTACGACGACGGCGCCGCGCCGACCACCGGCAAGGGCTTGGCCGGCTACACCTGGAACCAGGCCATCACCGCCATCACCGGCGGCCTCGGCGACGGCTCCTACGGCGGCGTCGCGGCCGGCGGCACCTGGTCCAATCCGCAGACGATGGAGACGGCGCACTACGCGATCCTGTCCATCCGGGCCATGCTCGAGAACTACGTCACCGCGGTCAACAACGCGCGGGACAGCATCCTTCAGAGCTGGAGCGGACCTGCCGCCGACGCGTTCAAGGCGACCCTCAAGTCGTTCACGGACTACATAGACGCCCTGTCGACCGAGATGAACAAGTACAACGCGGCCGGACCGAACAACCTGCTGCACATCGCGCACATGAACGAGGCGATGAGCAACGCGGCCGGGTTCATCTGGGGCAACGCGTCCTACGGGGACGGCCACGACCGCAATACCCCGGTCACCTTGAGCGGCGACCTCACCTACGACGGCACCATGGTCGGCGCCGGGCAGCAGATGCTCATCGCCTACGACGCCGCGCTGACCGCGCTGAACGAGTAGCCATGCCATTCTTCAACATCCAGAACACGAAGTATCAGGACCCGAGTATCGACACCACCCCGCCCGGTGGCACAGATACTCCGCCTCCCGGCC
>NZ_JAAFYZ010000014.1 GCF_018274385.1 Catenulispora pinistramenti | reverse complement strand
GTGCCGGGGTGCGGAGTGCCGGAGTGCGGAGTGCCGGAGTGCGGAGTGGGCAGCCGCCGGTCCGCTGTCCGGGGCGCTGGGCTGACCCGCAGCGGGCGTCGGGGCAGGATGCGAGCGGCGTGGCGGCGTGGCGGCGTGGCGGCGTGGCGGCGTGGCGGCGTGGCGGCGTGGCGGCGTGGCGGCGTGGCGGCGTGGCGGCGTGGCGGCGTGGCGGCGTGGCGGCGTGCTGGCGTGCTGGCGAAGCATGCCATGGTGGGCGGCTGGTTCTCTCCTTTCCCCCGCCCCCATCCCACCTGCTTTTTGGACGCGCGTGGGCGCGTCGCGAGGGGCGGCCGGTCCCGCTGCCGGCCGCGTGCCTTGTTGCGAGGGTGCTTGAGTGCGGCCCTGGGTGGGCCGCGGGCTCAAGCGGTATCGGTGTCGGTGTCGGTGTCGGAATCTGGGTCAGTGTCAGTGCTTTGTCATGCGGCGGCGGGTAGTTTCATCGCCTCCGCAGTAGGGGTGGGCGCCGCGTCGCTCGGATCAGTACTCGTGCCGACGCCAGGGCCGGCGGCGAGTTTTGCGCTGGCGGCTGTTGCTTCCGCACCTGCGATGGCGCTGGATTCGGACCTGGATTCGGACCTGGATTCGGACCTGGATTCGGCGCTCGCTCTGGTACCTGCGCCCACCCCCGCGCCTGCGCCCGCACCCACGGGCTCCAGCTCAGGAGTGCCAGCGCCAGCCCCCACTCCAGCATCCGCGCCAGCGCCGGCGGCTGTGGCTGTGGCTGCCTCGCGGCGGCGGCCGGGGCCGGGGATGCGGGTGCCGCCGGGGGGTGTGGCGCGGCGGTAGACGGTGGTGCCCCAGCGGAGGTCGTGGCCGATGGCTTGGACGTCGAGTTCGGCGGTGACCATGTTCTCCTCGTTGCGGCGCCAGCGGGTGATGCGGAGGCGGCCGGTGGCTACTACCGGGTCGCCTACGCCCATGCTGCTTGCCACGTGGTCGGCGAGGGTGCGGTAGCAGGTCGCGTTGAAGTAGCTGGGGTCGCCGTTGGTCCAGGTGTTGGTGCGTTTGTCGAAGTGGCGGGGGGTGTTGCGGATTTGGAAGCGGGCGGTCGGGGCCGCGTCGTCGGGGTGGGTGTAGCGGATGTCGCTGCAGACCATGCCGACCACGGTGACGGTGGTTTCGTTCATCATCGGTGCATCCCCCTGGATGTGTGCTGTGCGGGTCCTTCTTATGGCCGGTGATCGCCTGCCCCCTGGGATCCTGGTGGGACTATGGTGGCATTCTTCGTGAATCGGGCACAAGGGTTCGAAGGGGGTGTGCACTCGTTCGGCCCAGTCAGGGCTCTTCCGTGCGGCCTTGGGCGGTTTTAGTGTTTGCCGAAACGATGCCGACGCTGGAGGCCTTTCGTGACCGGTTCCGTGGACAACGCCGCTGCCGAGCCCTTTCTCGCCGCGATCGCGGGGCAGACCGTGCCCGGGTTGATGGAGCGCAATGCCACTGAGTACGGGGATCGGCCGGCGCTCACCGGGGCTCCGGATGCCGAGGGGCATACCAGTACCTTGACTTGGGGCGAGTTGCGGGAGCACGCCGCGGAGTTCAGTGAGGGGCTGGTCGCGCTCGGGTTGGAGCCCGGGGACCGGATGCTGACCATGATGTCCAGCCGGCCCGAGCACTGGATCGCCGACTACGGCGCCCAGCACGCGCGCGCCATCCCGTGCACCGCCTACGACACGCTGTCCACCGAGCAGATCGGTTACGTCGCCGCGCACAGCGCCGCGCCGATCGTGGTGCTGGAGGGCCGGCACGAGATCGAGCGGTGGCAGCCGGTGCTGGCCGACCTGCCGGAGTTGCGGCACGTCATCGTGGTCGAGGAGGCCGACTGCGTCGTCGTCGGCGAGGCCGCGCACGGCAAGCAGTTCCTGCCTTTTAGCGCGGTGGTGGCCATCGGCCGGGAGCGGCTGGCGGACAACCGGAGCCTGTTCGAGCAGCGCTGGCGGCAGATCCGGCCGCAGGACCCGGTCGGCATGATGTACACCTCGGGCACCACCGGCGATCCCAAGGGCGTCGTGCTGACCCATCTCAACGTCCTGTACGAGGCGGAGGCCGTCAACGCGATCCACCCCATCGACGACTTCCCGAACGCCCTGGCCTACCTGCCGCTGGCCCACATCGCCGAGCGCGAGCTCAGCCTCTACGGCTCCGTCGTGAAGATCGCGCACGTCCACCTGTGTCCCGATCCGCGCCAGGTGGTCGGTGCGCTCGGCCGGGTCCGCCCGGAGTCGCTGTTCGGCGTGCCGCGCATCTGGGAGAAGCTGGTCGCCGGCGTCCAGGGCCTGGTGAAGGCGGCCGATCCGGCGCAGCGCGAGGCGTTCGAGAAGGCGCACGCGCTCGCTGTGGAGGCCTTCGACCTGGCCGCGGCGGGCAAGCAGGTCCCGGAGGAGCTGGCGCGGGCCGTCGCCGAGGCCGACCGCACCGTGCTGGCCCCGGCCCGCTCGCTGCTCGGGCTGGACCGGCTCACCCGGGCCACCAGCGGCGCGGCCCCGATCTCGGTGGAGACGCTGCGCTTCCTGAACGGTCTGGGCATCCCGCTGATGGAGCTCTGGGGCATGTCCGAGACCAGCGGCGCGGCCACCGTGTGCACGCCGGTGGCGAACCGGGCCGGCACGGTCGGCCCGCCGATCCCGGGCATCGAAGTGAAGCTCGCCGACGACGGCGAGGTGTTCGTCCGCGGCCCGATCCTGCTGGCCGGCTACCTGCAGCCGGACGGCAGCGTGCAGTCCCCGCTGGACGACGAAGGCTGGCTGGCCACCGGCGATGTCGGGACCCTGGACGAGGACGGCTTCCTGACCGTCACCGACCGCAAGAAGGAACTGATCATCACCTCCGGCGGCAAGAACATCCCGCCGACGCTGATCGAGAGCCACCTGACCGCGCACCCGGCCATCGGCTTCGCCGCCGCGATCGGCGACCGCCGCCCCTACGTCACGGCCTTGATCGTCCTGGACCCGGATGTGTACCCGGGCGACGCCGGGCACTCCCCCGAAGCCCGGGCCGCGGTGGACCAGGCGGTGGCGACGGCCAACGCCAAGCTGGCCCGGCCCGAGCAGGTGAAGAAGTACACGATCATCCCCGGGCCCTGGACTCCGGACACCGGCGAGGTGACACCGAAGCTGAGCCTGCGGCGCCGGGTGATCACCGACCGGTACGCCGATGTGATCGATGAGATGTATGTGCAGACAGAGAGCTAGTAAAGAGGGTCTTCACGCATTAGCGCCGAACCGCCTACGGAAGTACCGCATATAGAGCGCCACTGGCAGGCGACGTACCCCGAGTGGGACCCGGGGGTACGTCGAACGCGCCACCCGCGCCCCGAAGCGGAACACCCGCTCGCGGCGCGGGTCCCAGATCAGCCCGAACTCATCCCGCATGCGCTCCGGCAACAGGCCTGTGGTGACGAACCGGTTCGCCGGCTGCAGCGGACGCAAGTACCACGGGAGCGCTCGGTTGTAGAGCAGATCGCGGCAGATCCGCTTGGCCTCCTCGGAGATCACCAGCGAAGCCATCTCGCGATCCCAGTACTCCTCGAACTCCGTCACCGAGGACGGCCACATGTCCTCGGGGCAGCCGAGCAGCGTACTGAACACCGAGGCCTCGCGACAGAACTCCTCCCGCTTCTCGGCAGGCATCGGCCCGAGCGTGGATTCGTAGAGATGGAGCGAGTTCTTATAGAGCGTCGCAGCGACCCAGAGCTGGAGTTCCGGATCCTTCGCGGAGTAGCCCGCGCCTTTGACATACGTGTGGATCCGGTTGACGGTGTCGGCGATCGCCGCGGACTCTTCGGGCGTCCCAAGGGTGATCGCATAGACGTAGTCCAACGTCCCGCGCAGCCGCTTAAGGGGCTTCTCCGCGAACCGACTGTGCTCGGCCACTCCCTGTGCCACTTTGGGATGCGCCACCTGGAGCAGGATCGCGCGGCCGGCCCCGAGGAGGGTACAAACCTCCTGCACCACCTGTTGGATAGCGGTCTCGTCCCGTGCCCTCACTGCGCCAACCCCAATCCGGCCGTACCCGCGAGCAGCCCGGCCGCCAGGCTCATGCCAACGTTCAGGACGGCCTTCCCGAACGCCCGTTCTTCCACCAGCCTCACGGTCTCGACGCTGAATGTCGAGAACGTCGTATAGGCACCGCAGAAGCCGGTACCCAGGATCGCCACCGCCTGCTTGGACAGCCCATGATGAGCACCCATACCCACCAGCACCCCCAGGACGAACGCGCCGGTGACGTTGATCACGAGCGTGCCCCACGGGAACACACCCCGGTTCCGGGACGCCACGAACCGGTCCACGAGGTACCGCGCGGGCGCCCCTATAGCGGAAGCAATGGCTACGCCTAGAAGGGTCATGCGCGGGACCATCCAGGGGAACGCCTGACGAGCGCCGCGCGCGCCAGGAAGATGCCGAGCGCCGTGGCGGCCAGCCCGGAGAACAGGCTGCCGAAGACGTCCAGTGCGGCCAGACCATAGCGCCCCGCGGCCAGGAACCGGTCCGTGTCGACCATCCACGTGGAGAACGTCGTATAAGCGCCGAGGAAGCCGACCGCGCTGAAGGGCCGCACATAGCGCGTCGGCGGCCATACCTCGATCACGCACACCAGCAGCACCGCCAGGACGAACGACCCGGTCACGTTGATGACGAACGTCGTCGCCGGGAACGTGTGTTGCGCGGTCGGGAACGCCTGGCCGAGAAGGTAGCGCGTCGGGCCGCCGAGAAACCCGCCGGCGGCGATGACCGCCACCACCCGCGCAGTGCCCGGTCCCGAAGCCGGCGCGGCCGGAGCCTCGACGCTGCTGCCCTCGTCCTCGGGCGGGACCTCGTGGTGCCAGGCGTGATGAGGCCCGACGTGATGGGGCCCGGGCTGGGGCCCGGCGTCGGAGGGCGGCTGTGGGGAACTCACGCGCCCCATGATCGCCCCCGCGGCCACCGGCGCCCAAACCGCCATCCCGGGCCGGATCCGGACATCGCGGACGTCCCCTGATTTCGCCATGGCGGCTATAGCCGAATCCGGCCCTTACCGATTGTTGACGCGCTGGCCAGAGCCGTAGCGATGATGCATCCCGGGGTCGGCGGGCGTTCCCTTGGAGTCTCCTCCACCGACGCTTGGATTTTACCGTTACGCCGCAGATCGCGCATTTACAAGCACTGCGATGCGCACCTACATTCACAGGGCATCTCGCGCGAGCGCCACCCTCACCCGATCTCTCCCACACGCCTGGAGTGAGATGTCTCCCCTGTCCAGACGCAAGTTCCTGTCCGCTTCCGCGGCGGCGGCGGCCGGTGCCGCCTTCCTGCCGGAGACGCTGCGCACCGCCATGGCCGCTACGGCGGGCCTGAGCGGATCGCTCAGCGACGTCGGCCACATCGTGATCCTGATGCAGGAGAACCGCAGCTTCGACCACTACTTCGGCACCCTCGCCGGGGTCCGGGGCTTCGGCGACACAGTGCCGTACGTGTTCCAGAACGGCACCTCGGTGTCCACCCAGCCCAACGGCAGCAAGACCATCCTGCCGTGGCACCTGAACACCGCGACCACCAGCGCGCAGTGCGTCCCCGATCTTGATCATTCCTGGGGCGGTATGCACAACGCCTGGGCCAACGGCTCCTACAACGGCTGGGTCGCCGCCAAGGGCGTCGACACCATGGGCTACTACACGCGGGCCGACATCCCGTTCCAGTACGCCCTCGCCGACGCCTTCACCATCTGCGACGGCTACCACTGCTCCGTCATGGGACCGACCAACCCGAACCGGCTGTACATGTGGACCGGGATGATCGACCCCAACGGCACCGGCGGCGGTCCGGTCACCGACAACTCCGAGGCCGGCTACACCTGGACCACGTACCCCGAGCGGCTACAGGCCGCCGGGGTCACGTGGAAGGTCTACCAGGAGACCGACAACTACGACGACAACGCGCTGGCCTGGTTCAACCAGTACAAGAACGCCGCGACCAGCAGCCCGCTCTACCAGCGCGGCATGGTGAAGTCCACGGACTCGGTCGCGGAGTTCCAGGCCGACGTCACCAACGGCACCCTGCCGCAGGTCTCCTGGATCGTCGCGCCGGCCGGCAAGTCCGAGCACCCGAACTACGCCCCGGCGCTCGGCGCGGACTACGTCTCGAAGATGCTCACCGCGCTGGCGTCGAACCTGGACGTGTGGTCCAAGACGGTCTTCATCCTCAACTACGACGAGAACGACGGCTTCTTCGACCACGTCATCCCGCCGACCCCGCCGGCCGGCACCGCCGACGAGTTCGTCAGCGGTCTGCCGATCGGGCTCGGCGTGCGGGTCCCGCAGCTGGTGATCTCCCCCTGGTCGCAGGGCGGCTGGGTGGACTCCACGATCTACGACCACACCTCCACGATCCGGCTGATCGAGACCTGGACCGGCGTGCAGGAGCCGAACATCTCGGCGTGGCGGCGCGCGGTCTGCGGCGACCTGACCACCGCGCTGAACTTCGCCACCTCGACCACCACGTTCCCGACCCTGCCGGCCACCGGCCCGCTGGTGACCTCGGCGAACAACCAGTGCTCGACGCTGCCCGCCCCGACCCCGCCGGCCACGCAGAGCATGCCGGCGCAGGAGGCGGGCACGAAGGGCCAGCGTGCCACGCTCTACCAGCCGAACGTCACCGGCCGCTATGACCTGGCCGCCGGCCGGTTCTGGACGGACTTCTCCAATGCCGGCGCGCAGGCCGTCCCGCTCCAGGCCTACACCACGGCCTACCGGACCTTCGCGAACTGGCAGTACCTCATCTCGCCGAACTCGACGTCCTCGGACTACTGGAGCGCGCAGAGCGTCAGCGCCGGCAAGTACTCGCTCGACGTGCACGGCCCCAACGGCTTCCTGCGCACGTTCGTCGGCGACCTGACCACCATCGGCAACGCCTCGCTGCCGCACCTGGAAGTGAAGCCGGGCTACGACACCGCAAACAACGCGCTGGTGCTGACGATGACCAACACCGGCACCGCCTCCGCCGTGATCACCGTCGCGGCGAACCACTTCATCACCGGCGGGCCCTGGACCTTCACGGTCGCCGGCGGCGCGACGGTCACCCACTCCTGGCCCACGGCCAGCGGCTGGTACGACCTGACGGCCACCGCGAACGTCGGCGACAACTTCCTCCGCCGGTTCGCCGGGAAGATCGAGACCGGTCAGCCCGCGGCGCCGAGCAGCGGCGGTGGCGGCACCCCGGCCGTCCTGGACCGCACCGGCTGGACGGTGAAGTACTTCGACAGCCAGGAGACCGTCGGCGAGAACGGCGCGGCGACCAACGCTATAGACGGCAGCGCCGCTACCTACTGGCACACGCAGTGGTACAACGTCACGCCGAACCCGCCGTGCCCGCACGAGATCCAGCTCGACATGACCGCCTCGCACTCCGTGTCCGGGTTCACGTACCTGCCTCGGCAGGACGGGGGCAACCACGGCTGGGTCGGCCAATACGAGTTCTACGTCAGCGCCGACGGCACCAACTGGGGTAACGCGGTGGCGACCGGTACGTTCGCGAACGACAACACTCTGAAGACCGTGAACTTCACCGCCGCAACCGGCCGCTACGTACGGTTCCGGGCGCTGTCGGAGGTCAACGGGAACCCGTGGACGTCGTGCGCCGAGCTGAACGTTATAGGGATCTGATCCGCAGAGCTCTGTAAGAGAGCTCTAGAAGCCCGGCCCTTATAGGGATGCGCTACCGGAAGTCCTCGTAGCGCATCTCTACAAGGTCGTGGGAGGGGTCGAGGTTGTGCGGCTGAGCGAAGCCGGTCAGCGTGAACCCCTCCCGCTCGTAGAAGCGGCGCCCGCGCTCGTTGTCGTCCCGGACCAGCAGGACGAGTTCCTTGGCGTCCGTGGTGCGCGCGAAGTCGATGACGGCCTGGTTCAGGCGGCGCGCGACGTCGGTACCGCGCGCCTCGGGGCGGACGAAGACCCCGAGAACGATCCATGAGCCCGGACGGTTGAAGTGCGGCGCCGCGCTCCACATGCCGACGAGCCGCCCGGTCGCGTCGTCCACGGCGACGTAGAAGGCCTGCTCCGTGGACGTGGCGTTGGTCCGTGCGCGCTCCTGCCACTGCTCGTCCGTCATGGCCAGGGCCTGCTCGTGGGTCTGGCCATAGTTGGTCGGCGAGTCCAGCAGCGCCGCCAGGCGCAGCTCCCGGAAGTCCCGCCACTCATCCGCAGTGGTGCGGCGCACGGTGTAAGCCATGCTCGGCATCTTCACAGGTTTCCCAAGGCCGGCGCCACAGAGTTCTCGCGCGAAGGTCTTGCCTGCAGGTACGCCGCGGCCGTCAGGCGACCAAACCGACGAACCCGGCGAGGAACGCCGGCGCCCCGAGCCCGACCAGGCCCCAGCCGAGCACTTCCATCAGGCCTTCGCGCTTGCACTGCCGGTGGTGCTCCGCGCGGCCGCCGCTCAACCGGACGGTCGACTCGTGCAGCCACTTGGCGCTGTGCTCCGACAGGTCGGCCTTCCGATAGGCGAGCACCCTGATCACGTCCAGGGCCATCACCAACCCGAGGCCGAGGAACACCAGCCCGACCGCCACCGCACCGGCATCCCCCCACTGCCCGTGCAGCACGCCGGAATGGTCGGCGAGACGAGCACTCAAGGACCTCGAAGGGGTCATCCATCGCTCCCAAAGCTGCGAATCCGGGACGTGGGCCGCGAACGTGCGATCGGCGTCCACGACCAAGAGTCTCACCCAATTATCCGAAAGTCGCGACAAGAGGGGTAATCGTGATCATCGTTCCGATTGATTCTCGGTGAACCGGCCCCGGGGGCCGCCCCGCACCACCCGCCCGGCCGTCCCAGCAGGCGCAGCAGCCTCACCGGCCCGACGATCGCCGTATGGTGGCCAAGCACTATGCCGCGATCTTCAAGGCGCCGGGATCCAGGGGGTTCTCGTCCGCGGCGTTCGTCGGCCGGCTGCCGATGTCGATGCTCGGCCTGGGCATCATCTTGATGATCAAGGAATCGACCGGAAAGTACGCGCTGGCCGGCGTGGTGTCCGGGACGATGGCGCTGGTGCAGGCCTTCTGCGGGCCGTTCCTGGCCCGGCTGATCGACCGGCGCGGGCAGGCCGAGGTCGTGTTCCCGATGCTCGCGGTGTCGACCGCCGCGCTGTGCTCGCTGATGCTCTGCGTCCGCTTCAAGGAGCCGACCTGGTCCTGGTTCGCCTCGGCGGCGCTGGCCGGGGCCTTCCTGCCGAACGTCGGGGCGCTGGTGCGGGCCCGCTGGACCAAGCTCTACACCGGGACTCCGGCGCTGCACACCGCCTACTCCTTCGAGGCGGTGATAGACGAGGTCGTCTTCATGATCGGCCCGATCCTGGTCACCTTCCTGACCCTGCAGGTGCACCACGAGGCCGGAGTCGGGCTGGCCGCCGGGTTCCTGGTCGTCGGCACCACGGCGTTCCTGGTCCAGCGCCGCACCCAGCCCGCCCCGCATCCGCATGAGCACCACACCGGACCCGCGGCGATCGCCATCCCCGGCATGCGGGTGGTGCTCATCTGCGCGATCGCGATCGGGGTGATGTTCGGCTCCATCGAGGTGGTGACCGTGGCCTTCGCCGAGGAGCACGGGCACGGCGACTGGTCCGGGCTGCTGCTGGCGGTCTACGCCGTCGGGTCGTTCATCGCCGGGCTGATCTTCGGGGCCACGCACTGGGAGACGCCGCTGGACCGGCGGGTCATGATCCTGCTGGCGCTGGTCCTGATCACCGCGACGCCGATGGCGCTGGCGCCGAACATCGGGGTGCTGGCGCTGGTGCTGCTGCTGGCCGGATTCGCGATCTCCCCGACCCTGATCACGCTGGTCGGGCTGGTCGAGCTCCTGGTCCCGGCGGCCCGGCTGACCGAGGGCATGGTGATCGAGACCACCGGCGCGGCGGTCGGGATCACCGCCGGCTCGGCGGTCGCCGGCTGGCTCATCGACCGTTCCGGGGCGCACACCGCATATCTGGTCCCAGTGGCAGGAAGCGCCCTCGCCCTCTTGACTGCGCTGCTCGGCTCGCGTTGGCTACGTCCGGGGGATCCGGCGATCGAGTGAACGGCGCGGCTCACAGCTGGCGTGCCGGCGGAAGAATCGGGTGAGGCGTGGCGGGCGCGAACGAGTGGTCCAACTGGGCCGGCAACCAGACGGCGAAGGCGGCCCGGGTGGTCACCCCGCGAACCGCCTCCGAGGTCGTCGAGATCGTGCGCACCGCCGACGACGAGGGGATGACGGTCAAGGCCGTCGGCTCCGGGCACTCCTTCACCCCGGCCGCGGTCACCGACGGCGTACTGGTCAAGCCGGACGGGCTCACCCGGCTCAAGCAGATCGACCGGGAAGCCGGCCTGGTCACCGTCGAGTCCGGGATGCCGCTGCACCAGCTCAACGCGCTGCTGGCGGAGAACGGCCTGGCGCTGACCAACATGGGCGACATCCAGGTGCAGACCGCCGCCGGCGCGATCGGCACCGGCACCCACGGCACCGGCCGGGCCTCCGGCTCGATCGCGGCCCAGGTGGCGGCGCTGGAGCTGGTGCTGGCCAACGGCGAGATCGTGATCTGCTCGCCGAGCGAGAACGCCGAGCTGTTCCAGGCCGCGCGCCTGGGTGTCGGCGCGGTCGGCTACGTGACCGCGGTGACGTTCCGCACCGAGCCCTCGTTCCTGCTCACCGCCCGCGAGGAGCCGATGAAGCTGGACGCGGTCCTGGACGGCTTCCAGGAGCTGGCCGACGGCAACGACCACTTCGAGTTCTACTGGTTCCCGTACACGACCAGCACCAACATCAAGCGCAACAACCGCTCGACCGGACCGGCCGCCCCGCTGTCCGGGTTCCGGCACTGGATGGACGACGAGTTCCTGTCGAACTCGGTGTTCGGCGCGGCGCAGCGGCTGGCCCGCACCGCGCCGCGGCTGACCAAGACCGTCTCGAAGGTCTCCGGCTCGGCACTGTCCGCCCGCACCTACACCGACCGCTCGGACAAGGTGTTCACCTCACCGCGGCGCGTGAAGTTCGTGGAGATGGAGTACGCGGTCCCGCGGACCGCGTTCGTCTCCGCGTTCCGCGAGGTCACGCAGCTGGTCAACGGCTCGAACTGGAACGTGAACTTCCCGATCGAGGTGCGCGTGGTGCCCGGCGACGACCTGTGGCTGTCCACGGCGCACGGCCGCGACACCGCGTACATCGCCTGCCACATGTACCAGGGCACCCGGTACGAGGAGTACTTCAAGGCCGTCGAACAGGTCCTCATCGGGCACGACGGCCGGCCGCACTGGGGCAAGATGCACACCCGCGACGCCGAGTACCTGGGCAAGACCTACCCGCGGTTCGAGGACTTCCTCGGGGTGCGCGACCGGGTGGACCCGAAGCGGTTGTTCGCCAACGAGTACACCCGGCGCGTGTTCGGGGACTGACGGGGCAGGCAGTCGCGGCAGTCCCGACAGGTCCTGTCGGGACTATCGCGACTATCGGGACTGGATTCCCGCTGACCGCGACTACGCCGCGACCGGCGTCGGCGCGGCGGCCGCCGCGGGCGTCGCGGCCACCGCGGGCTCGGCGCCCGCGACGATCAGCTCGCCCTTGGGCGCGTCGTACACCGCGCGGTCCAAGATGCCCTCCCGACTGGCCACCACGACCGGCACCAGCGCCTGGCCCGCGACGTTGATCGCGGTCCGGCCCATGTCCAGGATCGGGTCGATGGCCAGCAGGATGCCGGCGCCGGCCAGCGGCAGCCCGAGCGTCGTCAGGGTCAGGGTGAGCATCACGATCGCACCGGTCAGACCGGCGGTGGCCGCCGAGCCCACGACCGAGGTGAAGGCGATCAGCAGGTAGTCCTTCAGGCCCAGGTGCACCCCGAAGACGTTGGCCACGAAGATCGCCGCCAGCGCCGGGTAGAGCGCCGCGCAGCCGTCCATCTTGGTGGTGGCGCCGAACGGCACCGCGAAGCTCGCGTACTCCTTCTGCACGCCCAGCCGCTCGGTGACCACCCGCTGGGTCATCGGCAGCGTGCCGATCGAGCTGCGCGAGACGAAGCCCAGCTGGATCGCCGGCCAGGCCCCGGCGAAGAACTTCAGCGGGTTGACCCGCCCGGCCAGGCTCAGCACCAGCGGATAGACGACCAGCAGCACCAGCGCCAGCCCGACGTAGATGTCGACGACGAAGGTGGACAGCGGCTTGATCAGGTCCCAGCCGTAGACCGCGACGGCCTTGCCGATCAGGCCCAGGGTGCCCAGCGGGGCCAGCCGGATGACCCACCACAGAGCCTTCTGCACCAGTTCCAGCACCAGCTCGGAGGCCTTCACCACCGGCTCCATGCGGTCGCCGACGGCCAGCACCGCGGCGCCGGAGACGATGCCCAGGAACACGATCTGCAGGACGTTGCCCTCGCTGAAGGCGCCGACCACGTTGGTCGGGATGATGCCCTGCAGGAAGTCGACCCAGCTGCCGGTGGTGCCCGGCGCCTTGACCCCGGCCCCGAGGCTGACGCCGTGGCCGGGCTTGGTCACCACGCCGAGCGCGATGCCGATGCTGACGGCTATCAGCGCGGTGATGGCGAACCACATCAGGGTGCGCAGGGCCAGCCGCGCGGCGTTGGCGACCTTGCGCAGGTTCGCGACCGAGACCAGGATCGCGGTGAAGACCAGCGGCGGGACCGCCAGCTTCAGCAGCTGGACGAAGATCGTGCCGATCTGGGTCAAGGTGGTGGCCAGCCAGCTCAGATGCGCGTCGCGGGCGACCAGGCCGAGGCCGATGCCGAGGACCAGGCCCAGCAGGATCTGGATGCCGAACGGGACGTGGGGGAACTTCCGGGCGCGGGCGGGCGCGCCGGACACATCGGCGGATGCGGACATGGTTGTTCTACTCCGGGATTCGAGACGTGCGGAAACGGGTGGGCGCTGGTTCGCGTCAGGCGTGACGCGGGGTACACAGCGCGCACTGCGTGCGGCACAGGTCGATGTGGCGGCGCTGGACCAGCAGCTCGCCTTCCCAGATTGATCGCATGATCGGACCAACGTACGTCACGACCGCCGTCGTCCCAAGCCTGCGCCTCCCCCATCTCATCAGGCGGACCTCCTACCATCGGCACGGAAAGTGAGGGTTCGATCACAGTAGGGAGTCCTAGTGGCGACGGACGTCGAAGTCGGTCTGAAGCAGCGACGCAAGGCCGCGGTGCTCGGCGTGGCCGGGGCGGCGTTCGCCGCCGCGGCGCTGGCGGCGGTGAGCGCGGCGCACGGCGCGGTCGGACCGATCACCGGGACCTCGCCGCTCGCGCCGCCGCTGGGTGCCTGTCTGGGCCCGCAGTGCCCCGGGACGTGGCCGCCGCCGCACAACGGCGACTTCGGCGGCCGGGACGCGGCGATCAACATCTACGCCGGCACCGACTTCAGCGCCACCGGCCGGGCCGCCGAGGCCGAGGGCAAGATCGTGGTGCTCGGGGACTTCACCGTCGACAAGAGCGGTGGCGGGATCTTCAACGCCGGCGTCGTCGGGGTCGGCTCGCGGGTTCCGCCGCCGGACGGCTCGGACTTCGTGACCGTCGGCGGGAACGTCACCGTGCAGCCGACCGACCGGCTGGAAGTCGGCGGGACCGACGCCAACGGCCCGGCCTACGGGAACCTCGTGTACGGCGGCACCGCGACCGGCACCATCAACGTGGTCCCGCCCGGCCAGGCGATCCAGCGGCCGGGTGCCGCCGATCAGTACTCGGATCTGCGCGGCTACATCGAGGACCGGTCGGCGTGCGCCGCCACGGCCCCGGCGACCGGCACGGTCAGCGTCTCGCCCTCGGCTGTGACCTTCACCGGCGACGGGACGAGCATGCTCCAGGTCTTCGACGTCCCCGGCGACATCGGCGGCGCGAGCACCGTGGGCATCGAGTTCGACAACATCCCCAGCGGCGCCACGGTGCTCGTCAACATGACCGGGACCGCGCCGGTCATCAACACCTACACCGGCACCGGGCTGGCCGGCGACCAGACGACCGAGCTGCGGCCGCACCTGATGTGGAACTTCCCGAACGCCACCTCGGCGACGATCCGGGGCGGGGCCCAGTTCCAGGGCTCGATCCTCGGCGGCAATCCAGCCGGGACGCTCAGCATCCAGACGCCGGGCCAGAACGGCCGGGTGTACGTGGCCGGCGGGCTGGTGCTGACCAACTCCAACGCCGGTTCGGAGATCCACGCGTACCCGTTCGACGGCGTGCTCCCGGAGTGCGGGTCGGCACCGACTTCGTCGTCCTCCAGCTCCTCGTCGGAGCCCACGGTATCGACGTCGGACACGGGCACCACCTCGGCGCCGACCACCGCGCCGACCTCGTCGGCCCCGACGAGTTCGTCGTCCTCGACCACCACCGGACCGTCGTCCGGCTCCGCGATGCCGACCACGCCGTCCGGCACCCAGCCGTCGTTCTCGACCAGCCCCTCCGGCCGGGGCCTGGCGGCGACCGGCAGCAGCCTCGCGCCGGCCCTGGGCCTGGCCGCCGCCGCGCTGTCCGTCGGCGCCGGGGTGCTGGCCTTCACCAGCCGCAAGAAGGGAAAGCACGCCTGATCTGCCGCCTTCACGGTTGGTGAGACGACCGGTCCGCATCCCGGACGACAGTGGACGCGTCCGGGATGCGCTGCCAGGCTGATGGGCATGTCCCGTGCCGGAATCGCCCTCGTCAGTCGACGCCACGTCGACTACGGCCGCCTTTCCAGCATGGCCTGTACGGTCCGCACCGCGCTCTGACCCGCGCCTCTTCAGCGGTTCGCGCTCCCGCGCCTCCTCCCACCGGCCGTACGAACCTGTTCAAAGGACACCCCGAGATGACTGTCACCCCGTCCACGCCTGCCCGCGCCGGCCGTCCCCGCCAGCAGCGCGGCGAAGGGCAGTGGGCCAAGGGCTACTTCACCCCGCTGAACGGCAACGAACAGACCAAGAAGGACGACGACGGCCTGAACGTACGGGCCCGGATCGAGAACGTCTACGCGCACCGCGGGTTCGACGCCATCGACGGCGGCGACCTGCGCGGCCGCTTCCGCTGGTGGGGCCTTTACACGCAGCGCCGCCCCGGCATCGACGGCGGCAAGACCGGCATCCTGGAGCCGGAGGACCTGGACGACAAGTACTTCATGCTCCGGGTGCGCATCGACGGCGGCCGCCTGACCCTGGCCCAGCTGCGCGCCATCGCCGAGGTCTCGGAGAAGTACGCGCGCGGCACCGCCGACGTCACCGACCGGCAGAACATCCAGCTGCACTGGATCCGGGTCGAGGACGTCCCGGCGATCTGGAAGACGCTGGAGGGCGTCGGCCTGAGCACCGCCGAGGCCTGCGGCGACGTCCCGCGCGTGATCCTGGGCTCGCCGGTGGCCGGCATCTCCGCCACCGAGATCATCGACGGCACCCCGGCGATCGAGGAGATCTCGCGGCGCTACATCGGCAACCCGGAGTTCTCCAACCTCCCGCGCAAGTTCAAGACCGCGATCAGCGGCCAGCAGGACGTGGTGCACGAGATCAACGACATCTCGTTCGTCGGCGTCGTGCACCCGGAGCTGGGCCCGGGCTTCGACCTGTGGGTCGGCGGCGGTCTGTCGACGAACCCGCACTTCGCCAAGCGGCTGGGCGCCTTCGTGACGTTGGACGAGGTCCCGGACGTCTGGGCCGGGGTCTGCGGCATCTTCCGGGACTACGGCTACCGTCGCCTGCGCAGCCGCGCGCGCCTGAAGTTCCTGGTCGCGGACTGGGGCGCGGCGAAGTTCCGCGAGGTCCTGGAGACCGAATACCTCAAGCGCGCGCTGACCGACGGCCCGGCGCCGGAGCCCGCGCCGACCTACGAGCGCGACCACATCGGCGTGCACGTCCAGAAGGACGGCAAGCGCTATGTCGGCTTCGCGCCCCGGGTCGGCCGCGTCGACGGCGCCACCCTGGCCAAGGTCGCCGACCTGGCCGAGGCCGCCGGCTCGGACCGGGTGCGGACCACCGCCGAGCAGAAGCTGTTGATCCTGGATGTGGCCCAGGAGCGGGTCGAGGAGCTGGTCGGCGCCCTGGAAGCACTGGACCTCCAGGTCCGGCCCTCGGTGTTCCGCCGGTCCACGATGGCCTGCACCGGCATCGAGTTCTGCAAGCTGGCGATCGTGGAGACCAAGAAGACCGCGTCGAACCTGATCGACGAGTTGGAGCGCCGGCTGCGGGACTTCGACCAGCCGCTGACCATCAACCTCAACGGCTGCCCCAACTCCTGCGCGCGCATCCAGGTCGCCGACATCGGACTGAAGGGCCAGCTGGTCCTGGACGAGAACGGCGAGCAGGTCGAGGGCTACCAGGTGCACCTGGGCGGCCACCTCGGCGCGCAGACCAAGGAACCGACGGATGTCGAGGACGGCGCCTTCGGCCGCAAGGTGCGCGGGCTGAAGGTCACGGCGGCGGCGCTGCCGGACTACGTCGAGCGGCTGGCACGCCGCTTCCAGGAGCAGCGACACGCGCAGGAGACCTTCGCGCAGTGGACGACGCGCGCCTCGGAGGCGGACCTGTCATGAGCGAGCGAGCAGCGCCGGCGTACTGCCCCTACTGCGGCGACGAGGATCTGCGGCCGGAGGAGGGCAGCCACCGGCGCTGGTCGTGCCGGTCCTGCCGGCGGGTGTTCGAGGTCGCCTTCGTCGGCCTGCTCGCGTCCCGGACGGACCGGACGGACAATGCCCGGGATGCCGCATCCGGGTCCTGACAAACGAATAGCAAGTCATGCGGTTTGAGGACTCGTCAGAGCGGCATACGAAATATGGTCCCTGACTCCCCCCACAAGGAGCCGCCTATGACCATCTTCGGTCCCGACATATCGTCCTATCAGAGCGGGCTGGTCTTGTCCCGGCTCGCCGACGCCGCCTTCGTCATAGCCAAGACGACCGAAGGCACCTACTACACCGATGCCGACTACCAAGGCTGGCGAGAGCAGGCCGCACAGCTCGGCAGACCGTTCATCTGGTACCACTTCATATCCAACGAGAGCGCAAGTGCGCAGGCCGCGCATACCGCAGCGAACGTCGGAAACAGCGCACTACCGGGCATGCTGGACGCCGAGCCCGCCAACTCGTTCTCGCCGTCCCTGGCCGACATCCTCGCCTACGTGGACGCCGCGCATGCCGCGGGACTCAATCTGCGTCTGGTCTATCTGCCGCGTTGGTACTGGCAACAGCTCGGTTCACCCGATCTGTCCGCACTGACCAGCCGCAGCGTTTCGTTGGTCTCCTCGGAGTATCCCGGCGGGTCCGGGAGCGTGGGGAGCCTGTATCCCGGCGACGGAGCGTCCGGATGGGAGCCCTACGGCGGGCTCACACCCCTGATCTACCAGTTCACCAACCAGGCGTCCGACGGCGGACAGAACCTGGACTACAACGCTTTCCGGGGCACGTCCGCGGACTTGGCGGCGACCCTGGGGGGCACCCCCGGTTTGGAGGACGACAACATGCCCGCATTCGCGACAGGTGTGATCACACCCGGCGCCGGCGCCGTGACCATGGTGTTGCCGCCGCCGGCGAACTACGGCACCGCGAACTGGGGAAACGTGTGGTTCAGCCTGGGCGCCGACTTCGGTACGGCGACCGTGCGGGTCGCCATCTTCACCCACGGCCAGGGCTGGTCGCACATCTACGAGAACGTGGTGGTCGACGCCACCGCCGACCGCGTCAACCCGCTCGGCGGACCGCTGCCGACCGCGGTCCAGAAGATCAGCATCGCCCGGGTGACGAACCCGGACGTGCCGGTGGCCTACCTTCTGGAAGCCGTAGCCCGCTGATCGGCCGACCAGGGCCGAGCAAGGGTCCTCATCGCCCCGACGTGGCGGACACCTGGAAAACCTTCGCTTAACAGTTTGAGGCCAACCCGTTGACCCGGGTTGGCCTCATTGCTAGTTTCCCCTTCGCAGACGATCTCAGGGGCCCGATGTCCCGGGTTTCGTCGGGCGCTGACAGGCCCCATCGCACCACGGAAGCACGGCCAGCGCGCGGTACCGCCGCATGCCGATGCCGTGCGTCCGCGCACCAAGCACGCCGCTGCGGCCAACCCCGGCCGAGCGGCGAGGTCCCAGCGAGAGGAAGCCACCACCCATGCTCCACACCCCCACCACCGCCCGTGGCAAGGCGCGCCTGGCCGCCGCCATCGGCGCCAGTGCCGCGCTGCTCGCCGCGCTCGGCACTTCCGGTTCCGCCCAGGCCGCCCCGGCCGCGCAGCGCCATGGCGTGATGCCCACGGTCGCCGGGGCCGCGGCGTTCCGCGCGCAGGCCGCCCACGACTCCGCCGCCACCGCGAAGGCCGCCACCGGCCCGGAGACGCTGTCCTACGGCGGCGGCATCGACGGCATCGGCGTGATGGACCAGCACCCCAAGGTCTACGTCATCTTCTACGGCAGCCAGTGGGGGACGCAGAGCAAGGACGCCAACGGCAACCTGACGTTCTCCAACGACCCGCAGAAGGGTGCCGCACCCGCGCAGATGCTGTTCAAGGGCATAGGCACCGGCGGTGAGTCGTGGTCCGGGACCATGACCCAGTACTGCGACGGCTCGCTGGTGAAGGCCGGCGCGACCAGCTGCTCCACCAGCGCCGCGCACGTGCCGTACCCGACCGGCGGCGTGTTCGCCGGCGCCTGGTACGACAACTCGGCCAAGTCCCCGGCCGCCGCCAGCGGCCACCAGCTCGGCGAGGAGGCGCTGAAGGCGGCGCACCACTTCGGCAACACCACCGCGGCCTCGAACCGGGCCGCCTACTACGTGATCCTGTCCCCGCACGGCACCAACCCGGACAACTACCAGGGCCAGTACTGCGCCTGGCACGACTACAACGGCGACAGCACCCTGACCGGCGGCGCGGTGGCGTCCAACGTCGGCGACTTCGCCTTCTCCAACCAGCCCTACAACATGGACTCCGGCCAGGGCTGCGGCGTGAGCTTCCTGAACTCCGGCAGCAAGGGCACGCTGGACGGCTGGACCATGACCCTGGGCCACGAGTACAGCGAGACCATCACCGACCAGAACCCGGCCGGCGGCTGGACCAACAACGTGGCCGGCTCTCAGTACCAGGGCCAGGAGAACGCCGACGAGTGCGCCTGGCTCAAGGGCGTGACCGGCGGCGCCGGCAACGTGAAGTTCGGCAACGGCACCTTCACGTTCCAGGGCAGCTGGTCCAACGACACCAACGTCTGCGCGCTGACGCACGCGACGGTGAAGTGACCCGGCTGTAGGTGACACGGAACCCGCCGGGTCTCAGCCCTCGGGCCGGGGCTCGGCGGGAGTCCACAAGTCCTGACGCGGCGGCAGCACCGCCGAGCCCGATGACGCGAGATCGTCCGCGTGCGGTGCCGACTGCGGCGGGAGCATGACCGTGGGTTCGCCGGCGGCGCTCGGTTGCGGCGGGATCAGGAGGGTCGGCTCGTCATCCGCAGCGGACGTCTGGTTCGGCGAAGCAGCACTATAGATATGTCCGGAGAAATGTCCGGCAGCTTCGCGCGCTTCCGGCACCGCCTCCCCGTACACCTCCACCCTGTGCAGCCGCGCGGTGGCCAACAAGCTGTTCCGCACCTCCGGCCAGGTCGCCATCAACAGGGCCGCGAACACCCCGCACTGGACCGTCTTCTCCCGCCCGAGCGCGCCCCGGTATACGACCTCGCTGACCACGTCGCCACCGCGGGCCTTGGTCAGCCGCGGCGCCGCGAACTCACCGAGCAGCGCCATCGCGTGGTCCACCACCCACTTGCGGCCCGGCAACGGCGGCAGCAGGTGCCGGATCTTCTCCGCCTCGCGGGCCATCGCCTTGTCGGAGACCACCTCGACCAGGTCCCGCACGATCACCCGGACGGCCTTGTCCCAGGGCACGTCCTCGCCGTCGAAGGCCATGTGGTCCGGCCCGACGGCCACCTCGCCGTACCGGTCGAGCAGCCCCAGCGGTTTGAGGGCCAGCGACGGGAGGTCGGTACGCCGCCGCAGATACGCCGCGAGGGAGATCTCCCACAAAGCATCGGCGGGCACGGACGGCATCGGGATCATAGGTGTCTTCTGGTCCCCCACGCGGCTCACTCTAGCGATCCCAGCGCGGGCCCCCTCCCCGAGACTGGCAGCATGCCTACTGTCGCGGATGTGCTGTGGAAGATGCTCGCCCAGGCCGGCGTGCGGCGCTGCTACGGGATCGTGGGCGACGCCCTGAACCCGGCGATCGACGCGCTGCGGCGGGCCGGCGACATCGACTTCGTGCACGTGCGGCACGAGGAGTGGGGCGTGTTCGCGGCGGTCGCGGAGGCGAAGATGTCCGGGCGGCCGGTCGCGGTCTGCGGCACCGCCGGACCCGGGGTGAGCCACCTGATCAACGGCCTGATCGACGCGCGCAAGGAAGGCGTCCCGGTGATCGCGATCGCCGGTGACGTCGAGACCGCCATCATGGACACGGACGGTCTGGAAGAGCTGAACCCCTATACGTTCTTCAGCGTCGCGTCTCTATATACAGGTCGCCTAATAGACCCGAAGCAGCTGCGGCCGATCGTCACCTCCGCAATCACCACCGCGCTGGCCGAACAGGGCCCGACGGTGATCTCACTGCCCGGCGACGTGGCAGCGGCGGACGCACCGAATGTGTCGACGCATATAACGGTGCCGAACACAAGGGTCGGCCCGGCGCCTGACGAGGACATCGGGAAGCTGGCCGAGATCATCAACGGCGCGAAGACGGTCACCATCTTCGGCGGCGAAGGCTGCCAGAACGCCCGGGATCAGGTCCGCGCCCTCGCGGACAAGCTGAACGCACCGGTCGGCTACAGCTTCAAGGGCAAGCAGTGGCTGGAGTACGACAACCCGCACGCGGTCGGCATGACCGGGCTGCTCGGCTACGGCGGCTGCTGGGAGGCGGCGAACCACGCCGACGTGCTCCTGATGCTCGGCACGGACTTCCCGTTCCCGCAGTTCCTCCCGCACAGCGGCGTCAAGGTGGTCCAGGTGGACCGGGACGGCCGCCGGCTGGGCCGCCGCGTGCCGCTGGTCCACGGGCTGGTCGGCGACGTCGGTGCGACCCTGGACAAACTGCTGCCGCAGGTGTCGGCGAAGACCGACGACAGCTTCCTGCGCAAGTGTCTGAAGAAGACAGAGGACTTCGACAAGCAGTTGCAGCACTATGTCGAACGCGGCCCGGCCCTGAAGCAGATCCGTCCCGAGTACCTGACCGCGACCCTGGACCGGCTCGCGCCCGAAGAGGCGGTCTTCACCGTGGACACCGGCACCGCGTGCATCTGGGCCGCGCACTACCTGCACTTCGGCCCGAAGCGCCACATGTTCGGCAGCCTCACTTGGGCCTCGATGGCCAGCGCCTCGCCGAACGCGTTCGGCGCCAAGATGGCCTTCCCGGACCGCGCGGCGATCGCCCTGTGCGGCGACGGCGGCTTCACGATGCTCGGCCTCGGCGACCTCCTCACGGAGGTGCAGCGCAAGGCCGAGATCGTGCACGTGATCCTGAACAACGGCAAGCTCGACTTCGTCTGGATCGAGATGCAGGAGGCCGGGCTCACACCGTGGGGCGTGGACTTCCAGAACCCGGACTTCGCCAAGGTCGCCGAGGCGATGGGTGCCAGGGGCATCAGGATCGAACGCCCCGCGGATCTGGAACAGGGCCTGAAGGAGGCCCTGAACCACCGCGGGGGTCCGGTGGTGGTCGACGTGGTGGTCGATCCCTACGCACTGGCGCTACCGGCGCACACCCCGGCCGAGACGATCAAGGGCTTCACGCTCAGCGTCGCCAAGCAGGCGCTGACCGGCCACCTCGGCGACGTCGTCAAGGAGGCGACACACAACGCGCGGCTGCTCTGAGCGCGGAGTAAGTCCCCGCCCTCAGAGCACATCCGGCATCGCGGTTCTACGGCCTCAGAGCACGCCCCGCAGTGCGCACCGTCGACCTCAGAGCGCGTCGGCCAGCCGGTCGACCTGCTTGGGGTCGCGGCCGTAGCAGTAGAACATCACCTCGTCGACGCCCTGGTCGGCGTACGCCGCGACGGCCTCCCGGACCCCCTCCGGCGTGGTGATCATCGCGGCGACGAACTGCTCGCCCATCTCGCCGGCGAAGCGGTAGTAGCCGCCCATCGCCGTACGGGCCTCCTCGATCACCGGCTCGGGGCCGAGCGCGGCGTTGACCTGGGCGACGATCCGCGGCGCTCCGTCCCGGCCGGCCTCCTGCCAGGTTCGGCGAACCGTTTCGATCTGAGCGCCGATCATCTGCGGCGGCGCGACGGCCAGCAGTCCGTCGCCGAATCGGGCGATCCGGCCCAGCGCGGCCGGCGCGAACGCGCCGAACAGCACCTCGGGGCCGTTCTCGCGGTGGGGCAGCGGGCCGATCGGGCCCAGGGTGTCGCTGTAGTCAGCGCCGGACCAGACGCGCCGCATCACTTCCATCTGCTCGTCCATGCGCCGGCCGCGCGACCGGTAGTCGGCGCCGACCGCCTCGAAGTCGTCCTCCCGGCCGCCGACGCCCAGCCCCAGGACGAAGCGGCCGCCGCTGAGCCGGTCGAGGGTGGCGGCCTGCTTGGCCAGCAGGACGGGCTCGCGCAGCGGCGCCAGCAGCACCTCGGTCTGCAGCCGGACCCGGGTGGTCGCACCGGCCAGGACGGACAGCGTCACCAGCGGTTCGGGGTTCTCAAAGACGATACGGTCGAGCAGACCGAGGGTGGAGAACGGTCCGGTGTCAGCGGCCCGGGCCCAGTCGAGCAGCACCTCGGGGGTGCTGACGGGCAAGCCGATTCCGACTTCCATGAATAACCTCCATAAGGGAACGACGAAACAATGCCGCCCCCTCCAGGACTTCGGCAATGCGAAGCCTAAGGCTCCCGTTCTGCGGCGTTCCCTCTGGGGAGCTCCCTCTCGGAGTATCGGCAGCCTAAAGCCCCGACTCCGGCGCAACAACCCCATTACGCCACCTCAACGTGGCGTGAGACACATGGTCCGCATCATGGACGACAGTGGACGACCCGCGGACCGCGTGCGACTCTCTAAGCATGTCTCGTGCTGGAATCGCGCTCGTCGGTCGGCGTCACGTCGACTTCGGACGGCTGTCCAGCATGGTCTGTATGCCGGCCCAGTAGACCTCGCCCGCGATCTGTCACCGAAGATCCTTCAGGGCGCACGGTCCCGCCGGCCCTTCCCCCACGCCGTCCGAGGACGCCGCCTCATGCGGTCCGGGCGCGTCGGGCGTCCGGCACGCCCGCGCGCCCGCCACTGTAAGGGGAAGCCCCGAAATGTCAGCGGACACCGCACCCGCGTCGGTCAAGCCCCGGGCCGGCGACCTGCGAGCGCTGGCCGAGCAGGCCAACGCAGAGCTGGAACACGCCCCGGCCGGGCGGATCGTCGAATGGGCCCACGCCACCTTCGGCACGGACCTGGTCGTCGCCTCCTCGATGGCCGACACCCACCTGGTGCACCTGGCCTCCGTCGCGGCGCCGGACATCGACGTCGCGTTCCTGGACACCGGCTACCACTTCGCCGAGACCATCGGCACCCGGGACGCCGTCGCCGAGGTGTACCCGGTGCGGCTGCTGAACATCACCCCGCTGCGGACGGTCGCCGAGCAGGACGCCGAACACGGCCCGCGGCTTTACGAGCGCGACCCCGACAAGTGTTGTGCGCTGCGCAAGGTCGAGCCGCTGGAGCGGGCGCTGAAGCCGTACACGGCCTGGATCAACGGCATGCGCCGCGAGGAGTCCCCGACCCGCGCGGACATCCCGGTGGTCGGCTACGACGCCAAGCGCGACATGGTCAAGATCTCCCCGCTCGCCGCCTGGACCCAGGCCGACCTCGACGCCTACATCACCGACCACGGCGTGCTGACCAACCCCCTGTTCATGGAGGGTTACACCTCGATCGGCTGCGAGCCCTGCACGCGCAAGCCCCGGCCCGGCGAGGACCCGCGGGCCGGCCGGTGGGCCGGCAACGCCAAGACCGAATGCGGACTGCACACCTGACATGACTACCCTGACCCACGACGAGACGGCCCCGGCGCACGATCACCTGCGCACGCTGGAGGCCGAGGCGGTGCACATCATCCGCGAGGTGGCGGCCGAGTTCGAGCGGCCGGTGCTGTTGTTCTCCGGCGGCAAGGACTCGATCGTCATGCTGCACCTGGCGCTGAAGGCGTTCGCGCCGGCGCCGGTGCCGTTCGGGCTGCTGCACGTGGACACCGGGCACAACTTCCCGGAGGTGCTGGCGATGCGCGACCGCACTGTTGCCGAGCACGGGCTCCAGTTGTTCGTGGCGCACGTCCAGGACTACATCGACGACGGCCGGCTGACCGAGCGCCCGGACGGGACGCGTAACCCGTTGCAGACAGTGCCGCTGGTGGACGCGATCCAATCCCACAAATTCGACGCCGTCTTCGGCGGCGGACGTCGCGACGAGGAGAAGGCCCGCGCGAAAGAGCGGGTCTTCTCGCTGCGCGACGACTTCGGGCAGTGGGACCCCAAGCGGCAGCGTCCGGAGCTGTGGCGGCTGTACAACGGCCGGCACCGGCCCGGTGAGCACGTGCGGGTGTTCCCGCTGTCCAACTGGACCGAGCTGGACGTGTGGCAGTACATCGCCGAGCAGGACATCGTGCTGCCGGAGATCTACTACGCGCACGAGCGGCAGGTGTTCGCCCGAGGCGGCATGTGGCTGTCCCCCGGCGACTGGGGCGGGCCGCGCGAAGACGAGCCGGTCCAGACCCGCGTAGTGCGTTACCGGACTGTCGGGGACATGTCGTGCACCGGCGCGGTGGATTCCACCGCCGTCGACGTGGCCACGGTCATCGCTGAGATCACTGCTTCCCGGATCACCGAGCGCGGGGCCTCCCGCGCGGACGACCGCCTGTCCGAGGCGGCTATGGAGGACCGTAAGCGAGAAGGGTACTTCTAGTCATGACTGTGCTGCTGGACGCGCCGACCTCTAAGGACACCCACGTCGCCGGACTGCTGCGGCTGGCCACCGCCGGCAGCGTCGACGACGGCAAGTCGACCCTGGTGGGCCGGCTGCTCTTCGACACCAAGTCGGTGCTGGCCGACCAGTACGAGGCGGTGGAGCGCACCTCGCGCAACCGCGGGCTGGAACAGGCGGACCTGGCGCTGCTGACCGACGGACTGCGCTCCGAGCGGGAGCAGGGCATCACCATCGATGTCGCCTACCGCTACTTCGCCACGCCCAAGCGCCGGTTCATCCTGGCCGACACACCCGGGCACGTGCAGTACACCCGCAACATGGTCACCGGCGCCTCGACCGCCGAGCTGGCGGTCATTCTGGTCGACGCTCGCAAGGGTCTGGCCTCGCAAACCCTGCGCCACACCGCGGTCTCGGCCCTGCTGCGGGTGCCGCGGGTGCTGCTGGCGGTGAACAAGATGGACCTGGTCGACTTCGACAAGGACCGGTTCGCCGAGATCGAGGCCGACTTCGCCGCCTACGCCAGCGCGCTCGGAATCGAGCACCACGCGGCGCTTCCGGTGTCGGCGCTGCGCGGGGACAACGTCGTGGAGCCCTCGGCGGATCTGGCCTGGTTCGAGGGCCCGACGCTGCTGGAGTTCCTGGAGAACGTCCCGGTCCAGACCGAGCGGCGCCCGGCCGGCCGGTTCCCGGTGCAGTACGTGATCCGGCACCAGAGCGCCGACTACCGCGGCTACGCCGGTACCGTCGCCTCCGGGCACCTGGAGGTCGGCGACCCGATCGTGGTGCTGCCCTCGGGTCAGCGCTCGACGATCGCCGCCATAGACCTGCTGGGCCGCCCGGTCGAGCGGGCCACCGCCGGGCAGGCCGCCACCGTGCTGCTGACCGACGAGCTGGACGTCTCCCGCGGCGACCTGATCGCCCCGGCCGAGGCCGCCCCGACCGCGGTGCAAGACGTGGTGGCGACCGTCTGCCACCTGTCGGAGAAGCCGCTGAGCGTCGGCGACCGGGTGCTGCTGAAGCACACCACCCGCACGGTCAAGGCGATCGTGAAGGAGATCTCCGCCAAGCTGGACATCACCGACCCGCTGGCCGCCGCCGCCGCCGGCCCGGCCGGGACCGACGAGTTCGACTGGGACCACGACGCCCCGGCCCCGCACACCCTGCACGCCAACGACATCGGCCGGGTGGTCCTGCGCACCGCCTCGCCGATCCTGCTGGAGCCCTACGCCACCGACCGCGAGACCGGCTCGTTCCTGCTGATCGACCCGGCCAGCGGCGACACCCTCACCGCCGGCATGTCCGGGGACCCGCTGGGGGTCTTCTCGTGATCGAGCGCGCCCTGTTCACCCACAACTTCACCGGGGACGTCCGATGTCGGGCCGCGGTGCCTCACCGCTGCTCGCTGTTCCGACATCGAAGATCCCTGTAGTCCCCCTGGAGCGTGCGTTGATACGAAGGGCGTTCTCTGCCGTCGCCGCCACCGTCGCGGCCGGCTGGCTGATCGTGTCGGTGGTGATGGTGATCGCCGCGTACGTCTCCACCACGGACCACAGCTCCGGATCGGCCGACACTTCCTCCTCCGTCGCCGTGGGTACCACCTCCACGGCCGCCGGTGAGCTGCGGCTGGGCTACTTCGCCAACGTCACGCACGCCACCGCCGTGGTCGGGGTCGCCCACGGCGACTTCGCCAAGGCACTGGGCACCACCAAGCTCACCACCCAGATCTACAACGCCGGCCCGGCCGAGATGACCGCGCTGCTCGGCGGCCAGTTGGACGCCGCCTATGTCGGACCGTCCTCAGCCCTGTCCGCCTTCGCCCAATCGCACGGCCAGGCACTGCGGATCGTCGCGGGCGCCACGAGCGGCGGCGCGGAGCTGGTGGTGCGGCCCGGGATCACCTCCGTCGCGGACCTCAAGGGCAAGACCCTGGCCACCCCGCAGAAGGGCAACACCCAGGACGTCGCCCTGCGCGCCTGGCTCAAGCAGAACGGCCTCACGGCCAACCCCGACGGGACCGGCGACGTCTCGGTGAACCCGCAGGACAACGCGGCCACCCTGGACCAGTTCAAGGCCGGACACATCGACGGCGCCTGGCTGCCCGAACCGTGGGCCTCCCGGATGGTGGCCGAGGCCGGGGCGAAGGTGCTGGTCGACGAGCGCAGTCTGTGGCCCGGCGGGCAGTTCGCGACCACCAACCTGGTCGTGTCCACGGACTTCCTGACCGCGCACCCGGACACCGTCAAGGCCCTGATCGACGGGCAGATCGCCGCCAACTCCTGGATCACCGCGAACCCGGCCGCCACCCAGACCCTGGTCAACGACCAGCTCAAGGCCCTCACCGGCAAGGCCCTCACCGCCGCCGAGATCGCCCGCGCGGTCAGCGAACAGACGGTGACCGACGACCCACTGGCCGCCTCCCTCCAGACCTCCATGGACCACGCCGTGGCCACCGGCCTGCTCAAGCAGACCGACCTGCACGGCATCTTCGACCTGACGCTGCTGAACACCGAACTGGCCCGGGACGGCCGGGCCGCGGTGTCCGACGCCGGGCTGTCGAGCAAGTAGCGAAGAAGCGAAGGGGATACCGCCATGACCGCCACCGTCGAGACCTCGGCGCCTCCCGGTACTGTCACGTCCGCGACCGGCACCGCCCCCGCCGCTGTGCGCCTGTCCGGGGTCGGCAAGACCTTCGCCGGCGGCGCCCCGGTGCTGGACGGCATCGACCTGACCGTGGCCCCCGGCGAGTTCGTGTGCCTGCTCGGCGCCTCCGGCTGCGGCAAGTCCACGCTGCTGAACCTGGTCGCCGACCTGGACGCGCCGAGCTCGGGCACCGTCGAGGTGCCCTCCGGCCGCGCCGCCCTGATGTTCCAGGAGTCCGCGCTGTTCCCGTGGCTGACCGCCGGGGAGAACATCGACCTGGCGCTGCGGCTGCGCGGGCTGTCCCGGCGCCGCGACCGGCAGGCCGAGACCGAGCGGCTGTTGGACCTGGTCCGGCTGCGCGGTGCGTACGACAAGCGGCCGCACCAGCTCTCCGGCGGGATGCGGCAGCGCGTGGCACTGGCCCGGGCGCTGGCCCAGGACACCCCGGTGCTGCTGATGGACGAGCCCTTCGCCGCCCTGGACGCCATCACCCGGGACGTGCTGCACGAGGAACTGATCCGGCTGTGGGAGGCCACCGGGCTCGCGGTCCTGTTCGTCACCCACAACGTCCGCGAGGCCGTGCGCCTGGGCCAGCGGGTGGTGCTGCTGTCCTCGCGCCCGGGCCGGGTCGCTCAGCAGTGGGAAGTGGACATCCCGCAGCCACGCCGCATCGAGGACAAGGCCGTCGCCGACCTGTCGGTGGAGATCACCGACCACCTGCGCAAGGAGATCAGCCGCCATGGCCGCTGACACCACCGACACCGCCGCCGGGGCCGCCACCGGCGGCGACACGCTGGCACACATCGAAGCCGGGCTTGACGCGCTGGAAACCTCCACGGAACCGGAATCCGGCAGACTCAGGCAGGTGGCCGCCTCTGTCTTACCCCCGATCGTCGTCCTCGCGCTGATCGTGGCCGTCTGGCAGCTCCTGTACGCGGCGAAGATCTGGCCGGACTGGAAGCTGCCCGGGCCGTCGGAGGTCTTCTCCTCGCTCAAGGACACCTTCTCCGGCGGCGACGCCTGGGGAGCGGTCGGCCACAGCATCGGCCACGGCGCCGTCGGCTTCGGCGCCTCGGTCGCCCTCGGCACCCCGCTGGGAATCCTGGTCGGGCGTTACAAGGCCGTCCGCTCAGGCCTCGGGCCGATCCTGTCCGGGCTCCAGTCCCTGCCCTCGGTCGCCTGGGTCCCGCCGGCGCTGATGTTCTTCGGCCCCACCCCGGCCATGCTCTACACCGTCGTCCTGCTCGGCGCGGTGCCCTCCATCGCCGTCGGCGTCATGTCCGGCCTGGACCAGGTGCCGCCGATCTATCTGCGGGTCGGCCACAACATCGGCGCCCGCGGCCTGGCCTCCGTCCGCCACGTCCTGCTCCCGGCCGCGCTGCCCGGCTACCTCGCCGGGCTGCGCCAGGGCTGGGCCTTCGCCTGGCGTTCGCTGCTGGCCTCGGAAATCATCGTCCAGTCCGCGAGCCTGGGACACTCACTGGGCTTCCTGCTGAAAAACTCCCAGGACGCCAACGACATGTCCGGCGCGTTCGCCGCCATCGTGCTCATCCTGGCCGTCGGCGTGGCGGTCAACCAGCTGCTCTTCGCGCCCCTGGAACGGCGCGTGCTCAAGGCGAGGGGGTTGGCGTGAAGCAGGCAGAGGCGATGCTGGCGGTCGCCCATGGAAGCCGCGACCCGCGGCACCGCGAAGTCATCACAGCACTCGTGGACACGGTTCGCGCGCAGCGGCCGGAGCTGCGGGTGGAGACCGCGTTCCTCGACCACTGCGGTCCGACCACGGCGCGGGCCCTTCAGGGCCTGGTCCGCGACGGGTATCAGCACGTGAAGGTGGTGCCGCTGCTCCTGAACTCGGCCTACCACGTGCGGCAGGACATTCCAGCCGCGGTGCTGGCCGCGCACGAGTCGCTGCCCCCGCGCTGGCGGTCCGTGGTGGCGACGCCGGTGCTGGCCGAGCCGCTGGGTCCGCACCCGCTGGTGCTGGCCGGACTGGAGCGGCGGCTGCGCGAGGCCGGAGTGTGGCCCGGGGACGAGGAAGCGTCCGTGGTGCTGGCCTGGGCCGGGTCCTCGGACCGGGTGGCCGCCGCCGCGGTGGACGAGCTGGCCGAGGGCTGGCAGCGCAGCGGCTGGGAGCGCGTGGTGCCGGTACCGGCGGTCGGAGACCAGGCCGGGGCGGCCGTGCGCGCGCTGCGGAGCCGCGGCGCGCGGCGGGTCGTGGTGGCGCCGTACTTCCTGGCGCCGGGATTGCTCGCCGACCGGATCCGCGGCTCGGCGCTGCGAGCCGGGGCGGACGCGGTGGCCGACGAGCTCGGGAACGCGCCGGAGGTGGCCTCGGCGGTACTGGCCCGGTTCGACGGGGCGCGGACCCGGTGCCTGGCGCACGTGGCGTGAGCTGAGCTGACCTGAGCTGAACCGTCCCGCGCGCCTTTCCGGCATCCGGGCCGGCGGAATCAGCGCGGCCGGAGCGGGGTTGCAAGCTGCGAACCCTGGCAACCTTTGAAAGGATCCGTGTATGCGCGCGATCGTCGTCGGCCAGACCGGCGGGCCCGAGGTCCTCCAGCTCTCAGACGTCAACGACCCGGAACCGGGGCCCGGGGAGCTCCTGGTGAAGGTCGGCGCCGCCGGCGTGAACTTCACCGAGATCTACTCGCGCATCGGCCTGTATCCGATCGAGCCGCCGTTCACCCCGGGTGCCGAGGTGGCCGGGCATGTGCTGGCGGTCGGCGAGGGCGTCACGGACTTCAAGGCCGGGGACCGGGTGGCCAGCGCGGACGCCCGCGGCAGCTACGCCGAACAGGTGATCGTGCCGGCCGAGCGGGCGGTGCCGGTGCCGGACGGCGTGGACATCGAGACCGCCGCCGCGGTGCTGCTGCAGGGCATGACCGCGCACTACCTGACGCAGAGCACGTACCCGATCAAGGCCGGCGAGACCGCCCTGGTGCACGCCGCGGCCGGCGGCATGGGTCTGCTGCTGATCCAGATGGTGAAGGCGGCCGGGGCCAAGGTGATCGGCACCGTCTCCAGCGCCGAGAAGGCCAAGCTGGCCGCCGAGGCCGGCGCCGACGAGGTGATCCGCTACGACCAGCTGTCCGGCGAGGAGCTGGCGGCCGAGGTGCGCAGCCGCAACGGCGGGCAGGGCGTGCACGTGGTCTACGACGGCGTCGGCAAGGACACCTTCGACGCCTCGCTGGCCTCGCTGCGGGTCCGCGGCATGCTGGTCAGCTTCGGCAACGCCTCCGGCCCGGTGCCGCCGGTCGCGCCGCTGCGGCTGATGCAGGGCGGCTCGCTGTTCCTGACCCGCCCGACGCTCGGCAGCTACATCGCCGCCCGCCAGGAGCTGGAGTGGCGCGCCGGGGACCTGTTCCGCTGGCTCCAGGACGGGACGCTGTCCGTGCGGATCGGCGCCACGTACCCGCTCGGCGAGGCCGCTCAGGCGCAGACCGACATGGAGTCGCGCAAGACGACAGGCAAGCTGCTGCTGGTCCCGTAGGCACCTGTCGCCCCAGTCGAAGACGGTCCCGGTCCGAACCCGCCCGAAGTCGCGGAGCTCGGACCGGGACCGTTCTCAATCCAGCTTCTGATACATCACGTGCAGGCCGACGTAGCCGTGCGTGCGGCTCTTGTACGCCTCCGGCACAGTCCCGATGATCCGGAACCCGATCGACTGCCACAGGTGCACCGCTCGGGCGTTGCTCTCGACCACGACGTTGAACTGCATCGCGCGGTAGCCCTGCTCACGCGCCCACTTCAGCGAGTACTCGCCCAGGGCCCGGCCGATGCCCCGGCCCGCGGCCTCCGGAGCCACCATGTAGCTCCCGGTGGCCACGTGCGCGCCGGGGCCGGGCCGGTTCGGGCCCATCTTGGCGCTGCCCAGCACGGTGCCGTCGGCGTCGACGGCGACCACGGTCAGCCCCGGCGGCCGCTCCATCCAGAGCGCGCGGCCCTCCTGCTCGGTGGGCTCGTAGGGGTAGGAGTAGGTATCCCCCTCAGCGCAGATGGCGCGGAAGAACGGCCAGATGTGCGGCCAGTCCTCGTCGGTGGCTTCGCGGATCTTCGTCGGTGTCGGCATGCCGCGAAGGATAACGACCGCTCTGCGGTCAGCGATCGCCGGTCGCCGGTCGCCGGTCAGCTGGAGGCGGTCTGGTTCACCGCGCCGATGAACGTGCCCGGGTGAGTCGCGGCGGACTGGTCCTCCAGGGCCCAGGTCCACGGCCACGGGACGGTCGTCGGGGTCTTGGTGTCCGGCGGGATGATGACGGCCGACTTCACCTGGAAGCCGTTGGTGCCGGCGCCGTCGGTGTGCGAGAGCACGTACAGGCTCGCCAGCGCGCTGGTGCCGGGCGCCAGCGTGAGCTTCGGGGTGGTGCCGGACTGGTCCTCCAGCGGCCAGTCCATGCCGGAGGTCGAGACCAGGTCGACCTGCGCGTGGCCCTGCATGGTGCAGGTGCTCTGGCCGGTGTTCTGGAACGAGACGGTCGCCGGGTCGTTGGTCTTGCTCGGGTCCGGGTCGGCGTCGGTGCCGTGGATGATGGTGACCTTGAGATTCGAGGCCTGGCACGCCGACCCGGAAGCGCTGCCCGGGGCAGTGGCCGGGGACGAGCCCGCGCTCGACGGGACCGCAGTGGACTGCCCGCCGCCGGACGAGGAGCCCGAGGCGGACCCCGGGGCCGAGGTCACGGTGGACGTCACGGTCACCGGCGCGGCGGCCGAGGAGGTCGTCTGCGCCGGCGCTCCGGCGGCGGCCGTGGACTTCGTGCTGCTCGAACAGGCCCCCGCCAGCAAAACGGCGGCGAACACGGCCGCGGCGGCGGCGGATCGCGTAGTCCTCATTGCTCCACTCCTGACAAGACGATGATCAAATCAACCTGTCAGAGGGCGCCCCTCGATCACAAATCCGTGTTGAGACTGCGTTCGAATCAGGAAGCGAGCACGCGCTGCTTCTCCTCCTCGATGTCGTACCCGGCCGGCGGCCATTTCGGATCCAGCCGCTCCAGCGTCTCCACCAACAGGTTGGTGATGGCGAAGTTCCGGTACCACTTGCGGTCGGCCGGGATCACGTACCAGGGCGCTGTCTCGGTCGAAGTCAGGTTCAACGCGGCCTGATACGCCTCTTTGTACGCCGGCCAGAGCTTGCGCTCGGCGACGTCGTTGGTGCTGTACTTCCACAGCTTGGTGGGATCGTCCAGGCGGGCCAGCAGCCGTTCCTTCTGGGTGTCGCGGCTGATGTGCAGGAAGCACTTGACCACGGTCGTGCCCTGGTCGGCGAGTTCCTGCTCGAACTCGTTGATCAGGCCGTAGCGCAGCTCCCACTGCTCGCGCGGGACCAGGTCGCGGACCCGGACGATGAGGACGTCCTCGTAGTGGCTGCGGTCGAAGACCCCGACCACGCCGGGCTTCGGCAGAGCCTTGCGGATCCGCCACAGGAAGTCGTGGGACAGCTCCTCCTTGGTCGGGGCCTTGAAGGAGGTGATGTGCAGGCCGCCGGGGTCCATGACGCCGGCCACGTGCTTGACTGTGCCGCCCTTGCCCGAGGTGTCCATGCCCTGCAACACCAGCAACAGGCTCTGGCGGGCCGGCTCGGTGCCGCCCCGGGACTGTGCGAACAGCCGCTCCTGCAAGTCCGCCAGGCGCGCCGCGAGTTTCGGCAGCTTCTGCAGCGCCTCGGATTTCGAGTCCACGCCGGGGTGCGCGTCGGACGCCAGCTTGGACAGCTTGACCGGGGAATCGGGGGCCCGCAGCAGGTGCGTGTAGGACTTCGCCATGAAGGAAGCCTGCCATCCGGGCTACCGGTTCGCACGTCATGGGAGCCGTTCCGGCGCTCGCGGGATAGGTGGGACGGCGAGCGGGACGGCCGCGGGGACGAGTTGCGGGCTGGTCAGGCGGCGGGCTGGGCCAGGCGGCAAGCTGTGTCAGCCGACGGCAAGGTCAGTCAGGCGTGGGCCGGGTCGTGCGCCAGGGCCAGCGCCGCGCCGTCCCGGGCCAGCGCGGTGATGCGGGAGACCGCGCGCAGGTACTTCTTGCGGTAGCCGCCGCGCAGCAACTCAGGCGTGAACAGGTCGCCGAGCGGCGTGCCGGAGGCGACCACCGGGACCTTGCGGTCGTAGAGCCGGTCTATCAGGACCACCAGGCGCAGGGCGACGTTCTGGTCGTCCAGCGGCCGGACGCCGGTGAGCCCGACCGCGCTGACGCCGTCTATCAGGGCGCCGTAGCGGCTGGGGTGGACCGCGGCCAACTCGTGGGTCAGGCCGTCGAAGGAGTCCAGGGTGGCGCCGGGGAGCTCGTCCGCGGTGCGGAGCACGACGTCCTCGGCGACCGGGGCGGGCGGCGTCGGCAGGTCGCGGTGCCGGTAGTCGGGGCCGTCCACGCGGATCACTTCGAAGCGCGCGGACAGGGCCTGGATCTCGCGCAGGAAGTCGGCGGCCGCGAACCGGCCCTCGCCGAGCTTGTCCGGCAGCGTGTTGGAGGTCGCGGCCAGCTTCACGCCGCGGTCGGACAGCCGGGTGAGCAGGGTGGAGACCAGGACGGTGTCGCCGGGGTCGTCGAGTTCGAACTCGTCGATGCAGACCAGGGCGAAATCCGACAGCCGCTCCACCGCGGCGTTGAAGCCGAGGGCGCCGACCAGGCTGGTGTACTCGACGAAGGTGCCGTACGCCTTCTTCTCACGCGGGGCCGGGGACTCGTGCCAGAGCGAGGCCAGCAGGTGGGTCTTGCCGACGCCGAAACCGCCGTCGAGGTAGACGCCGATCGCGCCGGTCGCGGGAGCCTTCTTCCGGAACAGCCCGCCGCTCTTCTTCGGCGCGGCGCCCACGGTCGCGGCGAAGGCCTGCAACCGGTCGCGGGCCGCGGTCTGGCTGGGCTCGGCTGGGTTCGGCAGGTAGCTGGAGAACCGCACCTGGTCGAAACGCGGCGGCGGGACCAGGTCGGCGACCAGCCGGTCCGCACCGACTTCGGGCCGGCGGCCGACGAGGGTCGCGGCATTCGCGGAGACTATCGGAGCAGACGTCGGCACACTTCCAATGTCGCAGGCCGGAGCGGGTGTCCAGGACCATGTGAGGGGTGTAGTTGATCACATGTGAAGCCGGTCACAAAGCCTTGTGCGACGGGTGGATGTGCCGCGCGTGTCAGAAGTCTCCTGGTGTGATTCGCTGGACCCATGTATCAGCTGCTGCCACCCCCGCCCCGCAACCGCCAGGTCGACCTGGCGGAGGTCTACGCCTACCCGGCGGGCGCCCCGCGCTGGGTGCGGGCCAACATGGTCGCCACCGTCGACGGCGCCGCGACCGCCGGCGGCAAGTCCGAGGGCATCTCCGGCGAGGCGGACAAGCGGATCTTCGGGGTGCTGCGGGCGCTGGCGGACGTGGTGCTGGTCGGCGCCGGTACCGTGCGCGCCGAGCAGTACCGCCCGACGCGGGTGCGGGAGCAGTACCAGGCCGCCCGCGCCGCCGCGGGTCAGGCCCCGACCGCGGCCATCGCCGTGGTCTCCCGCGCCATGGACCTGGACTGGTCGCAGCCGCTGTTCACCTCCCCCGCGGTCCCGACCATCGTGCTCACCGCCACCGACGCCCCGCAGGACCGCATCGACGCCGCCGCCGAGGCCGGGGCCGAGGTGATCGCGGCCGGGACCGGCCAGGTCGACCTGGCGCTGGCCGTGGAGCGGCTGGCCGAGCGCGGGCTGGGGCGGATCCTGTGCGAGGGCGGGCCGCACCTGCTCGGGCAGCTGGCGGCGGCCGGGAAGCTGGACGAGCTGTGCCTGTCGGTGGCGCCGCAGCTGCGCGGCGGGGACTCGATGCGGATCCTGGCCGGGCCGGACCTTACGGAGGGGTTACCGCTGATACTGCACAGCCTGCTCACGGAAGACGGGTTCCTCTTCGCGCGTTATCTAGTCGGAGGAACACACGGTTCCGCAGCCGGTTCCGGTAAGGAAGGGTGAGTCACATGGTCGAGAAGGTGGAGAAGAGCGAGACGGAGTGGCGGTCGTTGCTGACGCCGATGGAGTTCACGGTGCTGCGCGAGGCCGGGACGGAGCGGCCGTGGAGCGGGGAGTACGTGTCCACGCACACAGAGGGGACGTACCACTGTCGCGCTTGTGACGCGCCGTTGTTCCGGTCGCAGGCGAAGTACGACTCACACTGCGGGTGGCCGTCGTTCTACGAGCCCGGCGAGGGCGACGCGGTGACGCTGCTCCAGGACACGAGCCACGGGATGGTGCGGACCGAGGTGCGCTGCGCGGCTTGCGGATCGCATCTGGGGCACGTGTTCGACGACGGTCCGGTGGACCACGGCGGGCAGCGCTACTGCATCAACTCGGTGAGCTTGAAGCTGGACGAGGCCTGATCCTCATCCGGCCGTCCGTCTCGCCCTCACTCGCCGCGCTGCCACCGCATGGCACCCGCGGCGATGCCGAGCAGGGCCACCGTCGCCAGCAGGGCGGTGGCCGCGAGGGACGTCGGCGGGAGCGGGTGCACCCCCGACTTCAGCGGCGGCCACGCGGTCAGCACGCGGGGGTTGAGCAGCGAGGACAGCACGGGGGTGTCCCGCAGGGACTGCTCGGCGCCGGTCAGGGCCTTGGCGACGCCGGGCATCCCGGTCAGCAGCCGGCCGGCGGCCACCGGCACGGCCAGCGCCACGACCGCCACGGCCACCGCGACCGACACCCGGTACCAGGCGGTCAGCCACCCGATGGCCAAACCGAACAGCCCGGCCGCCAGCGCCGCCGCGGCCGCCGGCGCCACACCCTGGAGCACGGGGTCGGCGGCGGCGCCGTCGGGGATCAGCGTGCGGTCGCCGGCGTAGGCCCACGCCAGCGCGAGGGCGTAGCCGAGGGCGGCGGACAGGGCGACCAGCGCACCGGTGAGGGCGGACAGGAGCGCGGTCAGCGTGGCCTTGGCGACCGTCAGCCACGCCCGCCGGGGCACCACGGCAAGGGTCACGTAACGCATCTCGTGGTGCCGCTCATGCCCCGAGGAGGCCGCGCCGATCACGACGGCGGCGGCCAACGCGGGCAACGTCCCCGCCAGCCGCAACAAGGCGACGATCCGCTCCGAGGCACCCGCCGACACCGCCAACGCGGCCGCCACCCCGAACGCGGCGGCCACGACGGCCGCACCCCCCGGCACCCGCCGAGTGGCCCGCAGGCTCCCCAACCGGCGAAGTTCGTAACGGAACGCGGCGATCATGCGGAAGCATCCTGCTCTGCCGGGGCCGCCTCCGCGACCGGAGGGTGCTGCTGGCCTGGTGCTTGCTGGCCTGGTGCTTGCTGACCGGCTGTCTGCTGGCCGGCTGTCTGCTGGCCCTGCGACGCCCGCGCCGCGACGGCGCGCCACGGGGTCATGCCGTCGCTCGCCTCGGCGGCGGGCTCGACGGTCGCGGTCGCGACGGTGAACGGCACGGCGGGCTGGCCAAGGGCTGCGGGAGGTTCGAGCGGCGACACAGGAGGCTGCGACTCGGCTTTGTTGCGACCCCGCCGAAGGCCGAACGGGCTGCTGCGGTGCGGCGATTCGGAGCTGGCGCCGGCGGTGTCGGCCTTCTTGGGTTGGGCGGCCGACCAGCGTGAATGGGCAACCGAGCCCTGGGAACGCCACGAGCCGGCGAACGGTTTGGGCGCCTCGCTGACATGAGTCGCTGACAGGTCTGCGGGTGTGGTCGCCGCCGACTCACGCGGCTCAGCGACCGAGCCCTGCGATGGCCACACTCCGGTTTGTGCCAACTCATGCTCAGCGTCGACAGCGCCTGCAGACTCCCGCTGCTGCGCTGGCCACACGCCAATGCCCTGGCTCGCCTGGCTGGTCTCAGCCGCCAGCCCTTGCGGCAGCGACACCTCAACAGCCGCGACCGATTCACGCGGCTCAGCATGCGAGCTCCCCGAAGACCGCCCGCCAGCACCATTCCGTGCCGCCTCGCCAGCCTCAGCCTCCTGCCGCTCAGCCGCCGCGACGCCAGCCCCGGCCTGTGCCCGGACCAGCTCCTCGCGAGCACCAACCACCGGCGCCTGCAGCTCAGCCGTCGCAGTAGCGGCGTGCGCCCCGACCAGCTCCTCGCGAACGCCAGCTACCGACACCCGCGGCTCTGCCATCGCAGTAGCGGCGTGCGCTCCGACCAGCTCCTCGCGAACGCCAGCCACCTGCACCTGCGGCTCAGCCATCGCAGTAGCGGCCCCGGCCAGCGCCCCGACCAGCTCCTCGCGGGCGGCGGCTGCCGGCACCTGCGCCTCGACCAGCTCCGCCTCTTCGATCTCCTCCGCGACCACCCGCACCCCCGAGTGCCAGGCGGTGGTGCGGTTGAGGCCGGGCAGGAGCTCCTTCTGGCGCGGGACCGGGCGCAGGCCGAAGACGTCGTCGTCCTGGCCGATCTCGCTGAGTTCGTGCAAGCAGATGCCGGTGACGTGGGCGATCTCGCCGATGCGGGCCCGGTCCAGGCCGCGGACCTGGAGGGCGCCGGGGCCGGCGGCGGCCAGGGCGGCGCCTTCGGATTCCAGGGCCGCGGCCAGGCGTGCGGCCTGGGGGCTGCGGACCTGGACGACGGTGGCGCGGCTTTCGTCGAAGACCTCGGCGGCGGAGCGGCTGGCGATGACCCGGCTGACGCCGTCCTGCTCGTCGCGGCGGAGGACGACGACGTGGTCGGCGGTGCCGGACAGGGTGTCGGGGTCGGTGGCCGCGACCAGGACGGTGCGGCCCTGGGCGGCGTAGGCGCGGATCAGGGCGTGGAACCAGGACATGCCGTGGCTGTCCAGGGCCCGGGGCTCGTCCAGGATCAGGGCCGCGGGGTCGCCGAGCAGGGCCGCGGCGATGGCCAGGCGCTGGCGCTGGCCCGGGTCGAGGCGGCCGCAGCGGACCGTGGCCTGCGTGGACAGGCCCGCGACCTCCAGGACCTCGGCGACGCGGGCCTTGGGGACGCCGCCGCCGGCCGAGTAGAGCTGCAGGTGGGCCTGCACGGTGCGGCCGGGGTGGACGGCGTCGGGGTTCAGGGCCAGGCCCACCTCGCGGACCGCGGGCCGCAGGGCCCGGTAGGGACGGCCGCCGAACAGGGTGCGGCCGCCGCCGGCCTCGAGCTCGACCATCAGGCGCAGGACTGTGGACTTTCCCGTACCCGGGGCCCCGAGCAGGGCTGTGACCTGGCCCGGGTAGACATCGAACGAGACCTTCTCCACGGGACCACCGCCCGCGCCGCGGGATCGGCGGGTGCTGGTCAGCTCGATCGCCTCGATCACCGCGACTCCTCTTGCTCCGGGCCCGACCCGCCGCGCGGCGCCGGGCGGTCCGGCAGCCGGTGTCCAGTGATTGATCACCGTCCGCGACATCGCTGTCCGCTACGGTAGCCGTGATCACTCACGGGACCGGGGGAAATCACCGTGAAGAGTGATGAAGTGTCGCAGCAGCTTGCCTACCGCCAGCTTCTGGACAACCCCCCTCGGGCATGCGCACCATGAGAGGAACCCCCCACTCGCGAGGAGGTCTGCAATGGACCTCGCACCCGCCGTACCCCTTTCCGCCGCCATCGCCGAACACCTGGCCGCGACCGAAGGCGAACACGGGCTGTACGCCGAGATCGTCGCCGCCGACCCGCGCCTGACCTTCGCCGTCCAGAACCTGATCCGCGAGCACGCCGAACTGCGCGCCGTGCAGTGCGACCTCGCGGGCATGGCCGACAAGCAGCTGGCCGACCTGGCCCGCCGGCTCAACCGGCACTGCCAGCGCGGGAACGACCTGGTCTACGAGGCCTACGTCGTGGATCTGGGCGGGGAGACCTGAGCCGGGGTCCGGTTCGGTCAGTCCACCGGCTCGGTTCCACCGGTTCAGACCGCTCAGTCTCTTCAGACCGCTCAGTCTCCCTCTTCAGACCGCTCAGTCTCCGGACGGCCGCAGCATCGGCGGGTTCAGCAACGTCGCGCTCCCCCGCCGGAACAGCTGCGCCGGCCGGCCACCCTGCCGCGAGGTGGTGCCGCCGGTCGGCACCAGGAAGCCCGGTGTCCCGGTCACCTTCCGATGGAAGTTCCGCGGATCGAGCTGCACGCCCCACACCGCCTCGTAGACGTTGCGCAGCTCCCCCACGGTGAACTCCGGCGGGCAGAACGCCGCGGCCAGCGACGAGTACTCGATCTTCGACCTGGCCCGCTCGATCCCGTCGGCCAGGATCCGCGCGTGGTCGAAGGCCAGCCCCTCCGAACCGGGCAGCTTGACGACCGGCAGCCACTCCGCCGCCCGCGCGTCACCCCCGGCCGCCGGGAACGGCCCCTCAGAACCCTCCTGCAGCGAGGTCAGCGGCGCGAGCGCCAGATACGCCACCGACACCACCCGCATCCGCGGGTCCCGGTCCGGGGTGCCGTAGCTGGCCAGCTGCTCCAGGTGCACGCCGTGGTCGGGCACGCCCTGCGAATCCTGCCCGGCGACCTCCAGCCCCAGCCCGGTCTCCTCGGCCAGCTCCCGCACCGCGGCGTCGCCCAGACTCTCGTCGGGCTTCACGAACCCGCCGGGCAACGCCCAGCGGTCCGCGAAGGGCGGCTCCCCCCGCCGCACGGCCAGGACACTCAGCCCCTGCTCGGCCACGGTCAGCACGACCAGATCCACGGTCACCGCGAACGGCGGATAGTCGGTCGGGTCGTAGTCCGGGTCGAGGTCCTGTGGCATTGGACCATCGTAGCGTGATGTCGTCAGGGTGACGAGAACTGGGGCCGGCCAACCAGATCATGGCAGGTGGGCACCCCGGTTAATCACCGGATCCGCACGAGTCCAACGAATACGATCGTCATATGGCGAATGAGGATCCTGCGTGGATCACAGTGATCGGCTACGAGAACCTGCCGGGCTGCCCGGCACCCGTGCGCGCCGTCGCCCTTTGACTGATCGACCGCGGCATCGACTGGTTCCCGTTCGACCTCGCCGACGTCCGCATCGACCTGTACTGCGGAGTCCGTGACGACGGACACTGGCACGGCACGTTCTCGATCAAGCTCCGCGCGGACCAGCTCCGGCGCCTGGGCCTGCACCCGGACCAGCCCTGGTCGCACATCACCGGACCCGGACGCCCGGCCTGGGCGCATGCCGAAGCCCTCCGGGGCATGATCGGCTCACCGAAGCACCGACGCGGCTAACCGCAGCGGCTTCATGGCACTCCCGGTGAAACGCCAGGTGGCGATCTCGACCTCGGTGGCGCGCAGCGGGATCGGGGTCAGGTCGCGCCGGTCGGCGACCCAGTCGATCAGGGCCCGGGGATCACCGACCGGGGCGGCGAAGTGCAGGATGTTGAGATACCAGATGTCGCGCTTGAGCCCGATCCCGTCCTCCAGCCAGGCGTCGTCGCCGAGCGCGGCGGCGTAGGCCGCTGAGAGCCGGTCCGGGGCGTCATCGACCGGGAGCGCGCACGCCATCACCGACAACGGGGTCAGCGTCAGGCCGAAGATGTCGAACGCCAGAGGCGGTACGCCGGCCGACGCCACGCTCAGGGCCTTGGCGTAGCGCGCGACACACGGATCGTCGTCCCGGATGTCGGCACGCGGGTACTCGAGGGCACGCATCGTCAGGTGCGAGTTGCCCACGGCACCGGTCAGCCAGTGACCGTCACCGGCGACCACCGCGGCTTCGCGGGCCAACTCCGCCAGCGACGCCTCCGCCCCGGGATCGGGCCGGAGCAGCGCCGACACACCCCACCGCCGGCTACCGCCACCGGGCGGCACCTCGATCCGGTGCGAGCCGTCGGCCACCGCGGCCGCCCCCTCGGCGAAGAGTCGGTCGAACGGGGCCCGGTCGGTCCGGCAAGGCATCGGCTCAGTCACTCGGTGTCCTCCAGGCTGCGATTCTCGGGGTTGGAGGGGAAGACACATGACCGGCTTCGCTCGGTTCCAATTATTACGAACCAAGGAACCTCCCTCCTGTTTGCTGGTGCAGCATGACCTGCGGTGATGTGATGGGCCTGTGGCAGAGGCAATGGACGCTGCCCGCGGTGGTGCGAGCGGGAGCGGTGACGGGCCTGGCCGGTCTGATCGGGAGGGGCGGCCGGTCGGGCGACGTGTGGTGTTCGGGGTGGTGGGGCTGGGTGCGATGGGCGTGCTCGGCGGGTCCGCCGTCCAGCGGTTCCTGGCCGACGTCGCGGCGCACGATCCGACCGGGCTGACGAACCTGCTCCCCCTGGGGAACCAGTTCCGCATCTACACGGTGACCGGGAGCGTCCCGACGCCGGATCCGAACACCTACCGGCTGTCCGTCACCGGCCTGGTGGACCGGCCGCAGCACTACTCGCTGACCGATCTGGCGGCGCTTCCGCAGATCGACATGGTGCGGGACTTCCAGTGCGTCACCGGGTGGCGGGTGCCGAAGGTGCCGTGGAGCGGGGTTCGGCTGAGCGACATGTTGGCGCTGGCCGGGGTGCAGAGTTCGGCGAAGGCGTTGCGGTTCGTCTCCTTCGACGGGACCTATACCGAGTCGTTGACGCTGGACCAGGCCCAGAACCCGGACATGCTGGTGGCGCTGAAGATGCTCGGCGGGCCGGTGAGCCATGAGCACGGCGGGCCGGTGCGGCTCTACGCGGCGCCGATGTACGGGTACAAGAGCATCAAGTGGCTCCAGGAGATCCAGGTGGTGGACGCGGTCCATCCCGGCTACTGGGAAGGCTACGGCTATGACATCGACGCCTGGGTCGGGAAGTCCAACGGGAGGAACGGCGATGTCCCGACCGGCTGAGGCCGGCGCCGTCCGGCGGCGCATCGAGCGCTTCACGCGCGCCGAACGGTACGTCCACCGCGCGACCGCCACGTTGATGCTGGTGCTGATCGCCACCGGGGCGGTGCTGTACCTGCCCTCGTTGTCGGTGCGGATCGGGCACCGTCCGGTCGTGGCGTTGATCCATCTGTACTGCGGGTTCGCGCTGCCCATCCCGATGGCGGCGGGGCTGTTCTCGCGGGCGTACCGGGCAGATGTGCGGCGGCTGAACCGGCACGGCGAGACCGACCGCGAGTGGCTGCGGAATCGGGCCTGGCGGCGTGAGCGGGCCCGGGAGCTGGCGCTGCCGGTCGGCAAGTTCAACGCGGGGCAGAAGCTGAACGCGGCGTTCCAGTGCGGGGCGATCCTGGTGATGGCCGGGACCGGGACCCTGATGTGGTTTCCGCACCTGGTCGGGGTGTCGGCCCGGACCGGTGCGACGTTCGTGCACGACTGGCTGGCGCTGGCGATCGGGTTCGTGGTGATCGGTCATGTGTGGTTCGCACTGAACGACCGCCAGGCCCGGATCGGGATGCGCACTGGATATGTCACGCGGGGTTGGGCGCAACGGGAGCATCCGGCCTGGGCCGCCGAGGTGGCGGCGCAGGACCGGTCCGGAGACGGGGACCCGGACCCGGATGCCGTGGGTGAGGCGGAGGACCGCGCGGCCCGCGGCGAGGCGGGCGCGCGCGATCGAGAGGAAGGCCGGGCCGTCCATCAGGCGCGGGCCTGGGACAGGTAGTCGACCATCGCCGTACAAGGGGTGCGGCGGTGGGTGACGACGACGTCCATGGCGTCCGTGGCCGGGTGCAGGTGCGCCACCATCTGGCGGTCGTTGCCGGCCACGGAGGCCTCGCGCAGACACGGGGACGCCGACGGGTCGGCCGCGGCCGATGCCTGGTGCGACTGAGGCGCGGACGATCGGGCCGCGACGCCGCCGGGGATGTCGGGGATATCGGCGGATTGCCTGCCCGCCACCAGCATCTGCTTGGTGTTGGCCGGTCTCGCGGCCGGGACCAGCGGGTTCGGGAGGGTTCGGGAGCGGGCCGCAGGGGCGGACGTCAGGCCGGCAGCAGCCTGCGACTCTGGGGTGTACAGCTCCTCCGCACGGGGACTGGTGTGGGATACCCGGAAGGCGTCGATCACCGGCCGGCGGCCGTTGGCGGGGACGCCGGTCGCGGTAGCGGGGACGCCGGGGCCGGCGTTGGCGTGGGCCACGAGGGCAGGCTCGGCGAGCCACGGGACGTAGTGGCCGTGGTGGCGGGTGGCCAGGATGTGGCCCAGCAGACCCATGTCGGCCGGGTGGTCCGGGACGGTGAGTGTCCAGCCGGAGGCCGCCCATTCTTGGACGGTCATGGTGCCCGGCTCGGGCTCGACGCGGTCGTGGTTCAGGTGGTGCCGGGCCTGCGGTGCGCTGGGCTTGACCGGATCGGCGCCGGTCGACGCGGCACCGAGGGCCGGGTTCGGCAGCATCGGCACGGCGAGCACCGCGATCGCGACGGCGAGACCGGTGGTGCCACGCCGGGTACGGGTCGGCGTCGCACGGGGCTGGAACAGGGCGTGTGCGGCTCGACGCCGAACGTCGGCCAGGGCCCGGGGAAGGCGGGGCTGCGGCTGCTGCGCCGGGGCCGGCGGGGCGACTTGCTCTATGCGGTTCATGGGATCTCCAGATCGGTTCCGGATTCGGTGGGGACGTTTTCGGTGGAGCGGGGAGAAGGGATCGGGGCCGGAGCGGAGTCCGGATCTGAACTGTCAAAACCGGCGCCGTTGTCGAAACCGGCGACGGTGTCGGATTCGACGGCGGCCTCGCCGAACAGGTCGCGCCGCGTACTGGCGGCGGACTCGCGCACGCCCTCGCCGTCGATGGCGTGGTGCAGGCCGGCGCGGATCAGCGAGGCGAACTTGTACTCGGAATCAATGGCCAGCGCCCGATCCACCGCACACTGCGCGATGGCGGGCCGGCCGATCGCCCACGCCGCCCACGCGGCCAGCGCGTAGGGGGCGAGGCGAAGCTCAGGATGGGGCGCGCGCCGGGCCAACTCGGCGCCGAGGCGCAGCAGCCGCCCGGCGGAGTCCACGGTCGCGGCGGCGCACGCCAGGTAGTCGCGCACCCGCCAGTTGAGCAGCGCGATCAGCAGCTCGGCCGCCTCGCCGTCGGTGATGACCGGCGGTGCGAGCAACGAGCCGGGCGGCTCGGCGAGCGCACCGAGCGGCACGCCCTCGGACTTGCCGGCGAGCGACGGAATGCGGTTGCTGACCCGGCGGGAGTTGCGAGCCGCCGGGATGACGGCACCGGTGGAGTGCGGGGGGCGCGGCTCGGACTGGTCGGCGGGAGAGCTGTCGGAGCCAGAACCATCAAACGCCGAACCATCAAACGCCGAACCATCAAACGCAGAGCCGTCGAACGCAGAGCTGCCGAAGGCAGAGCCCGGAGATGCGGGACCGTCATCGGCATCCGACCGGGAGGACGGACTCGCCGCCGAACCGCTGAAGCCGTCATGAGGCTGCGAGTCGGAACCGCCGACGCCAGAAGCGTCATCCGATGACGAGGCCGCGGCATCAGCCGCGCGGCCCGATCGGCCGGCGAGGGCCGTGGTGGCGCTGTCGGACAGGCCCCGGCGGCCGGCGCGGGGGCCGTCGGTTCGGGGGGCGCGGGATGTGGCCGGCTCGGTGTCGGGGCCGCAGCGGGCCAGGAGGACGTCCATCAGACGGCGGGCGTCGGCCAGGCCGGCGTCGGTGTCGTACCAGGTGGGGTCCAGGTGTTCGGCGGCCTCGGCGGTACGGGCCAGGGCTTCCGGCGGGTAGGGGTCCAAGGTGGCGTCGAGGGCTTCGCGGCTGGCGTAGACCGTGTGGCCGCGGGTCGCGAAGGCGCCGGCCAGAGCGGCGGGGGCCTCGGCCGGGACCACGGTGCCGGCCGCCGGGCAGCAGCGGTTGTTGCGGCACATGTAGGACCACCAGCGGCCGTTGGCGCTGTAGAGGGCGTCGACGACGGTGACGCGTTCCTCGCTGGCCGCCGCCTCGAGCTGGGCGCGGAACGCGGCCATCAGTTTGCGGCAGTGGTCGGGGCGGGCCTTGGCGCCGGTCGCGGCGCGCGGGCCGAAGGCGACCAGGATGGCGATGTCAGCATCCTGGTCGCGCAGCCGGGCCGCGAGTTCCAGGGCGGTGCCGCGTTCCTGGCCGCGGACCTGGTCCAGGTCGATGCGGACGCCGTGCCGGATGAAGCTGCCGCCTTCGGCCGAATGGCTGATGCCCAGGATCACCAGGCTGTTCTCCGGGTGGAAGCCGAACAGGAACGGGATCGAGGCGACCACCGAGCCGGGGGAGGCCAGGCGGACGGTGCTGACCGGGCCGGCGGCGGCCTCGGCGGTCGCTCCCTGGTCGGCGGTGCCGCCATCGGCACTGCCGACATCGGCACTGCCAACATCGGCACTCCCGACATCAGCACTTCCACTCGCACCGCCCCCGCCACCCGCGCCGCCGCCGGCCTGGCCCGGGATCCCGCCGCGCGCACTGCGCGGCCGGGGCGGGCGCTGGGCTCCGGATTCGGCTCCGGATGCGGCGCCGCCGGTATCGGGGCCGCCGGGCCGGAGGCCGGCGGCGGGGGCCGCGGCTCCGGGGGCGGAGGTGAGGTCGTGATCCATGACCGCTACTGTGCCGATTCGCGGGTACGGAGCGCGACCAAGACATGACCGACTGTGGATAAACCGGGGTTGTGGATAACGCGTATCCCTCTAACGGACTAATCCGCATGCGCGACGGCAAGGCGGCCGTCTGGAAAAACATCGGCATGATCTCAGCGTCTTCTCAACCGAGAGGGGCAGAATGCGGCCATGCACATCCTCGTGGTGGACGACGATCAGGCGGTCCGGGACTCGCTGCGCCGCTCGCTGGCCTTCAACGGCTACGAGGTCGAGCTGGCGGCCGACGGGCTGGCGGCACTGGAAGCGATCGCGAAGCGGCGGCCGGACGCCGTCGTGCTCGACGTCATGATGCCCCGGCTGGACGGCCTGGAGACCTGCCGCCGGCTGCGCTCGGCCGGCGAGGACCTGCCGGTCCTGCTACTCACCGCGCGCGACGCGGTCCCGGACCGGGTGGCCGGCCTGGACGCCGGCGCCGACGACTACCTCCCCAAGCCGTTCGCGCTGGAGGAGTTGCTGGCCCGGCTGCGCGCGCTGCTGCGCCGCACCCAGGGCAGCCTGGCCGACCAGTCCGACGCCCCGCTGGCCTTCGCCGACCTCACCCTGGACCCGGCCACCCGCGAGGTGACCCGGGCCGGCAAGCCGGTGCGCCTGACCCGCACCGAGTTCAACCTGCTGGAGCTGCTGATGCGGCACCCCCGGCAGGTCCTGACCCGGGCCCAGATCCTGGAAGAGGTCTGGGGCTACGACTTCCCGACCACCGCCAACTCGCTCGAGGTCTACGTCGGCTACCTGCGCCGCAAGACCGAGGCCGACGAACTGCCCCGCCTGATCCACACGGTCCGCGGGGTGGGGTACTCCCTGCGTGAGACGGCACCGTGAACCCTCTGATCACTGCTGAACACCCGGAATCCGAGGAGCACCTGGGACCCTACGAACGGTTGCGCGCGAAGATCACGGAGGTGATGTCGCACGTCCCGCTGCGGACCCGGATCACCGCGCTGGTGATGGTCGCGGTGGGGCTGAGCGTGGCGCTGGCCTCGATCGCGGGCTGGGTGACGGTGCGGAACCAGATCCTGAGCCAGATGGACACCACGCTGAGCAGCCACGCCACCCAGATCGCCAAAGAGGTGCAGATCCAGGAGGACAACCAGACCAAGCTCCAGGTCAAGGGCAATCTCGACGTGCCCTTGTACACGGACACCGAGGTCGTGGTCTTCGACAGCGACGGCGTGATCAACTACATCGCGCCGTCGACGGTCATCCCGTCGGTGCAGCCGATCCCGGCCGACGTCGCGGTCGCGCAGGCCGGCGGGACCGCCAGCAACTTCCGGACCATCGTCTTCGGCGACGGCACCAAGGCCCGGGCGATCACCGTGCCGGTGCCGCCGAGCGAGTACTCCCCCGGGACCCGCCAGGCCCTCCTGCTCGCGCAGTCCATGCACGACACCCAGCAGACCCTCAGCCGGCTCAGCCTGGTCTCCATACTGGTCGGCATCGCCGGCATCGCGGTCGCCGGCAGCGCGGGCATCACCGTCGGCCGGGCCGGCCTGCGCCCGGTGGACCGGCTCACCGAGGCCACCGAGTACGTGGCCCGGACCGGCGACCTGCGCCCGATCGAGGTCCAGGGCACCGACGAGCTGGCCCGGCTGGCCACCAGCTTCAACAGCATGCTGACCGCGCTGGCCCGCTCGCAGGACCATCAACGACGCCTGATCGCCGACGCCGGCCACGAGCTGCGCACCCCGCTGACCTCGATGCGCACCAACATCGACCTGCTCTCCCAGGTCTTCGGCGGCGGCGAGTCCGAACACGCCGCGCCCGGTTCGGGCCCGCCGCGGATCAGCGACGCCGACCGGTCCGAGCTCATCGCCGACGTCCGGGCCCAGATGGAAGAGCTCTCGGTGCTGGTCGGCGACCTGGTCGAGCTCTCCCGCGACGCCAAGCCGCAGGCCGCGCCGGAGCCGGTGAACCTGGGCGACGTGGTGCGGCAGGCCGTGGACCGGGTCCGCAGGCGGGCCCCGGGACTGAAGTTCGACATCCAGCTCCAGCCCTGGTTCCTGGAAGGCGATCCGGCGGCGCTGGAGCGCGCCGTGACGAACCTGCTGGACAACGCCGGCAAATGGAGCCCGGAGGACGGGACCGTCACGGTGCGCCTGGCCGACGGCTTGCTCCAGGTCTCGGACCAGGGTCCGGGCATCGCCGAAGAGGACATGCCGCACGTCTTCGAGCGCTTCTACCGCTCCACCGAGGCCCGCACCATGCCGGGCTCCGGGCTGGGCCTGGCCATCGTGCGGCAGGCCGCCGAGAACCACGGCGGCCGGGTCGCGGCGGCGCGGGCGCCGAGCGGCGGGGCGCTGCTCGGACTGTGGCTCCCCGGGCGGCCGACCGAGGACGCCGACTCGACTAGCAGCGGCTCGGCAGCGGGTTCTTAAGCGGAACCTGAGTGGCACCTCACAGGCGCGTTCCCCTATGGGCGAACGCGCCTGATGCCGTTCTTAAAGCAAGTACCGCATATGGTCGTTACCCAAGTCGTTACCCAACAGGACCCGTACCTGTGGAAACACAGGGGTACGCGGCCCTCCTTTTTCGGTCACCTCTTGTCCGGGTCTCAGCAGCATTTAAGGTGAACAGGCGAAGCTCCTCCTCATGAACGAACCCTCGAGCAACGCAGGCGGCGTCGGCGGCCTGGGCGACAACGGCGCCAACGAAGCGGCGGACCAGGACGTGCGCGCAAGCTTCGGCGCGAACCCCGCCGCGCCCAGCGGCTCCGGGGCTCAGGACCCCCAGGCAATGCTCCCGCAGCAGGACGCGCTCCCGCCGACCGCGGCGTCGCAGCCCGTCCCGGGAGAGCCGGACGCGACCCTGATCCAGCCCGCGGTCCCGGCCCCGCCGGACCCGGCCGCCGGCGGGTACCAGGCACAGTCGGGCCCGGCCCCGCAGGCACCGCAGCCCCAGGCCCAGCCGCAGCCCCCGATCCAGCCGCAGACCCAGCCCGGCGCCGCGTTCGGCCAGGGCGCGCCGGGCCAGCAGGCGCCGCAGCCGGGCCTGGGCGGCCACCTCGGCCCCGGCCCGACGCCCCCGCCGAACTGGGCCGCGCCCTCGGACGGCACGGCCTTCCCGCCCTACTCTCCCCCCGTCGCCACCTCCCAGCGCTCCTCGCTCGGCGCCGGCAAGATGCTGGTCGCCGTGGCCCTGGTCGCCGGGCTGATCGGCGGCGGCATCGGCACCGCGGTCACCTACGCGGCCAAGGACAACAACAGCTCCTCCTCCGACACGGCCGCCTCCAGCTCGCGCTCCCCCCTGAACACCAACAACACCGCGCTGAGCACCCCCGGCAGCGTCACCCAGGTCTCCGCGCACGTGATGCCGAGCGTGGTGGACATCCAGGTCAGCCAAGGCAACGGCAGCGGCGACGAGGGCACGGGCATCATCTACAGCTCGGACGGCCTGATCGTCACCAACAACCACGTGATCGCCGCCGCCGACCCGAACCAGAACACCGGCAGCTCCAGCCAGAACGGCAATGGCAACGGCAACGGCAACCCGTTCGGGGGTGGCAGTGGCGGGAACAGCGGCGGTAGCGGCGGGAACAGCGGGGGCAGCAGCGGCGGCGGCGCGGCGACCATCACCGTCACCTTCAGCGACGGCCGGACCGCCAACGCGCACATCGTCGGCGACGAGCCGCTGGCCGACCTCGCGGTGATAAAGGTCGACGGCGTCTCCGGGCTGACCAAGGCCTCCTTCGCCGACTCCAAGAACCTGCAGGTCGGCCAGCAGGTGGTGGCGATCGGCTCGCCGCTCGGCCTGACCAGCACCGTCACCTCCGGCATCGTCAGTGCCCTGAACCGGCCGGTGGAGACCCAGGCGGAGAACGGCAGCACCGTGGTCCTGGACGCGGTCCAGACCGACGCCGCGATCAACCCCGGGAACTCCGGCGGCCCGCTGGTGGACATGGAGGGCAACGTGATCGGCATCAACTCCGCGATCGCCTCCAACGACCAGAGCTCCGGCGGTCTGGGCGGCGGCAGCTCGCAGGCCGGCTCCATCGGCCTGGGCTTCGCGATCCCGATCTCCGAGGCGCTGCCCATCGTGGACGCCCTGGCCCAGGGCAAGCCGGCGCAGATCGCGTCGCTGGGTGTGGCGCAGAACGGCCAGAGCGACACCACCACCCGCACCGCGACCGGCTACAAGGTGGAGCAGGTCACCGCCGGCGCCCCGGCCGACAAGGCGGGCCTGAAGGCCGGCGACGTGATAACCAAGATCGGCGACCGCCTGGTGTACTCCTACCAGGACGTGGCGGCCGCGGTGCGCTCGCACCGGCCGGGCGACACCGTCCCGATCACCTACTCCCGCAACGGCTCCACCACGACCGTCAACGTCACCCTCGGTGTGCTGGCGACCACCCCGACCCAGTAGCAGCAGGGGCGGTAAGAACCAGGCGTACCCTTGAGGGGTGTCTGACGAACGTGGAATCTCGGTCCTCCGCGCCGGCTTCGGCGCGGAGGCCGTTCCGTATCTGGCCGCGTGGGATCTCCAGCGCGAGGTCCACGCCCGACGGGTCGCCGACGAGATCGACGACACCCTGATCCTGCTGGAGCACCCCCCGGTGTTCACGGCCGGACGCCGCTCCGCCCCCGAGGAGCGACCCACCGACGGCACCCCGGTCATCGACGTCGACCGCGGCGGCCGCATCACCTTCCACGGCCCCGGCCAGCTGGTCGGCTACCCGATCCTGCGGCTGCCGGAGGCGATGGACGTGGTGGGCCACGTCCGGCGGCTGGAAGAAGCACTGCTGCGAACCTGTGCCGACCTGGGCCTGCCGCAGGCCACCCGGATCCACGGCCGCAGCGGCGTGTGGATCCTGGGCGATGAGATCGAGCGCCAGGACCTGGGCGGCCTGAACCTGCGGCTGAAGACCGTCGGCGCGCCGGTGGACGACGACGAAGAGTTCGACCCCCGGCTGGCCGGGCCCGAGTACGCGCCGTCCAACGCCGGACAGCGCAAGGCCGACCGCAAGCTGGCGCAGATCGGCGTGCGGGTCGCCAAGGGCGTGACCATGCACGGTTTCTCGATGAACTGCGATGTCGACCTGGCCTGGTTCGACAAGATCATCCCCTGCGGGATCCGGAACGCCGGCGTCACCTCGCTGTCCGCCGAGCTGGGCCGGGACATCACGGTCGAGGAGGTCGCGCCGCTGGTGGCCGGGCACCTGGACGACGTGGTTTCCGAGGCGTACGGCCTCGTCGGCGCCGGGAAGGAATAGCCCGCGCGCCCCGTAGGCTGCTAATCACAGGTATGCGCGGTACGCGCTCCGCGGTATCCGACTGACGCGGTATCCGATTGACGCAAGGAGACTCGAAGTGACGGCCGTCACCCCAGAACCCGAAGGCCGCAAGCTGCTCCGGCTTGAGGTCCGCAACAGCGCCGTCCCCATCGAGAAGAAACCCAGCTGGATCAAGACCCGCGCCAAGATGGGTCCGGAGTACACCGGGCTGAAGAGCCTGGTGCGCAGCGAGGGCCTGCACACGGTGTGCGAAGAGGCCGGCTGTCCGAACATCTACGAGTGCTGGGAAGATCGCGAGGCCACCTTCCTCATCGGCGGCGACCAGTGCACCCGGCGCTGTGACTTCTGCCAGATCGACACCGGCAAGCCCAAGGCCTACGACACCGACGAGCCGCGGCGCGTGGCCGAGTCGGTGCAGACCATGGGCCTGAAGTACGCGACCGTCACCGGCGTGGCCCGCGACGACCTCGAGGACGAGGGCTCCTGGCTGTACGCCGAGACCGTCCGCCAGATCCACGCGATGCTGCCCGGCTGCGGCGTCGAACTGCTGATCCCGGACTTCCACGCCAAGCCCGAACACCTCGCCGAGGTCTTCGGCAGCCGGCCGGAGGTGCTGGCGCACAACATCGAGACCGTGCCTCGGATCTTCAAGGAGATCCGCCCCGGCTTCCGCTACGAGCGCTCGCTGGACGTCATCCGCCAGGCCCGCGACTTCGGCCTGGTCACCAAGTCCAACCTGATCCTGGGCATGGGCGAGGAGCGCGAGGAGATCTCGCAGGCCCTGGCCGACCTGCGCGAGGCCGGCTGCGACCTGGTCACCATCACCCAGTACCTGCGGCCCTCGCCGCGGCACCACCCGGTGATGCGCTGGGTGAAGCCCGAGGAGTTCGTGGAGCTGGCCGAGGAGGCTCGGGAGATGGGCTTCGGCGTCATGTCCGGGCCGCTGGTCCGCTCCTCGTACCGGGCCGGGCGGCTGTACAAGGAGGCCGTCGAGGCGCGCGAGGCGGCCGCGGCCGGCGTTCCGGCGTGACGTCGGCCCGCCCGGCGTAACGTCGGTGGATCCGAGATGATGTCGGCCGTCCCGGCGTGACGTTGGTCGCACCTCAGACGGTTTCGAAAACCGCTACTCAGCCCCTTTGTTAGGACGCTGCGAACAACGGCCCCGGTCCAGATCGGACCGGGGCCGTTTTGTGTGCCGGCGGAACGGGATCCGCAGTATTGCGTATCCCGTTACCACGATTTGACCGGCCACACTAGGCCCTGTAACAAAGAATATTGACAGTGGTGGTGGACCGCCACCGGCTCCGCTCCCCCGACGTCCCCCCTCTTTTCTCCTGGTCGAGGTCTTGCCATGAGCACCACAACGTACTCCGTCCGCACCATGCTTCTATCGTTCGAGCGCCGGGTCCTGCGGGCCGGCGGCCAGCGCGGCGCGTTGGCCAACGCCCACGCCGCCGTGCTGGAGGGCCGGGAACGGGCCGCGCTGCGGGCCGAGGCGCACGAATCGCTCACCGCGATGAGCCTGCGGACCCGATAACGTCCGCACTGGTTTACCACCGGGCGCGGGCACCACGTATCCTGCGTGGCATGGCACGCGACACCACGAAGACCCCCGCCGACGGGGATGCGCCCAAGAAAAAGGGTCGGCTGAAGCAGATCCGCGAGGTCTACGGGATGACCCGCAAGGAGGATCCCAAGCTTCCCCTGGTCCTGGCCGCCTGGGCCGTGGCCGCCCTGGTGGTGTTCGTGGCGCTGGGCTTCGCGCTCGGCTCCCCGCTTTTCTACGGCATCTTCGGCATCCCGGTCGCGGTACTGGCCGCGATGATCGTCTTCGGGCGGCGGGCCCAGCGTGCGGCCTACTCCTCGATCAAGGACCAGGCCGGCGCCGCCGCCTCGGTGCTGGACACGCTGCGCCGGGGCTGGGACGTCACCCCCGGCGTCCGCTTCAACCGGCAGCAGGACATGATCCACCGGGTGCTCGGCCGCCCGGGCATCGTCCTGGTCGGCGAGGGCAACCCGAACCGGCTCAAGGCGCTGTTCACCGAGGAGCGCCGGCACCTGACCCGGCTGTTCGGCCCGGACGTGCCGCTGGTCGCCGAGGACATCGTGGCCGGCGACGAAGAGGGCATGGTGCCGCTGGGGCGGCTGAACAAGAAGGTGATGCGGCTCAAGCCGGCCACCGGCAAGGGCTACCTGCGTCCGGCACAGGTGCAGGAGTACCAGAACCGGCTCAAGGCCGTCGGGCCGAACATGCCGATCCCGAAGGGCCCGATGCCGCGTAACGGCAAGATGCCGCGCGGCCAGGTGCGCTGAATCGTCACAAGCCCGCGTCTGCGTGCTGTAACCCTAGCGAAACGCCATGGAACGTACGACGGCCCGCGACCGGTCTCCGGTCGCGGGCCGTCGGCGTTGTGCGCGGGTACGTGCCGGGGCACTGGGCGGGGCACTGCGCGAGGCATTGCGCGGAGACGCTGGTCAGCGTGCGTCTCGTGGGCGCCCGATGCGGATATCGCTTGCTTTTCGGCCGCGGGGCCGTGCTCCACGCGCCGGATCGGTCAGCGGGTGGAGATGATCATCGTGTGCGCGACCCGGTCGTGCAGGCCGCGGCCGTCGGCGTCCCAGACCACCGCCGGGATGACCAGGAACAACAGCACGGTGCGCATCGCGATCTTGTACGGCGTGGCCCTGGCCCCCTGATCGGAGCTGACCCGCAGGCCCAGGATCGCCATCCCGAAGGTGGAGCCGCTGATGGACAGGCCCACCAGGTACATCACCGCCAGCAGGCTCAGTGCCGCGAACTGGCCGGACTTGAACAGCCGGTCGCCGACCAGCAGGTAGGCCACGCCGTAGGCGATGGCCCAGTCGATCATCAACGCGGCCAGCCGGCGGCCGACCGGGGCCATCGAGCCCGGACCGGTCTGCGGGAGGCCGAAACGCTGGCCGGAATAGTCGGACGAGGTCATGGCGTCCACGGTACCCCGCACACTTTCCACGCCCGCCACCAACGTCGCCCCCGACCATTCCAGGGGCGCCGACCTGCCCACAGGGTAGGTTGGAAGGGAGCCGGGCTCCGTGTAACACGCCGGAAACAAAAGGGACACGGCCGGGAAACCCCCCGGTCCTACGGTCACAGAAGTGCCCGTTGGGTCCCGGCCCCGGTGGCGAGAGGCTTCCGGCCGGTGAGAGTACTCAAAGGAGTAGTGGATGTTCTCGAACGCCGACGAGGTACTGGCGTACCTCAGGGACAACGACGTGAAGAGCGTCGATGTGCGGTTCTGTGACCTGCCCGGGGTGATGCAGCACTTCACGGTGCCGGTTGAGTCGTTCGACGCCGACGTCTTCGCCCAGGGCCTGGCCTTCGACGGCTCCTCGATCCGCGGCTTCCAGGCCATCCACGAGTCGGACATGCAGCTGCTGCCCGACGTCAGCACCGCCCGCCTGGACCCGTTCCGCGCGGAGAAGACCCTCAACATCAACTTCTTCATCCACGACCCGCTGACCGGTGAGGCCTACTCCCGCGACCCGCGCAACGTGGCCAAGAAGGCCGAGGCGTACCTGAAGGGCACCGGCATCGCCGACACGTGCTACTTCGGCCCGGAGGCCGAGTTCTACGTGTTCGACGACGTCCGCTTCGCCTCCGGCCCCGGCGAGAGCTTCTACCACATCGACGCCGAGGCGGCGTTCTGGAACACCGGGCGCTCCGAAGAGGGCGGCAACCGGGGCTACAAGCCGCGGGTCAAGGGCGGCTACTTCCCGGTGGCCCCGAACGACCACTACACGGACCTGCGCGCGACCATGAGCCGCACGCTCATCGAGTCCGGCCTGATCGTCGAGCGCCAGCACCACGAGGTCGGCTCGGCCGGCCAGGCGGAGATCAACTACCGGTTCAACACCCTGCTGGCCGCCGCCGACGACCTGATGCTGTTCAAGTACATCATCAAGAACGTGGCCTGGCAGGCCGGCAAGACCGCGACCTTCATGCCCAAGCCGGTCTTCGGCGACAACGGCTCGGGCATGCACTGCCACCAGAGCCTGTGGAAGGACGGCGTCCCGCTGTTCTACGACGAGGTCGGCTACGCGGGCCTGTCGGACACCGCCCGCCACTACATCGGCGGCATCCTGAAGCACGCCCCCTCACTGCTGGCCTTCACCAACCCGACGGTCAACAGCTACCGCCGCCTGGTCCCCGGCTACGAGGCGCCGGTCAACCTGGTCTACAGCCAGCGCAACCGCTCGGCCTGCATCCGCATCCCGATCACCGGCTCGAACCCGAAGGCCAAGCGCATCGAGTTCCGCTGCCCGGACCCCTCCTCGAACCCGTACCTGGCCTTCTCCGCGATGATGATGGCCGGCCTGGACGGCGTGAAGAACAAGATCGAGCCGATGGCCCCGGTCGACAAGGACCTCTACGAGCTCCCGCCGGACGAGCACGCCTCGATCCCCCAGGTCCCCGGCAGCCTCCCGGCAGTGCTGGACTCCCTGGAGGCCGACCACGAGTACCTGCTCGAGGGCGGCGTGTTCACCCAGGACCTGATCGACACGTGGATCTCGTACAAGCGGGAGCGGGAGGTCGACCCGGTTCGGCTGCGGCCCACGCCGCATGAGTTCGAGCTCTACTTCGACATTTAGAACGTGGCTTGACCTGCGGAAACGCAGTTTGAAGAAAATGCGCCACCTCGTATCGCCCCAGGTCAGCAAGCCGCTGACCTGGGGCGATACCCGTATCTATGGGTCCGGGGATCCCTCATGTTCACCCGCCCGTGGGCCTGACATCGGCATGTACATGATGTACATTAGGGACACATGCCATGTACATGCGACCAGATCGGAGGCGGACCCGTGTCGCTCACCCAAATCGATCTAGACGAGGACGCACTGGCAGAGGCCATGAGGCTGCTGGGAACGACGACGAAGAAGGACACCGTCAACAAGGCCCTGCAGGAGACAGCAGCCAGGCTGAGGCGCCTTGAGGCTATGCGGAAGCTAACCGCCATGGGCGCACAAGGCGACTTCGACAGGGGCATCGCCGCGTACGAAGCACGAAAAGAGGCGTGGCACGAGTGAAGTTCGGGTTCCTCCTCGACACCTCAGCCTTCTGGCATCTGACGCGCACCCCGGAGACGATGAAGGCCTGGGAGCACTACGGCGCGGAGGGTCTGTTCCACGTCAGCGAACCGACACGCGCCGAGATTCTCTATTCTGCGGAGAATGCCGCACACCGTGACGAAATGGCCAGCGTCGTCGATGTCCTGTGTGGGATGGCACCAGTGCCGAAGGATGCATGGCGCTGGGTCGATGCCGCCCAGTACAAACTCACGCTCAAGTCGCAGCACCGCGGACCCGGCCCCATCGACCTTCTGGTCGCCGCGACAGCCGTGCACCACGGCCTCACGGTTCTGCACGTCGACAACGACTTCGTGGCCATCGCCTCTGTACTGTCGGAGCTTCGACAGCAGGATATCCGCAGCTAGTAAGGCATGTGGGCCGAAGTGGGCCCGGCATACTCAGCGGCAGGTTTTCCGCAGGTCAGAGGTTTTCATGGCGAGTACTTCGACATCTAGAACGTGGCTTGGCCTGCGGAGACGCAGTTTGAGAATGTTGCAGCACCCCGTATCGCCCCAGTTCTGCAAGTCGCTGACCTGGGGCGATACGCGTATCTACAGGTCCGAGGATCGCTGCGGCGGATCCCGCCCTCGACTACCGCGCGTGCGGCAAGCACGGCGAGCCGACCGTGGTGCACGTCGACCAGGAGCACGACTTCGCGATCACCTGGTCGCGGACGTTCTGCCCGACGCGGACTGCCGACGGCTACCGGTTGACCGACGCCGTCATCACCGCGCTGCTCGACAAGCTTGCCGCTGTGGCCGTCGAGGGCGAGTAGCCGTACGGCCTGGGTAGCGCCCTACCGTTCCCCAACAGTGCGCGGCCATGGATAGTCCGGGTCCGCGGTGATCGCCACCAGATGCGGGGCGTCGCGCGGGAAGGCCCAGACGCGCCCCAGGGTGCTGGTGGCGGTGACCGTGGCCTCGTCCAGGGTGACTTCGGCGAACGGGTTGGACGAGCAGGCCACTGCCAGCCACTGCAGCGTGCGCTGCTCGTCGTCAAGGGTCAGCGCGACCCAGCCGATGCTGCCGTGGCTCGCCGACTCCCCGGCGAGGGCACGGTACCCGGCGTGGCTGGACGAGGCCATCGTCCCGTCGACGTCCAGCCAGTCGCCGGCGCGCCACGCAGTGGCCCGCAGGGTCTGCGACCAGTGCCAGTCCTCCGACCGCGGGTCGTGGCGCGCGTCATGCGCACGGAGTCGTACCAGGCTCATCACCGACAGCGACCCGTCGGAGTACACGATGAAGTCTCCGTCGGGGGCCTCGCGGTTCCGCCAACGTTCGTGGACGTCGTCAGGAGGATCAGGCACCACTTCGTAGAGGTTCACAGCGGCCATGATGTTCGAGGTGCTGGAGACGAGTCCAGCTCGCGTAGGCGGGGTGGGCCCAGAGTGGGCCGCCCGTACCCACTCGCCGCGTTTCCGCAGCTCACAGGTTTCCATGTCTAGTACTTCGACATCTAAATTGGACACTCGGTGTTGATCATGAGTGTTTTCGAGCCTCATGCGGGCCCGAAATGGGCCGGATGATCTTGATCCGGGGCGAAAGATCGGTGACCGTGGTGGCGAGGCCACCGTGCTGAACTATCACGCCGCCACCATCGCCGCGCTCGGCGCCGCATCCGCGCCGTCACGCTATATCAGCAGGCCCTGGCCATGAACCGGGAACTACACAAACCCACCGACGAGGCGATCTCTCTAGAGGGTATAGCCGACCACGACCTGGCTACCGGCGATCGCGCCCAGGGCCTGGCATACCTGAACCAGGCGTTGCATATCTACCGACGCCTTGGAATGGGCCCGGCCATCGAGCGGGTCCGGGCCCAGCTGTCCGATCTCGACGCACATTAGCCGTGGCACTGTGGGCGCCGAATATCGTGGCAATGTCGGACAGGCGGCATGTTCGTATCCGTGCGGAATGCTGCCGCTGGCGCGCCCGGCCTGGACAAGACCTCTGGGGCTGGTACGGCGTGGGGAGGCCGAAAGTGGGCCCGTCGCCACAGTAAGGACCCGTCCAGTTGGGGCGCCGGTCCGCAGCAGGATTCGGCCTCTCCCGCTCTCCCGCGCTACGTCCCCGAGCGCGCTGCCCTCGCGGTGCTGATCGGCGCCGCCCGAGATCTCGTGCGTCGCGACGGCTGGTGCTAGATCGCTGATCGCGGTGACACTCGTTGTTCATTTCGGCCGTCTCTGGGTGCTGCTATGTTGACCGCCATGCCGTTCGGGACCAAGGGTGTTTCCATAGCCGTCTTCGCAGCGATAGTCCTGAGCATGGCGGCCTGTAGCACCGGCGGTTCGGCGAAGGCCGCCAAACCGTCGGCGAGTACGAGGACGGGTGCAGTTTCGAGTACGAGCGCAAGTCCGAGTACGAGTGCACAGGCCGCATCCTCCGGTAGCGCCTCCGGATCCACGCTGACGACGGACGTGATCAGCAAGCAGATCCTGCTGACCGGCAAGGACGAAGCCGGCTACACCTTCGACCCCTCGCAGGACAGCAAGGCGACCACGAACGTCCAGGACGTGGTGGCCACCGGGGGTAGTGCCTGCCAGGTCTTCGTGGACGCGCAGGAAGCCCTGGTCCCTAAGTACGGCACGACGGCCGAGGTGGACCGCGAGCTCACGAAGGCCGGGGACGGCCACTCGATCGAGGACTCGGTGATGACGTTCCCCTCCGCTGCCAAGGCCTCGGCGCTGATCACCGATCTCGCCGCGGGGCTCAAGGGGTGCCAGAGCCTCTCCGTGCCGCAGCAGGGCGGCGGCTCTGTCACCATGTCGCCCAGCGCGATTCCGGAACTGGCCAAGGCCGGGCAGGCCGGCTACATCGACTACCTGACCGCCGACGGCAAGGCCGAGCTGATGGCCGCCGAACTGGTCGCGGTCGGTACGGCGGTCTCGGTCGTCGCCATCATCGGGCCGGTGTCGACCGATCCCACGGTGCTGAAGCAGATGGGCGGGACGCTTCTGTCCCACCTTTCCGATGTTCAGGCCGGGCGGTTGAAGAGCGCGCAGGGTGCGAGCTGACCGCTTGTCGGGGGCGCTTCATCGTCGATGAGATCGCGGAGGGACGAAACGCTGCGCGCGAATCGGGCCGCGAATATCCACAGGGGTGCGAGCGTGGCGCAGAACAGGCTTATCGCCAAGTGCTTCGTGACTTCGTTGCCCTCCCCGAAGACGGCGGTCAGGTACTGGAACACCGAGCCGGCCGCGAGCACGAGGGCGACCGTGGCGAACGCGTGCCGGAGCGAGCCCTTCGCGCCGCGGCGGCGAAGGGTGATCGCCCCGGCGAAACAGGCGATCCAGTACGCCACGATGCCGCCGAAGCCGACCCAGGCGAAGCGGTTCGCCAGCCAGGAGACGACCGCGACCCGGTGCTCCTCCCGCTGGGCCTGCCCCCGGCTGTCGGCCTTGCTGTAGTTGCCGATGTAGTAGCCGGTGCGGAACATCCGCGAGAAGGGCCCTGATCCGCTTGCCAGGACCCGGGCCGCGAGTCGGGGGTGGGTGGCGAGATAGCCGCCGAGGCGCGGGATGGTGACGCGCGAGGAGTCGAACGCGGGATCCTGCTGGATCGGATGCGCGGACCAGATGCTGGTGCCGCTGTAGCCGCCGAGGGAACGCGGCAGCCCGAGCCCCGCGGCCACGGCGCCCGGGTCGTCCGACAACGGCATGAGCGTCATGGTGAGTTCGTTCCGCACGTTCGTCTGCTGGTCCCTGGGGCCGCCCCCGAAGACACCGCCCTGCCACATGGCCACGCCGATCAGCGAGACGACGGCGAGCACGGGGATAGAGCGGTCCAAAGAACGTCCGCCAAGACGGCGCCACCCTCCTCGACAGCCGACGAAGAAGGCTCCCAACGGCACCACCAGTGTCAGGGACTCGACTTTCGCACCGACGGCGAACAGTGCCCCCGACCACGCGACGACATACGCGGCGCGTCGTCTCCGATGTTCGGTCATGGCCGCGACGCCTGCCACCGCGAACACCGCAAGACCCCAGATCGCGGCAGTCTCCGTGTAGGGCGAGTTCGCATAGTCGGCGAAGGTGGCCTCGGCCAGGACCAAGAACAACGAACCGAGGACGACAACGCGCGGCGCCACGGACAAACCTCGTACCAGCCGCGAAGCAGCCCACATCACGAACCCGACGATGACGCAGTACTCGATGACCAGTTCCCGCAGGTCGATGACGCCGGGAAGCCTGAGCACGTACCGGTGGACCGCCGCCGCGAGCCAGGCGGGAAGAAGCATCGTGGACGGATACGACTCGCATCGGTGACGCGGCCCCACAGCGGGATAGTTCTCCACGACGTAACGCCAGAAGGGCACCTGCGCGCCGTGAACGACCCGCGCGTCCGCACCGACCAGGCACAGCAGCCGGGACCCGTCGTTGTTATCGGCCATGCCCACTGGGACTGGTATCAGCAGCCGTACAGCCATCGCCACAGCTGAAGCGACTCCCAGCCCAACCGAGGCAAAGGACGTTCCCCTCCCGATCACTCTCACCCCTCTTTAACCGGGGGACCGGCAGACGGGGTTGTATCGCGAACGAAGATCATCGGTGGGGCATCCGCTGCCAACTTAGTCCCACAACTGCTATCTTGGTCCCACAAGTTGGCGGAGCCAAGTAGGCGTGAAGTAGGCGAAGTAGGCGGAGGCAACGGATGTCGACGGTCCTCGGGTACCGCCAGCTGGCGGAGCGACTACGGGAAGCGGTCCTCGACGGGGTCCATCCGCTCGGCGCCAAGCTCCCGTCGGAACACGAGATCGCCGAGGCGTACAGCGTCTCCCGCAGCACCGTCCGCCGCGCGTTCGCCCTGCTCACCGAAGAAGGCGTCATCGCCTCGCACCAAGGCGCGCGGCGCACCGTCCTGGCCCGGCCGCGCGAGCAGAACTTCGGCGAGCTGAGGTCCTTCTCGCGGTGGGCCCGGCTGATCGGCGAGGTCCCCTCCGGACGCACCATCAGCCTGGAGCGCGCCATGGCGGACGACCAGGAGGCCGAGAAGCTTGGCCTGGCGGTCGGCGATCCGGTCTTCCGGCTGACCCGCGTCCGGCTGCTGTCCGGGCGTCCGGTGATGATCGAGCGAACCGCTTACGTGGAACGGGTCGGGACCCTGCTCGCCACCGTCGATCTGGACCGGGAGTCCATCTGCGACGCGCTGGAACTGTTCGGGATCTTCCTCGAGCACGCCGAGCACGCCATCGACGCGATCAACGCCGACCCCGCCGACGCCGCGCTTCTGGAGACGGCCGCCGGCACCGCGCTCCTGCGCGAGCGCCGGCGCGCCACCGACCCGTCCGGCAGCCCGCTCGAATGGTCCGACGACCGCTATCTCGGCGACGCGATGACGTTCATCGTGCGCAACTCCGTCGCGTCCGCACCGCTGGCGCGCTCCATCCGCGACCGGTAACGAAAACAGGAGACGGAATCATGACGCAGATCCCGGCCATCTGGCTCCGCGACAACTGCCACTGCCCGGAGTGCGTGGACCCGGTCAGTGGTCAGAAGCTGTTCGGCATCACCGACCTGCCGATCGCCCCGGAGGCGAGCGGCGTCGACGAGACGCCGGACCACGTCACCTTCACATTCGCCCCGGACGGCCACGTCGCGACCTTCCCCCGCGAATGGCTGGTCGCGAACCACCCGTCCGCGCCGGCCACCACACCGAACCCGAGGACCGAGGACGCGAAGACGCTGTGGCACGGCGCGTCCCACCCGATTCCGCGCTTCGCGTGGGACGGCTTCCTCACCACCGACGACATCCGGACCGCCTGCCTCGACGCGGTACTCCGCCAGGGCTACGCGCTGCTCCACGGCGTGCCCGTCCAAGACCGCACGGTCCTGCGCGTCGCCTCGGAATTCGGTTACGTCCGCACCACCAACTACGGCGAGGTCTTCGAAGTCCGCACCGAACCCGCGGCGACCAACCTGGCGTTCACCAACCTGCCGATCACCCCGCACACCGACAACCCCTACCGGGACCCGGTGCCCACCGTCCAGCTCCTGCACTGCCTGGTCAACGCGGCCGAGGGCGGCGACTCGGCGTTGGTCGACGGGTTCGAGGCGGCCGGACGGCTGCGCGCTGCCGACCCGGCGGCGTTCCGCTCGCTCACCACGACACCGGTGACGTTCCGCTACCGCGATGCGAACACCGACCTGAGCTCGACCCAGCCGCTGATCGGCCTGGACGCGAAAGGCCGCGTCCGCGAGGTCCGTTTCAACAACCGCTCCATGCAGCCGGTCAGCCTGGAGCCAGATGACATCGAAGCCTTCTACGCCGCATACCGTGCCTTCGCCGACCTGCTCTACGACGCCACAGCAGCGGTCCAGTTCCGGCTCGGCCCCGGCGACTGCGTCATCTTCGACAACACCCGCGTCCTGCACGCGCGCACCGGATTCACCGCCGACGGCCGACGCCACCTCCAGGGCTGCTACATAGATCTCGACGGCGTCGCCAGCAATCACAAAGTACTGACACGCGCAGAGAGCGCGGGCTGAACCCCGGGCCGCAGAACCGGAATACGAGTAGTGCCCCAGATCGGCAAGACCGATCTGGGGCACCGCGGAACTCAGCCGACCATGATCAGCCGATGGCCGCCGCGAACACATGCAGCGGCGACGACGTGCCGGCCGGCAGCGTCACCGACTGCACGGTCTTCCCGGCTTGAAGCGTCACACCGTCGTAGAAAACCGAGGCCTTCCACGGCGACTTGCCGCTGGAGGTGTTGCCATATGCCGAAGTCACCGCGACCTGTGAACCCGGGAACGGCGACGTGGACGCCCAGTCGCCGAACCCGAGCGTGAACTGCTGTGTGGTGCCGTCGGTGTAGGTGATCGTCGCGGTACCGGACGACTGGCCGTTGGCGGCGGCGCCGAGGAAGCCGAGCGTGGTGCCGCTGCCGGTGACGCTGAACGAGCGGCCGTCGGCCTCGATGTTGTCGGCGGTGCCCGCGGCGGCGCCGGGCCAGGTGAACACGAGCCCGTTGAAGGTGAACTGGCCTGCCGGGTTCAGTCCGGCCGCGGCCAGTGCCTGCGCGGAGAAGCTGTTGCCGCCGCCGTCGAGATTGCCGGGCCCGTGGTTCGCGTCGTCCGTGATGGACACGTTGTTGAACCCGGCGGTCAGCGACGGATAGGCCACCGTGGTCGGGGTGCCGGAGATGCCGGCCTGGCTGCCGCCGACGCTCTCCGTCACCCCGATCACCTGCGATCCCGGCTGTTGGGCCGCCGGTACCGACACCGACCAGGTCGTCGAGACCGTCGCGCCGGCCGGCACCGAGGCGAACGTGTTCGGCGTGCTGTTCGTCGCGGTCCAGCCGCCGGGGAGCGTCAACGCGAGCGCCACGTTGGTCAGCGCCGCCGACGACGGGTTCGCCAGCGTCGTGGTCACCGTGCCCGAGGAGCCCGGTTCCAGAGCCGGCGGGGCGGCGACGGACAGCTGGTCGGACTTGATGGACATGGCGAAGATGTGCAGCGCCGGGATCCCGCCGTGCGGTTGCGCGCTGCCGGTGGGCAGCGTGATCGACTGCACGGTCTTGGCCGGGTCGATCGTGATCGGGTAGTAGTCGACGGTCGCCGCCCAGCCGGTCTGGTTCCCCGGCTGGTTGCCGTAGGGCGCGCGGATCGCCACGTCGGCACCGGTCGGCGGGGTGCCGTTGGCCCAGTCGCCGAAGCCGATCGTGTAGGGCTGGGTGCTGCCGTCGGTGTAGGTGATCGTGCCGCTGCCGGTGCTGGGTCCCCAGGTGCTGGTGCCCAGCAGGCCGAGCGTGGAGCCCGAGCCGGAGACGTCGATGGTCTGCCCGGCGGCGACCACGTTGTCAGACTGGCCGACCTGTCGGTCGGGCCAGGTGAAGGTGAGGCCGTCATGCACCAGCGGTGCTCCCGGCGTCACCCCGACCGAGGCCAGTGCCTGCGCCGAATAGCTCGCGCCGGCCCCGTCCAGATCGGCGCCGCCGCGGTTGCTGTCGTTGGTGATCGCGTCGTTGTTGAAGGCCGCCGGGAGCGAGGTGTACGGCACCGCCAGTTGGCTGTAGCCGGTGCTGTCGTGCTTGCCTCCGACGGTCGCATCGGCGTTCAGCGTGTACGTACCCCCGGCACCGTTCGGGACGGTCACCGACCAGGTGGTGGTCACCTTCTGACCGGGCGCGACACTGGCGAAGCTCGCCGGGCTGGTCGCGGTCGCGGTCCAGCCGGCGGGCAGATCGAGGTTCATCGCGACGTCGGTCACCGCGCCGGACCCGGTCGACGCCGCGGCCGTGTTAGTGAACGTCGTACTGACCGTCGAGGCCTGGCCGGGCTGCGCGAGCGCGGGCGTCGCGACGGACACCGCGTGGCCGACGACGATCGGCGTCGATCCGCTGACCCCGTCGACGGTGACCGTGATGTCCGCCGCGCCAGTGCCGACCGCCGTGACCAGTCCCTTGGAGTTGACGGTCGCCACGCGCGGATCGCTGCTGCGGTAGCTCACGTGCGCCTTGGAAAGGTCGGCGAAACTGCCGTCGGCGTCCGCGGCCTCGATGATGCCGTCGGCCGTGACGCTCATGTTCCGGCCCTGCGGAACCGAGCCGACGCCGGTGGTGTCGTCCGCGATCCACGGGTTCTTGCCGGTGAGGTCGAGCGTCTGGCCGACCTGGAAGTCGACCTGGTCGGGCTGCACGGAGACGCTGCTGACCCGCGGCGTCAGCGCGCCGGTCACCGCGACGTCGACGCCGCCGCGCAGATCCGTCGCGTCGGCGCCGACCTCGAACCCGTAGGTGCCGTCGTAGACCACCGAGTTCATGGTGTCCGGATTCCAGATGCCCAGATCGGGGATCTGCGCGCTGACCGTGAGGCGCTGGCTCTCCCCCGGCTTCAGCACCTTGCTCTTCTGGAAGCCGACCAGCTGTTCCTGCGGGAAGGTCTGGCCGGCGACCGTGAACTTCGGCTGCGCGTAGAGCTGCGCCACGGTGCTGCCCGCCGTGCTGCCGGTGTTCGTCACCGTGACAATGACGCTCTGGCTGCCGTTCGCGTCGGCGGTGCGGCGGTCGGCGTGGATGCCGGAGAAGCTGAAGGTCGAATAGCTCAGGCCGTAGCCGAAGGGGTAGGTGGGGGTGCCGGTGAAGTACATGTAGGTACGGCCCAGCCCGCCGGTCTCGGCCGGGGTGAGTCCGTAGTTCGACATCGCGGGGAGCTGCGAGTCGTCGGCGTACCAGGTGAAGTCGAGGTGCCCGTCCGGGTTCTGCTTGCCGAACAGCACGTCGGCCAGGGCCGTGCCCTGGCTCTCGCCGTTGAAGCCGCTGAACACGATCGACGGGAAGTCCTTCTGCACGTTGTCGATCTGCACCGGGCCGCCGGACTGGATCGCCAGCACCATGCGCGGGTTGCCGACCGCCGCGACCTGGTTGATCAGCGAGTCGTAGTTGCCCGGCATGGCGATCGAGGTGCGGTCCTTGCCCTCGTCGGCGATCTGCTGGTTGGTCCCGACGAAGACGATGACCGCGTCGGCGCTCGCCACATCGGCGAGGGTCTGCGCCGAGCAGGTGGCCGCGGTGGTCGCCGTGGTGGAGGTACCGCAGGCGTCGAAGGTGACGGTCGCGCCGGGATTCGCCTTCTGTACCGCGGCGGTGATGCCCTGCACCGGACTGACCTGGAGCGTCGGATCGCTGGAGTAGTTGCCCAGGGTCACGGCGTTCGCCATGTCGCCGACGATCACGATCTTGCTCGTGGCCGCCGCGGACAACGGGAGCAGCGGTTTGGCGACGGCCGCCGAGCTGGAGGCCCCGGTGGATGCCCCGGCGGATGCCGAGGCGGATGCCGCAGTGGCCGGCTGGTTCTTCAGCAGCACCAGCGAGTTGTCGGCGACCTTGGTCGCCAGCGCCTGGTGCGCCGGGCTCTGGATCTGCGCCTTGGTGATGTTCGTGTACGGATTCGAGCCCGCGGGGTCGAACTCGCCGGTCTGCATCCGCACCGTGAAGATCTTCACGAGCGCGTTGTCGATGACGCCCTCGCTGAGGATCCCGGCGTTGATCGCGGCCGTGATGTCAGCGTACGTGTTCTCGCCGCCGGAGCAGTTCAGGTCGGTACCCGCGCGCAGCGCGTACGCCTGGCCGCCGGCCTGAGCCGGGACGGTGGCCCCGGTCGCGGTGTTCGTCCACGTCCCGCTGGAGCTCTTGCCGTCGGTGCTCCAGCCGGGCGGCGCCCAGTTGTGACCGCTCGGGAAGGTCTGGTAGGTCGTGCCGATGGCGCCGCAGTCGGAGGTCACGTAGCCGTTGAAGCCGTACTGGCGCTGCGCGAGCTGGTTCGCGGTGTACGTGTCGGCGACGGACGGGGTGCCGTTGATGGCGTTGTACGACGTCATCAGGCCCGAGACATGCGCGTTCTCGATGAGGCTCGCGAACTGCTTGGTGTAGTAGTCGTGCAGGTCGGTGTCGCTGACGTTGGACGAGACGCCGGTACGGTCCTGCTCGACGTTGTTCAGCGCGTAGTGCTTCGCGGTGGCCGCGACCTTGAGATACCCGGTCTCGGACTGGCCGGTCGGGGTGTTTCCCTCGTAGCCGTTGACGAACGCGCCGGCCATCTGCGAGACCAGATACGGATCCTCGCCGAACGCCTCGTCGGTCCGGCCCCAGCGGGGATCGCGGTCCATGTTCACGGTCGGGGCCCAGAACGTGAGGCTGCCGTAATCGCTCGCCGACGGCCCGAGATTGTTCTGGTTCACGCCGAACAGCGACTTGTCCAGGAACCCGCGCGCCTCGTCGGAGATCGCCGTGGTCTCCTGGTAGACCAGGCTCGGGTCCCAGGACATGGTGCTGGCGAAGTTCGTCGGGAAGCTGGTCGACCGGACCGCGCCGCCGTTGCCGCCGTTGTCCTGGTTGGCGCCGAGCGTGTTGACGCCGTGCTGGCCCTCACTCCAATACGTGTACTGCTGCACTCCCAGCCGCGGGATCGCCGGCCCGCTGTTGGTGCTCAGCTGCGCCACCTTCTCAGGGAGCGTCATCCGGGACACCAGATCCGCGGCACGGGCCTCGGGGCTGTAGTGGGTGTCGAGATAGATCGGCAGCTGCGTTCTCTTCGCCGCCGCGGCCCCGCCTGCCGCGGCCCCGGCCGATGAGGCCGGTGCGGCGGATACCGCGATGGCCAGTCCGACGGTGAGGGCCACCGTCGCATGGGCCGTCCTGCGCAGTCTGGGCCGTTTGGTGCGTCTGTGCTGTTCCATTGCGCCTCCGAACTGGATGCCTGCTGGAGCACTCGCCGCCCATCACATTCAGCCGAGTATGCGCGAAAGTCAAGAGACTGGAAACATATGACGAAGCAGTTTTGACTAGATCGAGCTTTAGTGGCGCTGCTAGGGTGCGCGGCGTGCACCCGACCGCCATCGAGCCAGACGCCGCCGCCCAGACCCCTGTCAACCTGCACAACCTGGGGCGGGTCCGAGTACTGCAGGCCCTCACCGACGCCCCCGCGCTGTCCCGGGCCGAACTGGTCCGCCGCACCGGATTGGCGCGCGCCACCGTGGGCTCGGTGATCCTGGAGCTGATCACGGCCGGACTGGTGCGCGAGAGCGCCGACGGCGCGCCGACGGCGGGTCAGCGCGCCGGCCGGCCGCCTCAGCTGGTGTCTCTGGAGCCTGATGCCGGCTACGCGGTCGGGCTCGACGTGGGGCACGATCATGTCCGCGCTGTTTTGACCGATGTCGTCGGAACGTCGCGCTGGGACCGGTCCGAGGCGATCGCCGTCGACGACGATCCGGAGCGGGCGCTGGACACCGCCGTGCGGCTCATCGCGAGCGCGGTCCAGGACACGGCCGTGGCGCCGGAGAAGATCCTGGGGCTGGGGCTGGGGATCGCCTGCCCCGTCGACAAGGCCACCGGCGGGCTCCGGGCCGAGGGGATCATGCCCGGCTGGGTCGGCACCCGGCCGGCCGACGTGCTCGCCGCACGGACCGGACTGCCGACGCGGATCATCAACGACGCCAACGCCGGCGTGCTCGCCGAGCGGCGCTTCGGCGCGGCCCGCGACTGCGCCGACGTGGTCTACGTGCGGCTGGCCGCCGGCATCGGCGCCGGCATGATGAGCGACGGCCGCATGCTCCTGGGCCATCTCGGGCTGGCCGGCGAGCTCGGGCACGTGGTGGTCGAGCGCGACGGCGCGGTCTGCCGCTGCGGCGGTCGCGGCTGCCTGGAGACCGTCGCCAGCCCGGCCGCGATCACCGGGCTGCTGGCCCGGAGTTGGGGGCAGCCGGTCGGCAGCGTCGACCTGGCCGACCTGCTGCGCCGGGGCGACCGCGGGGCGCTGCGGGCCGTCGAGGACGCCGGGGAGGCGGTCGGCCGGGCGCTGTCCACCGTCGTCTCGCTGCTCAATCCGGAACTCGTGGTCATCGGCGGCGACCTGGTCGAGGCGGGCGAGGCGCTGCTGGAGCCGATGCGCCGCACGCTGAACCGGGGCACCATGGGCTCGCTGCACCAGCGCCTGCGGATCGTCCCGAGCCTGCTCGGCGACAGCGCCGGGGCACGCGGCGCGGCAGCCCTCGTCCTCGACGGCGTTCCCGAGCGGTTGGGGAAGTGACGGCTATCGTGGACCGTGTCGGAGGGAGAACCACGTGGTCGCGGAAGACGCGGTCAAGCTCGCGGTACTGATCGACGCGGACAACGCCCAGCCGGGCAACGCGCCGACCCTGCTCGCGGAGATCGCCAAGTACGGCACGGCGCACGTCAAGCGCGCCTACGGCGACTGGACCGGGACCAGCCTCAAAGGGTGGAAGGAGCAGCTGCTGACGCTGAGCATCCAGCCGATCCAGCAGTTCGCCTACACCTCCGGCAAGAACGCCACCGACGCCGCGATGGTGATCGACGCCATGGACCTGCTGTACTCCGGGCGTTTCGACGGGTTCTGCATCGTGTCCTCGGACAGCGACTTCACCCGGCTGGCCGCCCGGATCCGGGAGTCCGGACTGATCGTTTACGGGTTCGGCGAGCGCAAGACGCCGAAGCCGTTCGTCGCGGCGTGCGACAAGTTCATCTACACCGAGAACCTGGCGGTCACCGACGAGGTCGTGCCGGAGGCCACGGCGAAGCCGACCGCGAAGAGCACGGCGGCCAAGCTGCGCGGCGACGCGAAGCTCGTCAGCCTGCTGCGGACCGTGGTGGAGGCGGCCAGCGACGAGGACGGCTGGGCCGGCCTGTCCGGCGTCGGCCAGATCCTGACCAACCAGCAGCCGGACTTCGACTCCCGCACCTACGGCTACCCCAAGCTCAGCAATCTGGTGACGGCGACCGGCCTGTTCGACGTCGACCGCCGGAGCGCCGGAGCGGGCGCGCCGGCCCAGATCTACATCCGGGACAAGCGCTACGAGGCCCGCGCGGACCAGTAGCCGCCGCTTCCTCAACGCATCACCCCAGGTCAGCAACCCGCTGACCTGGGGTGATGCGCGTCACCCGGGCGTCATCCCGGCCCGCTTTTGCGAAACGGGTTAGTTTCGATACGATGGAGTTCCGAGACACTCCCGTTTCGATACAAACTCGTTCAGCATTGAGAGGCGAGCACCGATGACCAGCCAGGTGGTACAGGCCGAGGAGACTGTCCACACCCCCGGGCGCAAGCGCGACGCGTCTCGGGACGACGCCCTGCGCCAGGCCGCCCTGGAGGTGCTGGCCGAGGTCGGCTACGACCGGCTGACCATCGACGCCGTGGCCGCCCGGGCCGGCGCCGGGAAGGCGACCTGCTATCGGCGCTGGGCCGGCAAGGCGGAGCTGGTCGTGGACGCGGTCGGCCGGATGAAGGCCGCCCCCGTGCAGCCAAACACCGGGACCCTGCGCGGCGACCTGGTCGAGCTCACCTGTCACTTCAACGACGTGGACGACACGTTCCGCACCGACGTCCAGGCCGGTCTGGTGTCGGGCCTGGTCCATGACGCCAAGCTGCGCGCGGCGTTCGCCGAGCTGTTCATCGCACCGCGCAAGGCGGTGTACCGGGCCGTCTTCGACCGGGCGATCGAGCGCGGCGAGATCGCACCGGTCCCGAACTACGAACTGCTGTCCGACATCGTCCCGTCCATGGTCTTCCACCGGCTGATCCTGACCGGCCGACCGCCGGATCCGGCGTTCATCCTCACCATCCTCGACCAGATCATCCTGCCGCTCACCAAGCCCTGCGCACAGAGCGAGGCGGCCCCGAACCCGCACACCGGCCACACCCAGACAAGGACCACCTCGTCATGACCGAGTCCATAACCCAGACCCTCGACCCGAGGCGGTGGCGGGCCCTGGCCTTCATCGCCCTGGCCCAGCTGATGGTCGTCCTGGACGGCACCATCGTCAACATCGCCCTCCCCTCCGCCCAGCGCGACCTGGGCATCTCCGACGCCAACCGGCAGTGGGTGGTCACCGCCTACGCCCTGGCCTTCGGCGGGCTGCTGCTGTTCGGCGGCCGCATCGCCGACCGCTGGGGCCGGCGCCGGGCCTTCCTCATCGGCCTGATCGGCTTCGCCGGCGCCTCGGCGCTCGGCGGCGCGGCCGTCAACACCAGCATGCTGCTCGGCGCCCGCGCGCTGCAGGGCGCGTTCGGCGCGATCCTGGCCCCGGCGGCGTTGTCGCTGCTGACCGTCACCTTCACCCTGCCGAAGGAGCGTGCCAAGGCCTTCGGCATCTACGGCGCGATCTCCGGCGGCGGCGCGGCCGTCGGCCTGCTGCTGGGCGGTGTGCTCACCGAGTACGCGAACTGGCGCTGGACGCTGTACGTCAACGTCCTGTTCGCCGTGGTCGCCGTGGCCGGCGCGATCTTCGAGATCAAGGAGCCCGAGGGCACCCGCAACCACAACCGCCTGGACATCCTCGGCATCGTGCTGGCCGGCGCCGGCCTGGCCTCGCTGGTCTACGGATTCAACAAGGCCGAGACCGACGGTTGGAGCTCGGGGACCACGCTCGGGTTCATCATCGGCTCGGTGGTGCTGCTCGCCGCGTTCATCTTCTCTCAGACCCGGGTGGCCAGCCCGCTGCTCCCGCTACGCGTCATCACCGACCGCAACCGCGGCGGTGCGTACCTGACCATCGGTCTCGCGGTGGTCGCGATGTTCGGCGCGTTCCTGTTCCTCACCTACTACCTGCAGGTCGTGCTGGGCTACAGCCCGCTCAAGAGCGGCCTGGCGTTCCTGCCGATGGTCGTCGGCATGATGCTCGGCGCCACCCAGGTCGCGGTCCGGCTGCTGCCCAAGGTCCCGACCAAGTTCCTGATGGTGCCCGGTGCGGCGATCGCCGCGGCGGCGATGCTGATCCTGACCCAGATCTCGGTCAGCGGCTCCTACACCACCACCGTGCTGCCCGCGCTGCTGATGCTCGGCTTCGGCATGGGCCTGGTGTTCATGCCGGCCATGAACGTGGCGACCCACGGCGTCCGGCCGCAGGACGCCGGCGTCGCCTCGGCGATGGTCAGCACCTCCCAGCAGGTCGGCGGCGCGATCGGCACCTCGCTGCTGAGCACGATCGCCAACAGCGCCACCGCGAACTACGCCAAGGGCCACGCCGCGGGCGTCCACTCCGCGGCCGGCGGCGCGCAGCTGAAGCTGTCCGCCATGGTCCACGGCTTCTCCACCGCCTACTGGATCGCCGCCGGGCTGCTGACGCTGGCCGCCCTGGTGGCCGCGACGCTGATCAACGCCCGCCCGCAGACGGGCGGACCCGCCGCCGGCTCCGGCAGCTCCGGGGCCGACCACACCGAGACCACCGAGGACGCGGTACCGGTTTTCGCACACTGACACCCACAGCACGATCCGCCCGGCCGTGGCACCACCCGCCGCCACGGCCGGGCACTGGGGGAGACCGCCATGCACACGGCAACCAAAACTCCTGCTCACTCCGGATCCCTGCTCGACGCGGCCCGGGAACTCGGCAACCACCCGCAGCGCCTGCGAAGTCTGCGCTCGCGCCTGCTCACCGTGCTCGTGGCCTGTCTCACGGGCCTCGGTGCCTGGATCGTCTACCTGGCGATCTCCATGCCCACCGGCTACCGCTCGAAGGCCTGGTCCGCGGCCTGGGTCGGCTTCGACATCCTGCTGCTGCTCTCCCTGACCGGGACCATCGTGGCGGCCATGCTCCGCCGGCAGATCGTCGTCATGCTCGCGGTGTTCACCGCGACGCTGCTGCTGTGCGACGCCTGGTTCGACATAGTGCTGGACTGGGGAACGTCGGACGTGTGGGTCAGCCTGGCCTCGGCGGCGTTCGCCGAGGTGCCGCTCGCACTGTTCCTGCTGCACCGGGCCCGCAAACTGGTCCGGGTGGCGATCCAGCGGCGCTGGCACGAGCTCGGGCTGCCCGGCGAGCCGCCGGCGCTGCACCGGATCCCGCTGTTCTACGCCGTCGAGGCGACGGTACCGACGGTCTCGGATACAGCTGTGCCGGATATAGCCGGGCCAGAAGTAGCTGTGAGCGAATGAGCGCTCAGTCGGAGTCGCGGCGCTGCTGCCCGGCCGACGGGCCGCCCACACCGGCGGCCCGCAGCACGGCCGCAGCGGCCGCCACCGCTACGGAGACACCACCGACCACCGCACCGACCGTACGGTTCCGCTGACGCCGGGCCTGGCGCTCCTCGAAGGCCCGGAGGCTGGCCCGGCTCGGGTGCTTGTAGCGGACATCCATGACGAACACTCCTACCGCGGCCCAGGTTGACGGCGTTCAGGCGCCCGCTTCGGGCCCCACCAGCAGCATGGCGCGTACTGCGGGCCGGCGGTGACTGGAGCTGTACCTTTCGGGGGACAGCGCTGCCAGGGGTGACAGAATGCAGCATCCATGGCCCCGTGCCTGGATCCGCGGTTGTGCCGGGCGGTTCAGACGCCCGGCACAACCCAGATGGGCATCAGAGCTCTGTGCCGTACCTCAGTGCGCCCGCGGCGGTACCGCGAAGGTCGCCAGTTGGTGCTCGGCCGCGTCGAAGACGCTGATGGACATGGTCGAGGTCGACTGCGGGAGGGCCGCCAGGTCCACGTAGGCCACACTCCAGCCCGGATGCCCGGCCAGCGTGACGATGTTCGCGGCATGGACCTTGCCGTCCACCGTCACCTGGCCTGAGGCGACCTCGCCGCTGCCGATGTACACACCGCCGACCAATCGCCCGCAGGATTGCAGGCCGATCGAGTCGGTGCCCTGGTTGCCGTTGTCGGTGTAGAGCGGCCCGACCGCGCCGCCGTCGCCCGCGAACGTCACCGAGTCCTTGGTCAGCGTGATCGTGTACCCGCCGACCAGCGTGATCGTCCCGGGCGGCACCACGTGCGCGCTCGGCGTGCTCGACGGCGGCGAGGACGGGGCCGTCTGCCCCGTCGACGTCCCCGAAGAGGGCACCGACATCGGCGACGAAGGCGCGGGCAGCGACCCCGTCGTGGTCGCGACCGGTGCCGGCAAGCCGGATCCCGCCGTCAGCACCCCGCCGCGGCCGTGGCCGCTCCCGCCGATCAACGCGCTCGGCACCACCGCCACCGCACCGGCCGCGACCAGCGCGACCCCGGAGACCGCCGCCGTACGCGTCCGCCGCCGGTGCCGGCCCTTGGCGATCACCTGCGCGGCGGTGAACCCGGCCGCCTGGTCGTCCTCCTCGTGCAGGACGTCCCGCATGTGTGTCTCGAACTCATCTGTTGTTTCCATACACCACCTCCGAATCGGAGAACCCGCTTACCAATCGGCCGGGACGGGCGCCCCGGCCGAGCCCAATAAGACGCGCATCTTGCGCAGCCCCCGTGCCGAAGTGCTCTTGACGGTGCCCACCGCCACGCCGATCTCGGCGGCTATCTGGGCGTCGCTCAGATCCGCGTAGTAGCGCAGCACCAGCACCTGCCGCTCCCGGCGCGTCAGCCGGCCCAGCGCCGCGAGCATCACGTCGCGCTGCGCGTGGCTGGCCGCGTGGTCCTCCCCCGAGCGGACGTCCGGCACCTCGGCCGTCGGCCACTCCGGGCGGTGCTGACGACGGCGCCACCAGTCGCGCTGCTGGTTCAGCAGGGCCTTGCGGACATACGCCATCGGATCACCGGACTGAATGCGTCCCCACCGCGCATACGTCCGTTCCAACGCCGACTGCGCGAGATCGGCCGCCCGGTCCGGATCGCCGCTCAGCCACTGGGCCAGCGCACGGATGCGGTGAGCGTTCGCCTCCACGAACTCCGTGAAGTCCGCGTCAAGCTCGGTTCGCTTGCTTTGTCGTCCCACGCAATCACAGACGCACGAAGCGGCGATCCGGGTCTGCGTCGCCGGCGATGAATTCCGCGAAGCCAACACTCGGCGAAGCCAGGATGAATTCCACGTCCAACAGCCGTCCGCCAACCAAGGATCCCCTAAGCTCGGCGGCGAAACCGTTCCGGACGCTCGCCATGATGGGGCTCCCCTTGTCCAAGATCCCGCCCTGGCTGGCTTCGCCGAAGGTCGTCCTGGCGCTCACCACCGCCGTCGCGGTCGTCGGCGCACTCGTCGGCACCTCTATGCACCACACGCCCGCCAAGCCCGAATACGCCGCCGGTCTGCCCTCTGATGCGCTGACCGTCGACGCCTATGACTGCGGCGCCAACTGGACCTCGGCCAAGCCGGGCAAGCAGAACCTGCTGATCGCCAACACCGGTATCCAGACCACCGAGGTCTACCTGGTCGACCCGGACAGCGGCGCGATCTACGGGGAGATCGTCGGGCTGGCCGCCGGGACCAGCGATCAGATGCCGGTCGTGCTCGGCGCCGGCACCTATGCCCTGCGCTGCTGGCCGGCCGACGCCGATCCGGTCACCGGGCCGCCGGTCCGGGTCAGCGCAAGCGCGTCGGGGTCGATGGCCGGGGCGACGACGCCCGGCGTGCTGCCGGTGTCACGCGAGGATCTGACCGCGCCGGTGAAGGCCTACCAGGCCTACGTCGAGGGCGGCCTGGCGCAGCTGAAGCCGTTGGTCCAGAAGCTCCAGACGGACATCGCCGCCGGGGACCTCGACGCCGCGCGGACCGACTGGGTCCCCGCGCACCAGCAGTACGAGCGCCTCGGCGGCGCCTACGACGCCTTCGGCGACCTGGGCGACGCGATCGACGGCCTGCCGAACGACCTTCCCGGCGGCGTCGGGGACTCCGGCTTCGGGGGCTTCCACCGCATCGAGTACGGGCTCTGGCACGGTCAGAGCGCCGCGCAGCTGGCGGGTCCGGCCGGGGATCTGGTGGCGTCGGTGGACAAGCTGGCGACCGAGTTCCCGGGCGACCAGATCGACCCGTTGCAGCTGGGCCTGCGGACGCACGAGATCCTGGAGGACGCGGTCCGCTTCGAGCTGTCCGGCCAGAGCGACCAGGGCAGCGGCACGACGCTGGCGACCGTCGAGGCGAACATCGACGGCACCCAGTCGCTGCTGGGCATCCTGCGGCCGGTCCTCACGCCGCGCGACCCCGACCTGCCGCGGATCGACGCCGCGCTGACCCGGCTGCGCGCCCTGGTCCAGGCGCAGCACCACGCCGACGGGTCGTGGACGCCGCTGACGCGGCTCACGACCGCGCAGCGGGAGGCGCTGAACTCGGCGGCCGGCGGTGCGGTGGAGTTGCTGGCGCCGGTCGCGACGATCTGCGAGCCGCGGTTGGACAAGTCGTGAGGGCCGAGTTCGCCGCGCTCGGGGTCTGTGCCGCCGCTGCAACGCCTTCGGCCATCGCCCGCATCGCATCACCTGCTTCGTTCCAGATCACACCAGGGAGCCCCCGATGACCGCCCCGATCGGACGCCGGTCCCTGCTCCGCGCCGCCGGCATCGGCGGCGTGGCGGCCGCCGCGACCACGGCCGGCACCGGCCTGGCGCTGACCCGCGACCCGGCCTCGGCCGCCGCCGTCTCCGCCGCAGCCGCCGCCGCGCCCTCCTTCCACGGCCCGCACCAGGCCGCGGTCCTCCGGTCCGCCGCGCCGGCCACGATCATGCTGGCGCTCGACGTCACCGCGACCGACAAGGCCGGGCTCACCGAGCTGTTCCGCACCATCAGTGCCCGCGCCGCGTTCCTCACCTCCGGCGGCCTGCCGGACCAGGCCGGGGTCAGCGGGCCGCCGACCGACTCCGGCACGCTGGGCCCCGAGGTCGTCGCCGACAACCTCACGGTGACCCTCGGCGTCGGCTCCTCATTGTTCGACGACCGCTTCGGGCTGGCCGCGCGCAAGCCCAACGGGCTGTTCCCGATGCCGGTCTTCCCGAACGACGACCTCGACCAGGCGCAGTGCCACGGCGATCTGAGCCTGCAGCTCTCCGCCGACCACAGCGACACTGTGCTGCACGCGCTGCGCGACATCATGCGCAGCGTCCGCGGCGCCGCGCAGATCCGGTGGCGGATCGACGGCTTCGTCAGCCCGCCCCGGCCCTCGGGGACGCCGCGCAACCACTTCGGGTTCATGGACGGCACCGCCAACCCGGATGTCACCGACCCGGCGCAGATGAGCCGGCTGGTGTGGGTGGACCCGGCGAAGAACCCGGCGTGGACGGCCGGCGGCAGCTACCTGAGCGTGCGGCTGATCAGGATGCTGACCGAGTTCTGGGACCGGGTCTCGCTCGGGGAGCAGGAGAACATGTTCGGCCGGCGGCGCGGCAGCGGGGCCCCGCTGTCCGGGCACGCCGAGACCGACGCGCCGGACTACTCCAACGACCCCACCGGTGAGACGATCCCGCTGACGAGTCACATCCGGCTGGCCAATCCGCGCTCCGCGGCGACCGACAGTTCGCGGATCCTGCGGCGCGGCCACAACTACGACCGCGGCGTGGACCCGAACGGCAACCTCGACATGGGCCTGATCTTCACCTGCTACCAGCAGGACGTCCGCCGGCAGTTCGAGACGGTGCAGAACCGGCTGAGCGGGGAGCCGCTGGACGACTACATCTCGCCGTTCGGCGGCGGATACTTCCTGGTGCTTCCGGGGGTTTCGTCGGGTTCGGACTTCTTCGGGTCGGCATTGTTGGCCTGAACGTCGGCGGCACTGAGCCTCAGAATTCTCATGAGATTCCCGGCGCGTTCACTGCGGTTGTCGAGACTGACCCCCGATAAACAGGCAAGACCGCCTCTGGAGAGAGAAGATCCGATGTCGCAGAGCAAGAAACGACTGATCCACCGGAAGTGGGTCCTGACCACGGCCGCCGCCGCGGTGATCGGTCTTGTCGCCACCCCGAGCGCGTTCGCGTCCGGATACGACTGGCACCACGGCCACGGCGGCAACGGGGACAGCCGGACCACCACCCCGATCAAGCACGTGGTCGTCCTCTTCGACGAGAACGTCTCCTACGACCACTACTTCGGCACCTACCCGAAGGCCGCGAACACCGACGGCACGCCGTTCACCGCGAAGTGGAGCACGCCGAAGGCCAACGGCCTGACGCCCTCGCTGCTGACGGCGAACCCGAACCAGTACAACCCGCAGCGGCTCTCCCCGAGCCAGGCGCTGACCTGCGACCAGAACCACGGCTACACCGCCGAGCAGAAGGCGTCGGACAACGGCAAGAACGACCAGTACGTCCAGAGCACCAACGTGGCCACCTGCACCGGCATGCCGGTCCTGTACGGCGCGCCCGGCCTGGTGATGGACTACTACGACGGCAACACCGTCACCGGCCTGTGGAACTACGCTCAGAACTACGCGATGAGCGACAACTCCTACAGCGACGTGTTCGGCCCGTCCACCCCCGGCGCGCTGAACCTGATCTCCGGCCAGACCTACGGCGCCACCGCGGTGAACTCCACCACCGGCCAGCCGGTCTCGGCCTCCTTCATCGGCAACCCGAACGCCTCCGGCGTCGGCACCCTGTACACCGACGCCGACCCGGCCTACGACGACTGCTCGGACAACGGGCACGCGTCCACCTCGCCGCTGGCCGCCCTGTCCGGCAGCAACGTCGGCGACCTGCTGAACAAGAAGAACGTGACCTGGGGCTGGTTCCAGGGCGGCTTCGCCCCCACCACCACCGCCGCCAAGTCGGCCAACGGCTACGCCCAGTGCGGCGCCGCCCACACCAACGTCGGCGGCAACTCCTCCGCCGACTACTCGGCGCACCACGACCCCTTCGAGTACTTCAAGTCGACGGCCAACCCGCACCACCTCCCGCCGTCGAAGACCTCGATGATCGGCAAGACCGACCAGGCGAACCACCAGTACGACCTGTCGGAGTTCAGCACCGCCCTGAACACCGGCCACCTCCCGGCCGTCAGCTTCCTCAAGGCGGCCGAGTACCAGGACGGCCACGCCGGCTACTCCGACCCGCTGGACGAGCAGAACTTCATCGCCACCGAGATCAACGCCATCCAGAAGTCCCCGGACTGGCGCGACACGGCGGTCATCGTCGCCTACGACGACTCCGACGGCTGGTACGACCACCAGTCCGGCCAGGTTGTCAACGGCTCCAACACCTCGCTGGACGGCACCCCCGCCTGCACCGCGGCCGCCCCGGCCAAGGGCCAGGCGGACCGCTGCGGCGTCGGCCCGCGCCAGCCCTTCCTGGTGATCTCGCCCTACAGCAAGCAGAACTACATCAGCCACAACCAGATCTCGCAGGCCTCGATCCTGCAGTTCGTCGAGAACAACTGGAACCTGGGCCGCGTCGGCAACGGCTCGTTCGACGCCAACGCCGGGTCGATCCGCAACATGTTCGACTTCAGCTTCCCGGACATCTGGAACAAGATCATCCTGAACCCGAAGACGGGCGCCATCGCCTCGCGGTGGTAGTCGGTCTCGGTCGGTGGACCCGCGCCGGCGCGTGGTTGCGCCGGCGCGGGTAGCTGGAAGCTGGGAGCCATCGGCGGTCGGACCCTCGGGGGGTGGGGGACGACGCTGGTGGCTCCTTTGTGTTCGACGTTGTGTTCAACCGCAACTGGTCAGCCATCGGCAAACCACCCCACGCTACTCAGCCAGCACCCCGGCCTCGTCCCGCAAAGCAAGCGCCACCGCGTCCACCGAGGCCCGGCCGGCCCCGGGCAGCCGAACGAGGCTCACCCGCCGCCGCTCCTCGGGCACCCCGTCGATCTCCACCAGCCGCACCCCCGGCGGCACCGCGGCCAGCATCGTCGACGGCACCGTGGTGATCCCCAGCCCGGCAGCGACCAGATGCAGCTTGGTCAGCCAGTCGCGGGTGGCGTGCTGCACCCGCGGCCGCCCGGGCAGGCCCGGCCAGACACCCAGCAGCGGCTCGTAGATGCCCGCCGGGCTGGCGATCCACGTCTCCCCCGCCAGCTGCTCGATCGTCACGCTCGCGCCGCTGTTCGCGAAGCGCCCGCCAGCCGGCACCGCGACCAGCAGACGATCCTCCAGCAGCGGCTCCACGTGCAGCGGCGGATCGTCAGTATCCGGCGACCGGTACGGCGGACGCGAAGACAGCACCGCGAGGTCCAGGGCCCCGGTCCGCAGCGCCCGCACCAACGAGGGAGTGGTGCCCTCCCGCGTGCTGACCTGAATGTGCGGCCGCTGCCGACGGAGCGCCGCGAGCGCCCTCGCGACCATGACCGCCCCGGCCGCCGGGAAGAACCCGAGCCGCACGCGTCCGCTGTCGTCCTGCGCCCCGCGCAGCTCCCGATCCGCGGCCTCCAGCGCTTCCAAGGCCGTGACCGCGTGCCGCAGCAACGCCTGCCCCGCGCTGGTCAGCCGCACGCCTCCGGGATAGCGATCGAACAGCCGGGCCCCGGTCGCCTGTTCCAGGGTGGCCACCTGCCGGGAGACGGCCGACTGCGTGTAGCCCAGCGCCTCGGCCGCGGCGGTGAAGGTGCCTCGCTCGGCCACCTCGCGCAGGACCCGCAGCCCGACCAGCGTCATGTCCATGAGGAGATGTCCATGAGGAGACAGCATATCCAGCATGCCGGACATTCGTTGGCGGAATGCCCACGCTGTCTCTAGCGTCGAGAGCGTGAGCGCGTGACGCCTGACGCCTGACGCCTGACGCCTGACGCCTGACGCTCGCGCAGCTGTCACTCAGCACCAGAAAGGCAAATCATGCCCCTGATCAACATCTACCTCCGCCAGGGCACCACCCCCGAACACCGCCGCCTCATCTCCGAAGCCCTGCACAAGTCCATGGTCGACGTGCTGAAGATCCCCCAGGACGATCAGTTCCACGTCTTCCACGAAGTCGCCCCCGAGAACTTCGTCATCCAGCCGGTCGTCTTCGGCATCCGCCGCGGTGAGCGCACCATGTTCATCCAGCTCGCCTTCAACCAGCGCACGCCGGAGCAGAAGAACGAGCTCTTCCAAGCGATCGTCGCCAACCTCCGGTTGTACGCCGACGTCCCCGAGGAGGACTTCATGCTGGTGATCCAGGAGACCGCCCGCGAGAACTGGTGGGCCGCCGGCCGCGTCGTCAATCCCGAGACGGGCTACGACGAACGCATGACGGCCGTCGCGCGAGACGTCGCCTGAGACGTCGCCTGGTCGCCTGAGACGTCGACCTCAGAAGCGCCGGCCACCGTCCAAAGACAGATCGACGCCGTTGGCCCAAGCATTCTCCAGCAGGAACAGGCAGGCGTCGACGACCTCGTCCATAGTGCCGAGCCGCCCGGTCAGCGACGCGCTGCGGGCGCTGTCCACGATGGCCGCCGCCGCGTCGGCGTTCTCCGTCCAGAACGGGCTGTCCTCGATCATCCCGGGATGGAGCGCGTTGACCCGGACCGGGGCGAGTTCGTGGCTCATCATGCGCACGAGCCCGGTGACCGCGGCGTTCACCGCGGACACGGTGGTCGATCCGAAGTAGGGGTAGTCCTTGGCCACGCCGCCGAACAGCAGGACCGAGGCGTCCTGGGCCATGCGCGGGGCGAGCGCGCTGGCGACCGCGGTGTAGCCGACGACCTTGGTGACGGCCAGTTCGCCGGCCTTGGCCACGTTGTAGGCCGCCATGGTGTTGCGGTCCCGGACCACGCCGACCAGGGCGAGCCGGTCGACCCGCTCGATCGGCGCCAGCCGGTCGGCGATGTCGGCCGGGGCGGTCAGGTCCAGGGCCAGGCCGGCGACGGTGCCCGGCACGTCCTTGGCGAGTTCGGCCGCCACATCGGCGGCCCGTTCCGCGCTGCGCCCGGTGATCACGACGTCCGCGCCGCGCCGCGCGTACTCGGCTGCCAGTGCCTTACCGGTTCCCTGCGTGGCCCCGATGATCACGACCGACTGCATGCCCTTATGACCCTTCCGATGATCTGTCATGCCGCCGTCACTCCGCCGGGGTGTTCCATTCCATGGCCGAGGAATTCGTGGGGTGAAGAAGAACGTTCATACGTCCAGGTTGGCGTTGACAGTCTCTGCTGTCAACACGGTTGTAGAATAATCTACGCAGCCGTCAGGATTTCGTCACGCTGCCGTCACCGCACACCGTGCGCTCAAGAAAGTCCAGGTCACGGCGCATCGCGGCGATCGCGCCCGAGACGCCGACCGGGCCGTGATCGGCGGTCTGCGCACGGACCATGGCCAGGGCCGACTCGGAGAGTTCGCCGGTCAACGCCTCCGGCGAGGGTCCCGTGGCCGGGTCGTACCACCAGGCCAGCCAGTTGATCATGCCTAGGATCGAGAACGCCACGACCCGGCCGTCGCAGCGCCGGAACTCCCCGGATTCGCAGCCCTCGTCGATCACGCCGGAGACCGCCAGTAGGACCTCGTCGCGCACGGCGGCGAACTGGCCGTCCAGGTCGAGCAGCTCGATGAGGCTGCTGCGGATGAGCCGGGCCCGCAGCGGCGCGGCGGCGATCGGCGCGGCCAGCGCACAGACCAGGCCGGCCAGCCGCTCCTCGGCACCGCCCCGGACCGCCGCGGCCTGGTCCAGCGCGCGGCGCGAATCGTCCGCCAGCCCTTGAACCAGGCGGGTGAGGATCTCGTCCTTCCCGGTGAAGTAGTGGTAGAGCGCCGGACGGCTCGTTCCGAGGGCGGTCGCGATCTCCTGCATGCTGGTCGCGGCGAAACCCCGGGTGGCGAACAGCCGCGCCGCTTCGTCCAGGATCTCCGCCTCCACCAGCGCCCGCCGCGGGCCGCGAGTCCGTTCGGCCCGGTCCGGGACGCGCTGCTCGTCGGCGTTCGGGGCCGTGGAATCTCCTCGCATGGCTGACAGCGTAAACAAGCCGTACGGGGACGGGACCGGGACCAGCCTGGGATCAGCCCGCCTTCAGGCCGCGGAGCCCGTCCAGCGCCGCTTGCAGCAGCGGCTGGACGCGGGCCGGGTCGCCGCGGATCGTGGCGACCGCGTGGACGAGGTCGAGGACCTGCTCGATGTCGAGGTCGCCCCGGATGGTGCCGGCGGCCTGGGCCGCCGCGAGAAGCGGTGCCCCGGCCGCGACGACCCCGGCGCGGCCGCCGTCGAACAACGGGTCGCCCCGGTCGGTGTGCTTGAGCAGTTCGGCGGCGAGGTGGCGCTTGCCGGCGAAGAAGGTGAACAGCTGCCGCAGCCAGGCTTGCAACGCCTCGCCCGGCGACTGGCCGTCGGCGGCCTCAGCAGCCTGACAGATGGCGTCCACCTCGTCGGCGTAGAGGGCCTGAAGCAGCTCGGGACGGCCGGGATAGTTGCGATACAGGGTGGCCATGCCGACGCCGGCCCGCCGGGCGACCTCCGCCATCGACACCTCGGCGTCCGGATCGGCGAACGCCTCGCGGGCCGCGGTGAGGATCTTGGCGCGGTTGCGTTCGGCGTCGGTGCGGCGCGCTGCCGGGGGCAGCGGCTTCGGGGTCGGTTCCGTGGTCAAGTGGACAGCCTATCCGTTTCGGTTCTAGGGTGAAGTGGAAAGCCTATCCGCTTCGCTTCGATCCCAGCCTACCCGCCTGCCGGAGCCCTGCCCACGGCCGGCGAAAGGAGTCCTCATGGACTACCGACCACTCGGAGCCACCGGAATCTCGGTCAGCAGGCTCACACTCGGCGCGATGATGTTCGGCGCCTTCGGCAACCCCGACCACGACGACGCGATCCGGATCGTCCACGCGGCGCTGGACGCCGGGATCACCACCATCGACACCGCGGACGGCTACTCGAACGGCGAGTCGGAGGAGATCCTGGGCAAGGCGCTGGCCGACGGACGCCGGGACGAGGTGATCCTGGCCGTCAAGTTCGGGGTCTCCTTCGGCGGCGACCCGAACCACCGCGGCGGCTCGCGGCGCTGGATCACGCGCGCCGTCGAGGGCTCACTGCGCCGCCTCGGCACCGACTACATCGACCTGTACCAACTCGGAGCCCCGGACCCGTTCACCGACATCGACGAGACCCTCGGCGCCCTCACCGATCTGGTCCGCGCCGGCAAGATCCGGTCCTTCGGCGCCTCCAAAGTGCCCGCCTCGCAGATCGTGGAGGCACAGTGGGTCGCCGACCGCCGCGGCTTCGGCCGGATGCGCAGCGAGCAGGCGCCGTATTCGATCCTCACCCGGGCAATCGAATACGACCTGCTCCCCACCGCCGCCCGCCACGGCCTGGGCGTCCTGGCCTACAGCCCGCTGGCCGGCGGCTGGCTCTCAGGCAAGTACCGCACCGGCGCCCAGATCACCGGCCCCGGCTCCCCCGCCCGCGCCCGAAGCGCCGCCACCTACGACGCCACCGCCCCGGCCAACGCCGCCAAGTTCGCCGCCGCCGACGCCCTCGGCGCCCTCGCCGATGAGGCCGGTCTGACGCTGGTCCAACTGGCGACCGCATTCACCACGCGGCACCCCGCAGTCAGCTCGGCCATCATCGGCCCCCGCACGATGGAGCACCTGCACGGCTACCTGGCCGCGGACGGGGTCGAGCTGAGCACGGACGTACTGGACCGGATCGACCAGATCGTGCGCCCCGGCGAGACAGTCAACGTCGCCGACAACTTCTGGGAGTACGGCACGCGCTCGCTGGAAGCCGCATTCCGGCGGGGATAGCAGAAGCGCGATCGGTGTTGAGCGGCGGCCAGGGCTCGGGAACTCGGCGGCTCGGAAGACAGTTCACGCGGCCTCGGCTTGCCGGGCGGCAGCGGCAGCGGCACCGAGAGCGGCTGCGGCAACTGCCGCCTGCGCCCGGGCCGCCGCCGCTCTCGGTGCCGCTGCGATCTCGGCGCGCGACCGACCATCGCGCAGCCGCCGGAGCGTTGTTGGCGTGGGGCGGTGCGGCGTGGTGCGTGCGGTGCGGGTGCGGCCGACGACTTCTCGCACGAGGGCCTGAGGGTCTTCGTGCGGTGGTTCTGGTTTGTAGGTTGCGGTTAGTTTTTGGGCCTCAAAGGCTTTTTACGGCCTTCGGTCATAGTTGTGCCGGTTCGGGGTTCAGGGTGGCAGGTGTGTTTGTCGGCTGCCGGTTCTCGCGTTCACAACCCCGCCCCACCTCAGGCCTCTTCAACTCCAGCAAGTCAGAACAAGGGCACAGTCAAAATCAACAGCAAGATCAAGAACTGTGATGAAGAGCCGGGCCTCCGGCGGGCCTCGACAACCTCAGGGAAACTTGCGCGGTTCCCTCGGGTGGCCGGGTGAGTCTCAGCGGCTGCGGTCCCTGAGGTGGTGCGGTCCGTTCCCCACGGTCGCGTCGTCAGCCCGGGGGGTACAGCACCGGTGTCCGGGGGTAAAGTCCGCG